>CAVDQW010000039.1:0-6237 GCA_963610995.1 bacterium | reverse complement strand
TCATGAAGTTCCTGAACACGAACGGCGCCGATTCGTATGACTCCTATAGGACGCGCCGCGCGCTCACGAAGGAGATAGAGACGTTCGAGCAGGTCGCCAACGCGCTCGCCGCGCTGCGCAAGGAGATGGCCAGGCATGGTGTGATCTTGAGCGAGGGCGAGGGTGACGGGAAGGCGTAGTTGGCTGCAAGCAAATCATGACCAATGAAATTAAGGGTGGGAAGGCAACCTTCCCACCCTTTTGCTACTTGAACATCTCCACGAAAATGCAAATGCAAGCGAGAACGAAAGAGCTACTCCACGCCGTCCTTCTCGTCGTAGAGCTCGAAGGTCAGGTCGGAGTACTCTACGCCGTCGATGCGGTCGATGACGCGACGAAGCGCGTCGCACTTGGTGGACGTGGAGCAGCCCGGGTTGAACCAGATGCCGCCGCCGACCTCGAAGCCGTAGTCGAGCGGCTTCTCGGAGAAGAACCTGGCGGGGAACTTGAGGCCCGTGGCCACCGTGCGGATTCCCGCCGGGTCGAGCACGTAGAGTTCGCGGAGCACGCCCTGGATCATGTCGACCCAGTTCTTGGTGGTGTGGCGCGCGCCGAGGAAGGTATAGGCGGCGGGCTTGCGGCCGGTGAGGCTGTAGTCCTCGTCCAGGCCGTGGGACTCGTGCTCGCGCACCGCGGGCCTGTAGGCGGTCTCCGGCATGGGCCACAGCTCGAGGAAGCGCCCCCACATGCGCTCGTAGCGCTCCTCCATCTGCTCGGGGCCCCACTCCTCGCAGGACGCGACGAACTTGTTGAGCCTGTAGCCGCTGTCCCTGAAGCCGTTCTTCATGTCGCGCTTGTCGGCGAAGGGACTGTTTGAGTACTGGGAGTTGTAGCCCGTGAGCGTGAGGTTGCCCAGGGTGTTGAGCCAGCGCTCGTGGATCTCGACGGCGCCCTCGCCGAGCGCGTCGCGCCACGCCTTGCTGAGCGTCTGCGGCATCACGTGCTCCACCGACGCGGCGCCGGACTCGAGCATGCCCACGACGTCCATGCGCTCAACGCTGTCGCCGTTCTCCAGACGCTCGTAGAGATAGAAGCGCCAGCGGCCGATGCCGTAGAAGTTCGTCCTCTCGTAGCCGTCCCTGAACTCCGCGTCGTTCGGCAGCCTGCCCGAGCCGTCGCGGCGCAGCAGCGCGTACTTGACCGCGTCCGCGTATGAGGCGCCGTCGGCCACGCCCCTCATGGCGTCCCAGTGAAGCATCTCGAACACCTTGTTGAGGGCGTTGGTGGGCACCGAGGCCACCCAGCGGCGGAAGAGGTAGGTCTCCACCGCGCGCAGGGCGTCGGCCAGGTCCGCCTCGCCGACGGTGCCGTCCTCGTAGGCGACGAGGGCGCTTAGCAGGTACGGGTTCATGATGCCCATGTCCATGAGGCCGAGGCGGCCGAGCACGGGGTCGACCTCCGCCGAGCCGACCTTGCCGTCGGAGATCTTTTTGTAGACGCTCGAGTAGCGCAGCAGCTCCTCGAGCAGCGGCTCCGGCTCCCTGCCGGCGGCGAACTCGCGGAAGACGTGGTAGACGCGCCTGATGGCCGGCGTCTTGCGGGTGACGGCCGCCAGGTAGTCGCGGATGAAGGAGCTCACGTCGTAATCGGTGTTGACCTCGATGGGGTTCCAGTACTTGTCGTAGCACTCCTCCTGGGTCTTCTCGGGCAGGTCCATGAGGACGTAGTTGCGGATCTTGTCGCCCTCGGAGAGGTCCAGGCCCGTGGAGTTGAGGCTCTCGAAGATAAGCTGGGCGTTGTCGCCCTGCTCCAGGCCGATGTCGATCACTTCGAGCGCCCTGATGGCATCGCGCAGCTCCTCGGCGGTGAGGTCGGTCTGGGAGATGCGCTCCAGGAAGTAGCGGTAGTTCTCCGTGACGTTGGAGCCATCCACGAGCTTGTCCGGGTCGCCCTCGACGACGCTCCTGAAGGCCTGCTGGTCGCCCTTCACGAGCTTGAGCTTGAGCTTCTCGACGTCGTCGTATTCGTCGATGAGCCACTGGTTCCTGACGTAGCGCGCCGTCTTCTCCGGGTTCTCGGACTCTATTGCACCGGCCTCGATCTGCTTGCACAGCGCGGCGAGAAGCACGAACGTGGTCGTCACACGCTGCTGGCCGTCAATGAGGATACGGCGCTCCATGTCGGACTTTGAGACTATGCTGCCGAAGAAGTGCGACGAGCGCCCCTCGTGCACGACCTCCTCGAGGTCGTCGAAGAGTCGCTTGCACTGCTCGCGCTTCCAGTCGTAGTTGCGTTGGTAAACCGGGATGACGAAGCGCGTCTCCGCGCCCTGCATCATCTTCACCAGCGGCTTTGCGTCGCCTCTCATGCGCTACCCCCTCGTTCTAACCACGCCCGCTTTGCAAGCGCTTGCGGGCCCCTCATATCCAAACCTCTCCCCTACTTGAACTTCTCCACCAGCAGCTGGCCTATCGCGCTCATCATGGCGCGGTACTTGGCGCTGTCCTCGAAGAGGCTGCTGAAGGAGTCGGTGCTCTCCGTGTAGGCTCGCATGGCCTCCTCTTCGAAGACCTTGGGCAGCACGCTGCTCTCGAACACCTGCTTGCCATCGCGGCGTATGGTCTCGGCCACCTGCGGGTTGTCGGCGATGCGCTTCCACAGCGTGTCGATGACCACGCGGTCGCCGTCGGTGAAGTCGCCGGCCCACTGTTCGTTGAACTTGTCCACGAGCACCTGCAGCGGGTCGCGCTTCTTGTCCAGCACCTTGCCCTTGCCGCCGCCGGCCGGCTCCAGCTCGCCCTTGCCCGGTTCCAGGGAGATGCTGCCCTCGAACTCCCGCTTGAGCTTGTAGTAGCGCATCTCCACCTTGTCGTCCACGGCCTCCACCGGGATCTTCTCGGCCTTGAGCAGGTGGCGCAGGTAGCTCAGGTACACGTACTCCTTGTGCAGGTCGCGGTCGAACATGCGCACGATCTGCGTCACGTAGCCGTACCACTTGCAGAAGCTGCGCACCTTGCGGCGCACCTGGTAGCGGGCGACGTCGTCCAGGTCGTTGTAGCGGGCCACGGCGGGCTTCAGCACGCCGGCGAGCTGGCCCTGCACGTTCCTGGCCTGCTTGCCCTTGCCGTCGGTGAACACGACCTTGGCCGCGGCTTCGATGTCGCCGTCGTCGTAGAGCCCGTAGCCGCGGATCTCGGCCTGCACGCGGTAGAGCAGGTCGGTGTTGATCTGCTCGGTGAGAGAGGTCTCGGTGTAGAAGCGCTCGAAGGCCTCCCGGATGTCCTCGGGCTTGTTCACGAAGTCCAGGATGTAGGTGTCCTCCTTGTCGGGGTGGATGCGGTTCACGCGGCAGAGCGTCTGCACGGCCTTGACGTCCTTGAGCTTCTTGTCCACCACCAGGGTGTGCAGCAGCGGCTCGTCGAAGCCCGTCTGGTACTTCTCGGCCACCACCAGCACGTCGCCGTAGTTGTGGAACTCGGCCTTGGTCTGGCTCTCGGCCACGCGCTTGCCGTCGTGGCCCACGTTGATGGAGGGTTCGGTGTACTCGGGGCCCTCGGCGCCGTCCTTGGGGTCCTGGATGGATCCCGAGAAGGCCACCAGCACCTCCATGTCGTCGTAGCCCTTCTTCTGCATGTAGCGCTTGATCTCGTGGTAGTAGCGCACCGTGGCCAGGCGCGAGGCGGTGACCACCATCATCTTGCCCTTGCCCTTTATCTTCGTGCGCGTCACGTTGCGGAACGTCTCCACGATAAGCTCGGCCTTCTGGCCCAGGGCGTAGGGGTGCAGCTCCTTGTACTTGCGCAGCAGCTTGAGCGTGGGGCTGCTGGGCACGTCGGGGTTGTCGGGCACGGTCTTGGCCAGCTCCACGGCCTCGGAGTAGCTCACGTAGTTGGCGAGCGGGTCCATGATGAACCCCTCCTCGATAGCCTGGCGCATGGAGTACACGTGGAACGGGTGGAACGAGCCGTCGGCGGCCTCGTCGCCGAAGATCTCGAGCGTCTGGGCCTTGGGCGTGGCGGTGAACGCCACGAAGGTGAGGTTCTGGTGCCGGCCGTGGCTCGCCAGCTCCTCGGCCAGCTCGTCCTCCCAGTCGGCGGCGGCCTCCTCGGCCTCTGCCTCTATCTCGGCGTACTCCTCCAGGGCGTCGCGCTTGTCGGCGAGCGCGCTCTTGAGCTTGAGGGCGCTCGTGCCGCTCTGCGACGAGTGGGCCTCGTCCACGATGACGGCGAAGCGCTTGCCCTCGCTCTCCACCTGCTGGTAGATCACGGGGAACTTCTGCAGGGTGGAGACGATCAGGCGCTTGCCGTCGTTGATGGCGTCGCGCAGGTCGGCAGACGTCTTGTCCTTGCCGACGGTGACGACCGACCCCACCGCGTGGTCGAAGCCCGAGATGGTCTCCTGCAGCTGCGTGTCCAGCACGCGGCGGTCGGTCACCACCACTACCGAGTCGAAGAGCGGCTCGTCGTCCACGAACAGCGACGCCAGGCGGTAGGCCGTCCAGGCGATGCTGTTGGACTTGCCCGAGCCCGCAGAGTGCTGGATGAGGTAGTTCTTTCCGGTGCCGTTGGCGGAGACGTCGGCCAGCACGCGGCGCACGGCGTCCAGCTGGTGGTAGCGCGGGAAGATGATGCGCTGCTTCTTGCGCTTGACCTCGCGGCCGCGCGCGTCGAGCTCGGTCTCCTCCTTCACCTCCAGGTGCAGGAACTTGTTGAGGATGTCGAGCAGGCTGTCCCTCTGCAGCGCCACCTCCCACAGGTGGCTCGTGGCGTAGCCGTTGGGGTTGGCGGGGTTGCCCGCGCCGCCGTCGTTGCCGGCGCCGGCCGAGCCCTGGTTGAAGGGCAGGAAGAACGTCTTCTCGCCCTCCAGCTTGGTGGTCATGCAGACGTTCTCAAGGTCCACGGCGAAGAAGGCCACCATGCGGCTGTTGAACTTGAGGCACGTGCAGCGCGGGTCGCGGTCCTCGCGCCACTGGCGCTCGGCGTCCTCCACGTCCTGGCCGGTGAACTGGTCCTTGAGCTCCAGGCCCACCACGGGGATGCCGTTGACGTCGAGCACGACGTCGATGGTCTGGTTGCCCGTCTCCGCGAAGTGGAACTGGCGGATGCAGCGGCACACATTCTTGGCGTAGCGGTTGGCCGCGGTCTCGTTGAGGCCGCTCTCGGGCCTGAAGTAGGCCACCTTGAACTGGATGCCGCGGTGCTTGAAGCCGTGCTTGAGCACGCCGACGATGCCGTCGGCGTCCACCGCGTCGGAGAAGACCTTTGCGAACTTGGCCACCGGGTCGGAGTTGCACATGCGCTCGAAGCGCTCCCAGGCCTTGGGCTGCGTGGCCTGCACGAAGCTCACCAGCGTGGCGGCGTCCAGGGCGCGGTTGCGGTGGGCCATGTAGCCGCCATCGACCATCTGGTACGTGCCGTCCTCCACGTAGAGCAGCGAGTGGTGATCGTCGCACTTGAGGTAGCCGCCGGCCTCCGAGCACAGGAACGCCTCGATGTCCTCCTCGAGGTTCTTCTCCTTGGTTTGCGCGACCATGCGCTACACCTCCAGCTTGCCGGTGACGGCCTCGTAGATGAGGGACTGCTTGTATGATTTGAGCTCGTCGATGATGGCCTGTTTGGCTGCGATGGCCTCATTGATCTGCGTTTCCTTACGAGTAAGGAATTCGACAAGACGGGCCTCATCAATAGCGTCCATCCTGGGAATTCTCGCTGCCCTCAGCGCCGTAAGCGTTAGCGTCTTTTGCGCGGCGCCCGTTACGACCCCGTCGCAGTAGCTCCGAAAGCCACTCGTCAGCATCGCAAACCTCACATACGCCGGATCAATCGTCGGCCTAACTAGAGCAATGTGACGCTGGAAGCAAAAACGCTCGTCCGTATCGACGAGAACTGGAATTCCGTAACTTCCGGTCACCGAAACAAGCAGGTCTCCTTTTTGGGCTCTATGTACCACGGGAATTGTTTCGTAATACTCTTTCGTAACAAAATCAGTGTCCTCGAATGAGATGTAGCCTTTTGAGATGTTTGAGATTACTAGGAAAGGAATCCCGCAATCCGATCTAGCGGGAGCCTGATGATCACCATCAGTAATCAACGTTGAGATTCGGGCCAGCTTCACATAGTCGGCTGCGCTCGAAAACGCCTCATCAACAAGCGAGGATAGGTAGGCCTTGTACTCCTGGATGGACTGCTCGGCGGCGGATACGGCGCGGTCGACCTCGGCGCACTTCGCGTCCAGAAAGTCCGCGATGCGGGCCTGCTC
>CAVDQW010000038.1:0-7557 GCA_963610995.1 bacterium | reverse complement strand
CGCTTGTAGAGCTCGAGGATCGCGAGGAAGTTGGCCACGATGACCTCAGGCGTCGAGTTCTCGCCCACGAGCTCAGTGAACGTCACGTGGCTGCGCGAGCGCACGAGGCGGTCGACCGAGGCGATGGTGAGCGCCACCGGCAGGCGCTTCGGCGCGATGTGCTCGCTCTCGAGCAGGAACGTCTCGCGCTTGCAGTCGATGTCCGCGCAGATGACGGCCAGGCTCCGCAGGCTCACGCCCTCGAGGTAATCGGGCATGAGGCCGAGGAACTCGGGGTCTGCGCCGACGGTCCTTGGGTGCATGCGGGCCTCGGCGTCGCTTCGCGCGGCGAGCGCGGCCGCCGCGCTGCGGAACTGTTTGTAGGCGATGAGGCGCGCGATGAGGACCTCGCGGGCCTCATCGGGGTCCATATCGTCGAGGTCGTCGTCCTCCTCGTCGTCCCAATCGTCGTTCTTCTTGCCGATGGGCTCGTCGGGGACGAGGGAGGCCGCCTTGATGTCCAGGAGCGTCGAGGCCACGAGCACGAAGTCGCTCGCCACGTCGAGGTCGAGGTCGCGCATGCGCTCGACTTCCTCGAGGTACTGGTTGGCCACCTCGGCGATGGCGATGGAGCCGATGGTCACCTTCTGGCGCGTGACGAGCTGCAGCAGCAGGTCGAAGGGCCCGGAGAAGGCCTGCGTGCGGACCTTGTAGGACACCTACATCACCGCCGCGATGAGCAGGTCGTAGATGTTGCCCGCGGTGAAGTTGAGGTAGGCGCCGACGGGGTCGATGCCCAGGAAGCTCGGCAGCACGTAGAGCACGGCGATGAGCACCGGCATGGCGTAGGCCTGGATTTGGTAATACCTCTGCTTCGCCTCGCCCTTGAGCAGCGGCATCACGACCTTCGAGCCGTCGAGCGGCGGGAAGGGGATCAGATTGAAGAACGCGAGCGAGAGGTTCACGTAGATGTAGGTGGTAAAGACGCGCAGCACCCAGACGATGGCCGCGGACCCGAAGAGGCCCTGCAGAGAAGCGCTCGCGGACCAGATGGCGCCGAAAATGGCCGTGCCGACGAGGGCCTGCAGGATGTTCGAGACAGGCCCCGCCAAGGCGACGACGACCTCGTCGCGGGCGGGGTTCTTGAGCCTGCGAGGGTTGTACGGAACGGGCCTCGCGAAGCCGAACATGGGGCCGCCCAAGAGGGCCATGGCCAGCGGCAGGACGAAGGAGCCGAAGCCGTCGAAGTGCGCCGCGGGATTCAGCGTGAGGCGCCCGGCCTCCTTGGCGGTGGCGTCGCCGCACTTGAGCGCCGCGTAGCCGTGCGCGATCTCGTGCAGCGTGGCCGAGAACATGACGAGCACGACGGTGATGGCGATGGTCGCCACCCTCCCGATGGAGAACGTGGAAAGAGAACTCACGCGTAACTCCCCTCTCGCGGCATCAACGCAGCGAGGACGCAATCTTGCAGAAAACCCAATCGATCAAAAAGAAGAGTACCGCAACGATGGCGAAGTCGCCGCGGAAGGCCCCGCCGAGGGGGGTCGAGATGACGAGCGAGCCGCTGATGGCCTCGGGTATGGCCCGGGCGAGCAGCGTGTTAAGCGGCAGCACGGCCGAGCGGGCGGGCCCGGTGAGGAAGATATCGGCCACCACCAGGGCGCAGACGGCCCATGCGGCCACGCGGAACGCGAACCCGACGGCGCCGAGAAGGGCCTTGGGCGCGTTGTCGTGCGAGGCGCTAGGCATTGGCGGCCTCGATCTTCTCCGTGAGCTCCATCCACTCCTCTTCCAGGGCGGGGATCTTCTTGGAGAGCGCCGTGTACTCCTTCATGCACTCGTCGAACTTGGCCGAGTCGTTGTAGAGAGACTCGTCGGCCATGAGGGCCACGAGCTCGTCGTAGCGCTTCTGGGCGGGGGTGAGGGCGGCCTCGACCTCGCGCAGGCGCTTCTTCTCGGCCTTGACGGCGTTGTTGCGGCGCTTGCGCTCCTCCGCCTCGGCTCGGCGCTGCTCACGGGTCTTCACGTTGCGGCCGCTTGCCTGCGGCTCCTCGGAAGCTTGGGCCTGCGGGGCGCGCTTGCCGGAGTCGGGCACGGGCTCGCCCGCGGCCTGGGCTTCGAGCTCGGCGCGCTTGAACAGGTAGTAATCGTAGTCGCCGTCGTAGAGCGTGACCTTGTGGTCGCGCACGTCGACCACCTTGTTGGCCACCGCGCGCACCAGGTGCTCGTCGTGGCTGATGAGCACGATGGTGCCCGGGAACTTGACGAGCGCCTGCTCGAGGACGTCGACCGAGTCGATGTCGAGGTGGTTCGTCGGCTCGTCGAGCATGAGCAGGGGGTCCGGCGAGACGAGCATCTTGGCCAACGCCAGGCGGGCCCGCTCGCCGCCGGAAAGCACACTCACGCGCTTCTCGACGTCGTCGCCGTGGAAGAGGAAGGCGCCCAGCAGGCGGCGCTCCTCGGAGGTGGTCCAGCCCTTGGCCACGGTGTCCATCTCGGCCAGGACGGTGTTGCCCTCGTTCAGCTCCTCGAGCTGGTGCTGGGCGTAGTAGGCCTGGGTCACGTTCTGGCCGAGCTCGATCTTGCCCGCATCGGGGGCGAGCTTGCCGTTGATGAGCTTCATGAGCGTGGACTTGCCCGCGCCGTTGGGGCCGACGAGCGCCACGTGGTCGCCGCGGTAGAGCTTGAGGTCGACGCCCTCGTAGACACGGTTCTCGCCGAAGGACTTGGCCACGCCGTCGAGAGAGATGACCATGTCGCCGGTGCGCGGGGGCTCCGGGAAGCTGAAGTTCATGTGCTTGGAGCCCTCGGGGAGCATGACGAGCTCGCTCTTGATCTGCTCGATCTTCTTCATGCGCTCCTGGGCCTGGGCGGCCTTGGTGGGCTTGTAGCGGAACTTGTCGACGAAGACCTGCATGTGGGCGATCTCGCGCTCCTGGGCGGCGCGCTTGGCCCGCATCTGCTCGAGGTTGTCCTCGCGCTGCTTGAGGTACTGCGAGTAGTTGCCCGTGTAGGTGGTGATGCGGCGGTTCTCGACGGCCGCCACGTGAGAGACGCATGCGTCCATGAAGGCGCGGTCGTGGCTGACGAGCAGCACGACGCCGTCGTAGCTCATGAGGAAGCTCTCGAGCCACTTGACGCTCTCGAGGTCGAGGTGGTTCGTGGGCTCGTCGAGCATGAGCAGGTCGGGGCGGCGAAGCAGCAGCTTGGAGAGCGAGATGCGCATCTGCCAGCCGCCGGAGAAGTCCTCCGCGGGCTTGTCGAAGTCCTCTACCGGGAAACCGAGGCCTGCCAGGATCTGGCGCGCGCGGGCCTCGAGCTCGTAGCCGCCAAGGCGCTCGAAGCGGTCCTGGGCATGCCCGTACTCCTCGAGCATGCGGTCGAGCTCGGGGCCGGGCTCCGCGGTCGAGATCCGGTGCTCGAGCTCCGCCACGCGCTTCTCCCAGGTCTTGACCTCCGTGGCGGAGTCGACGACCTCGGCCAGGGCGCTCTTGTTGCCCATGAGCTTGGTCTCCTGCTCGAGGTAGCCGACCGTGGTCTCCTTGGCGAAGGTCACCGTGCCCTCGTCGCAGCCCTCGAGGCCCATGAAGATCTTGAGGAAGGTCGTCTTGCCCGAGCCGTTGGGGCCTACGAGCGCCCAGCGCTCGCCGGCGTTCAGCTGAAGCGTGGCGCCGGAGTACAGGACGCGGCCGCCGAAGGACTTGGAAACTTTATCTGCGAGGGCTATCAAGAGCTGCTCCAATAAGACGTGCTGGCGTTTCAAACCTGTCTAGTATATGCAATGGGGGCGCCCGGTCGTGACCATCCGTTGACGACGTACGCGATGCCCACATTCTTGTCCCCTGCTCGGGATACAATCAAAAACGATTAATAGCTTGCGTTCAGCCAGGAGTTGCTCGATGCCTCGTTCCAAGAAGGTCGCCGCCCTCGACGGGCTCCGTGTTCTTGCCATTGCCGCAGTCGTGGCGTACCACGCCGACCAGGGACGGTTCCCCGGCGGGTTCATGGGCGTCACCGTGTTCTTCGTGCTCACGGGATACCTCACCACGCTCTCCGTGGCGCGGAGCCTCTCGAGCGAAGAGGGGTTCGGCTACCTGCGCTACATCGGCAAGAAGGTCGCGCGCCTCTTGCCGACGATGCTCGCGGTCGTCGCCGTCACGGCGGCGCTCTCGCTCGTCTTCTCGCCGGCGCTGCTCACCAAGGAGAAGGCAGACGTGGTACCGGCGCTGCTCTTCTTCCAGAACATCCATTACATCGTGCGCAAGGTGAGCTACTTCGCCGCGGCGGGCCTCCCCTCCCCGCTCACCCACTTCTGGTACCTGGGCGTTCTTATGCAGTACTACCTCGTGTGGCCGTTCGTGCTCATGCTCACCTGGAGGCTCGAGGCGCGCAGGAAGACGCTGGTGGTGGGCACGGTCCTGCTGGCGATCGCCTCGGCGGTGTGCATGGGCGTCCTCTTCGACCCCTCGGGCGACACGACGCGCATCTATTACGGGACCGATTGCCGCGCAGGCGAGCTTCTCCTGGGCTCGGCGCTCGCGCTCGCCACGCTCGGCGGCGGGCTCGAGAAGGGTTTCGACCTGCTCCCCGAGGGTCTGGGCGAGCTGCTGAGGTCGAACTGGGACGCCCTGAGGCAGGTCGTGGCCGCGGCGTCGCTCGCGGGCCTTTGCGCGCTCGCGTGGTTCTCGAACGGTTACACAGCCTTTGCGTATCGCGGGGGCATCGCGTTGGCGGCCGTCCTCTCGACGCTGCTCGTAGGCGTCCTCTGCGAGCATGAGCGGCCGACCCTCGTCGGACGCATCCTGGCATTTAAGCCGCTCGCCTACCTGGGCCAGCGCTCCTTCGCCGTTTATCTCTGGCACTACCCGCTGCTGCTCCTCATGAACCCGGCGACGCGGACCACGGAGCTGCCCTGGTGGGGCTGGGTCATCGAGGTGCTCGTCATCCTCGCCGTATCCGAGGTCTCGTTCCGCCTGTTCGAGAAGGGGATCGCGGCGCTCGGCGAGAGGGGTGCCCTGGGGCAGCAGAAGCCGCTGCTGGTGCTCGAGGCCGTTTGCCTCGTCATCGCCGCCGTGGTGCTCGTGGCGCCCATGGGAGAGGCCGAGGGCACCCGCCCGCACACCGAGTCGATGACCGCCGAGGAGCGCAAGGCCCAGGCCGACGCCGTGGCCGCGGCCAAGCAGGCCGCCCAGTCGGAGACCTACGACCTCTCGAGCACGTACTTCGCCGGGACCGAGTTCGCGTCCGCCGTGGACCGCATCAACCAGACGGCCTTCTCCGTGGACGCGGAGACGGGCGCGACCGACGCCAACGTCACGCTCGTGGGCGACTCCGTCCCCGAGGACGCGAGCGCCGAGTTCTACGAGATTTTCCCCAACGGGTACATGGACGCGAAGATCGGCCGCCAGATGACGGCCGGCGTCGAGGCCTACGAGGAGTGCAAGTCCGCCGGCCACGAGGGCGACGTGGTCGTCTGGTCCATCGCCGACAACGGCTGGATCACCGAGTCGCAGGTCCGCGAGCTCATCGAGGCCGTGGACTCGAGCAAGAAGGTCTACGTGCTCACCACCCGCTGCCCCGACGCCTGGCAGGACGCCAACAACGAGATTATCCACAACGTGGTTGCGCAGTACGACAACGCCACCGTGATCGACTGGTACGCCGAGAGCGAGGGCCACGACGAGTGGTTCTGGAACGACGGCGAGCACGTGCGCCCCGAGGGCGCCGAGGCCTACGTCAAGATGCTCCGCCGCTACATCACCGGCCGCTAGCACCGAAAATAGCGCAGGCAGGTTATTCCACCCTCGGCAGGCGTCGGTACTGATCCGGCGTCTTGCCGAACTGGCGCTTAAACGACACGTGGAAGTTCCCGCAGTTGCGGTACCCGACGGCTGCCGCGACCTTCTCGACAGTGAGGTCGGACTCCCTGAGCAGCTTCGCCGCCTTTGCCATGCGGTGTTTGGTGATGATCTCCTTGGGTGAGTAGCCCGTGTGCTTGCGAATGTACTGGGCGAAGTAGTTCGGGCTGTAGCCGAACTCGGCCGCTACCGAGGCGACGGTCGCCGTCTCGGGATGTTCCGAGATGCGCAGGAGGATATCAAGCGTCTGCGCGTCAATGCCGTAGAAGGTGTGAACCTTGAGCTTCGTCGTCTCGCAGAGGAGCTGCAGGACGCGCGCGGTGAGCGAGAGGCTCTGCCTGAACCCCGCCTCGACGAAGTCTGCTGCGCAGGCGTACACGAGCGTCTCCACAAGCGACCCTGCGTTCTCCGGAAAGAACAGGTACCTGCTCTGCGCCTCTCCCCGCAGAAGGCTCGCGGTGGGCGAGTCGGACGAGAGGAACTGCCGGAAATAATCCGACTCAAAAAGGCGCGGGTGAAGGCAGATGTTTATGACGGTCGCGTCGCGGTAGACCGCATGCAGGCTGTGACTTGTGTCGAGCCCCATGACACAGAGGTCGTGTGCGCTCATGAAGAGCTCCTTGCCGTCGACGACGTTGACGACCTCGCCGTTTCCCACGTACACAAGCTCGTAGTAGTCATGCGTGTGGAGTGCGGTGTCGAACTGCATCGAGTGCGCGACCAGCGCGATATCTTGGCCCTCGGGAAGAAGCTCCGTCTTGCCGAGGCGCTCGAACATGACCGAGCACGACGTACGCATCTCCTCGATCCTGCGCTCCATCTCGAGGTCTCCCCTCATCTGAAGGAGGGAGTACATGCTCTCAGTCGAAGCCATTTGAAACGCTCCAATTAGCGTAGATTTCCGTACAACACTCAAAGATTATCGCATTGTTTCAACCTTTGTCTGAGACGAAGATTTACCTCAGAAAGGCCGAATCAAGTGTGCGTACGCAAGGTTCAGGCGAACCAGCAATCAAGGAAATAAGGGAGTCTACCTATGGTCTATGACCTTAAATTATCGGGACAGGTATGCCCTTTGGGCGTGGACGGGCCGTGCGATTTCTCATGGCTTGTGAAGACCTCATCCGGCGCTGACCAAGCAAGCTACCGTGTCCGCGTGGCGCACAGCGCCGAGGCGCTTCTTACCGGCGAGGACCTCGTCTGGGACTCGGGGGTCGTCGAGACTGGCCAGACCAACGGCGTCGCCTTCGGCGGCGAGCTCGAGGCCTTTACCGCTTACGCCTGGAACGTCGAGGTGGCCTACGCCGACGGCGCCGTAGAGACGAGCGATTACGCGACGTTCGAGTGCGGCCCCCTCTCCGCCGCCGATTGGGGTGCGCAGTGGGTCTCCTCCCCCTTCGAGCGCCACGGCGAGTACTTCGTGACCGAGTTCATCGAGGAGGGAAACTTCGACGACACGGTGAACAAGGACGACCTCAACGCCCCGGTCCACTTCCGAGAGGAGTTCAGTGCGAAGAAGGACGTCGCCCGCGCCCGCCTCTACGCGACCGCCCACGGCGTCTACGACGTCGAGGTCAACGGCGTCGCCGCCTCCGATGTGCTTCTTGCCCCTGGCTACACCACCTACGGTGAGCTGCTCTACTTCCAAACCTACGACGTGACCGACCTTCTCCGCGACAGCGTCAACGCCCTCGGTATCACCGCTGCCGACGGCTGGTAC
>CAVDQW010000037.1:0-4313 GCA_963610995.1 bacterium | reverse complement strand
GTCCTCGGCCATGGCGGCGGCGAGGTCGCCCACCTGGTAGGCGAGCGACTCCAGCGCCGCCCGCGCGATCTGCGCCCGGCCCGCCCCTCGCGTGAGGCCGAAGATCGCCCCGCGCGCGTCCGGCTTCCACCACGGCGCCCCGAGCCCCGTGAACGCGGGGACGATCACCACGCCGCCCGCGTCCTCCACGCTCGCCGCGAGCGCCTCGGTCTCGGCAGCGGAGCCAATAATGCCCAGCTCATCGCGGAGCCACTGAATCAAAGCGCCCGCCACGAAGACCGACCCCTCGAGCGCGTACTCGAGGCCGTCCGTCCCCGGCGCGCTCGCCGCCACGGTGGTGATCAGGTTATGCGAGCTCGTCCTCGCCTCGCGGCCCGTGTGCAGCAGCATGAAGCAGCCGGTGCCGTAGGTGTTCTTGGCCTGCCCCGGCTCGAAGCAGCACTGGCCGAAGAGCGCCGCCTGCTGGTCGCCCGCCACGCCCGTTATGGGCACGCCCGCGGGAACGCCGGGGTAGCTCGTCTCGCCGAAGCCGCCGGAGCTCGGCCGCACCTCGGGCATCATCGCCGCGGGGATGCCGAAGAGCTCGAGCAGCTCCTTATCCCAGTACCCCTCGTGGATGTTGAAGAGCATCGTGCGGCTCGCGTTGGTTGGGTCGGTCGCGTGGACGAGGCCGCCCGTGAGCACCCAGATGAGCCACGTGTCCACGGTGCCGAAGAGCAGCTCGCCGGCCTCCGCGCGCTCGCGGGCGCCGGGCACGTTCTCTAGGATCCAGCGGATCTTGCTCGCCGAGTAGTACGCGTCGGGAAGAAGCCCGGTCTTGGCCCGGATTATGGCCTTGACCTGCTCGTCTCCGCAGAGCTCCTCGACCATCTGCGCCGTGCGTCGGCACTGCCACACGATGGCGTTGTACACGGGCCGCCCCGTCGCCGGGTCCCAGACGACGACCGTCTCTCGCTGGTTGTCGATGCCGATGGAGTCGATGTCCGCGGCCGTCAGGGCATGCCGCGTGCAGAGCTCCGTCAAGCACCCGAGCTGCGAGAAGAGGATCTCCTGCGGGTTGTGCTCGACCCAGCCGGGCTGCGGGAAGATCTGCTGGAAGGGCCGCTGCACCACGTCGAGCATCTGCCCCGCGCGGTCGACGAGGACCGCGCGCGAGCTGGTGGTTCCCTGGTCCAGCGCGATGACGTATTTGCCGCTCACTGTGCGACCACCTTTCCGTCGAGCCACGCGGCGACGTCCTCAAAGACGCCTGCGCGGCCATCCTCGTTCAAAATCTCATGCCGCATGTTCTCGTAGACCTTGCAGGTCACGTCAACCGACCCGGCGTCACGGGCCAGCTGTGCGGCCGCCTCGACCCCGCGTCCCATGTCTCCCACGGGGTCCCCGTCGCCGCCGATGTAAAGAAGCGGCAGGTCATGGGGCACGGAGGCTGCGCACGACTTGGAGCACGCCTCGGCAGTCAGCGCCGTGAGCGAGACGTAGCCGCCCGCGCTGAACATGAACCCGCACTCCTCGTCGTCCAAATACGCCTGCACGTTATCCGCGTTGTGAGAGAGCCATTCGTAGCCCGTCGGCCCCGGGACCGCCTTGGAGTAGGAGCCCGCGCCCAGCGAGTCGATGAATTTCGAGCGGAAGTCCTCGCCGCGCACGGCCGCGACTGCGCGGGCCAGTGCGTTGCCGGCGCGCGAAGTGGCCACGGGCACGGTCCCTGTCCCGCAGATAACCGCCGCAGCGACGCCTTGCCCGTGTCTTCCCAGGTAGCAACGGGTGATGAAACTCCCCATCGAGTGGCCGAAGAAGATGTGCGGCGTGCCTGGGAACTTCTTCGCGGCGATGCCCCGCAGCGTGTGCTCGTCGGCGATGAGCGCCTCGTTTCCGCCCTTCGCCGGCATGCAGCCGCGCTTCTCGGCCGTTGTGGACGCGCCGTGCCCGATGTGGTCGTCGCCGCAGACGGCGTAGCCGCGGCCCACGAGGAAGCGCGCGAACTCGTCGTAGCGGCGGATATGCTCGCTCATTCCGTGGACCACCTGCACGACGGCCCGCGGGGCCGTGCCGCTCGGCGTCCAGAACCGCGCATGAATCGTCGACTTGCCGTCCGCCGAGGGAAACGTCACGTCCTCGATGACGACGCCGGTTTCTTCCGCCATGGCCCCTCCAAACTCGCCGTTTTGGTAGGAGTGTGCCCAACGCCTGCATCGGAGGCCGCCTGGCCTCGGCCAAGCGGCGCGTCTACCCGGGGCAGCGGTCGAAAACTGCCGCTGATTGGCACTCGTTTTCGTAAAACCCCAGTTGGAGGTTGGGCGTCATTCGACTTGGCGGCAGTTTCTCGCCGGCTTGGGGGATACTAAGACGTGTGCGCCGCGAGGGGCGGCGCCGATAAGGAGGCTGTTGTCATGGGGCTGCACTGCACCGATTGCGTTTTCGCCGAGTTCAAAAAGAACGAGACCACGGGCGCCTACCAGGGCACCTGCAGCCGCGGCTACATCCTCACCGACCCCAGGAACTACGAGTCCCCGGCTAACCGCTTCGCCTCCGCGCCCGAGGGCCTCGTCCCCACCATCGACCCCTTCGGTAAGGAATACCTGCGCAAATCCAACGTCTGCGAGCGATTTGTCAGCCCGAAGGACCTCCCGAACGCCCGCTAGGCCGTCCGACTCGAACATTGCCCGAACGCGGAACGGGGCCGTCTCACCACGAGGCGGCCCCGTTTCGTTGCGGCGTCTTGCTGATCTCAATCGGCGGATTTTTCTTTTTAGCGGAATTGCTGCCGAGTGTATGGTTAGGCCACTCGCATCTTGAGGAATGAATAGCCGGTTAGCTCAAGGGATTGCCGTTGTTTTAGCTGGCACTAATGCAACGGCAGTCACTGCATCGCTCCCTCGCGAAGGAGAAGCCTGGGGTTGGTTTGGCTGCCCGGCGCCGACTGGTCGGCCCAGGAGCGGCTCACGGGCATGACGAGCGGCGAGTACTACGCCGCCGCGCAGGCGCAGAGGCGGCTCGAGTCCGAGGTGCGCGCGGCCAAGCGCGAGGTGGCCTTCGGCGAGGAGGCCGGGGCCGACATGACCGCCGCCCGCGTGCGCCTGGGTAAGCTGCAAGGCAGGCTCAAGGCCCATTGCGAGGCGAACCATCTGAGGCGCGACTACGGGCGCGAGAGGGCCTATGGGCTTCCGTCGAGGTCGCAGCCGAAGGCGCTCAAGGCCGTCGCGACGGTCGGGAAGGTGCTCGGAAAGGGCGCGAGCGGCGTCGCGCCCGGCGAGATGCGCCTCTGCCAGGGCGTGCTCGTGGACAGGCGCGATAAGGAACAGACGGAGGCCTTTGTGACCGAAACGCTGCGGGCCCTGGTCGGCTTCGACGTGGAACATGCCGTGATTGTTCAGAAGGACGGCCGGGTGTTCCATGCCGTGGGCTCTGAGGATGCCGTCTCCATCGAAGGCGTCGATCTCGACGGGGCCATCGTGATGCACAACCACCCCGTGGCCTACGGGGACCCGTATTCATTCGGTAAGGACGATTACGACTTGCTGCGCAGCAACCCCGGCATGACGCTGTTGATGGCATGCAGCGGGGGCTATCGCTACGAGATGAAGGCCGGGCCTCGAATCGCCGAGGTCGGGTATGATGAGGCCGTGCTAATGGTTAACCCGACCGAAGCTTCAAACGGAGACTTCCAGCACCTGATCATGAGGAGCCTCAATGACCTCAAAGCAGTGCGTTATAGACGGAAAGACCTATGAGGTGACGCCTGAGAAGTCGCGGCGGCTCCAAGAGCTGTTCGACACGTACTTTGAACGGGCGAAGAATGTCGAGCTGCCGCCGCTGCCAGAGAACTGCCTCAGTTTCAAGCGAGAGGAACCCGTCCGCGCAATTTGGCGCGAATATCAGCGTGAGGCCCGCGAGCTCATCACGGGCGGTACCGCATGAGCGACTTCCGCGCCATCTACCGCATCCTGCGCGAGCTGTCCGACGCCATCGACGCCGAGGAGCTCGACCCGCAGAGGCTGACGCCCGAGGCGGTCGGCGCCTCGGAGCGGCGGTTCAACGCGCTCATGGTCATGCTGGCCGAGAACGGCTACGTCGAGGGCGTGACGGCGCACCGCTACGCCTCGAGCCGCGACCCGTGGCCGAAGGCGGCGCTCGTGGCCCCGCGCATCACCCTGAAGGGGCTCGAGTACCTCCACGTGAACCCGCTCATGAAGAGGTGCGCCGAGATGGCCGTCGGCATAGCCTCGGCGATATAGCGCGACCGAAGCCCCGCCCTTGAACTGCCTCCCATTTCTTGGACATGAGAAATGGGAGGCTTTCTTTATGCGCAA
>CAVDQW010000036.1:0-6390 GCA_963610995.1 bacterium | reverse complement strand
GTGTCGTCGCCCGTGGCTGTGGCCTCCATAACGAACCAGCCGCGCGTGGAGGTTGTGGCGCCCGTCACGGCATCCCCCACGGCCTTCTCCACGGGGACGGGCTCGCCCGTGATGGCGGACTCGTCAAGGGACGCCGAGCCCTCGACCACGCGGCCGTCCACAGGCACGGACTCGCCGGCGCGCACGACTAAGCGATCACCGACCCGCACGTCCTCGGTGGGTACCTCCACCTCGGCGCCGCCACGCTGGACGCGCGCGGTCTTGGGCGTCAGGTCCATGAGCGCCGTGATGGCATCGGTCGTCTTGCCCTTGGCACGCGCCTCGAAGTACTTGCCCAGGTCGATGAGGGCCAAGATCATGCCGGCGGAGTCCAGGTAGAGGCCATGCATGGCGTCGTGGGCGGCCGCCATGTCCATGGCGCCGAAGGCCCAGGCCATGCGGTAGAGCGAGACCACGCTGTAGGCGAAGCTCGCGGCAGACCCGATGGCGATGAGCGAGTCCATGTTGGGCGAGCGGTGCCACAGGGTCTTGAAGCCGACCACGAAGTAGCGGCGGTTCACAAAAAGGATGGGCACGCATAGCAGCAGCTGCGTGAGCGCCGAAGCCATCATGTTGCTCATGCCGTCCAGCCCCGGCACCTCCGGCCAGCCGAGCATCGGACCCATGGCCACGTAGAAGAGCGGGACCGAGAAGCAGATGGACACGATGAGCTGCACGAGGCGTTCGTGGATGGCCTTGGCCGCGACGTCCGCGGGCGCGGGCGCGGTGCCTGCTGCGGCCTTGCCTCCCGAGACGGTCTTCGTCCGCCGCGTCGCCCCATACCCCGCCTTCTCCACAGCGGCAATCACCGCAGCCGCAGTGGCGTCCGCACCATCGAACTCCAGCTCCATCGAGTTCTTGAGCAGGTTGACGTTGGCCTCGGTCACGCCAGCGACGCCAGAGGCCGCCTTCTGCACGCGAGAAGAGCACGCCGCGCAGGTCATGCCCTGGATGTCGAAGGTCCCCTTCACAAGGCCCACCTCACATGAACTTCTTGAAGAGGCCCATGACCTCGTCCACGACCTCGGTGTCGCCAGCCTGAACGCGCTCGACCACGCAGGTCTCGAGATGGTCCTGCATGACCTCGCGCGAGATGGCCTTGACGGCAGACTCCACCGCGGCAAGCTGCGTGAGTACATCGCCGCAGTAGCGATCGTCCTCCACCATGGCCTTGATGCCGTTCAGCTGCCCCACGGCGCGATTGATGCGTCGCGTGACGTCCGCCTTGAGCTCGTCTGTTCTCGGCGTGTGCTTGCGGCTCGCGCAGTGGCAACAGGTCTTCTTGCCGTCCTCGGACATGGGCGCCCCTTTGCTTCTTGCATACCCCCTTGGGGTACCTTGTCGAGAAGGAGGTTATACCCCTATGGGGTATGTGTCAAGAAGAAGAAGGGCCCTGCCATGGGTGACAGTCACGGATGGCAGGCAAAGTACGCCTGCCATCCGAAACAATCACCCGTGGCAGGGCTCGCGGGCTGGGGGCTGCCATCCGAAACAGTCACCCATGGCAGGGCCTGCGGGTCGGGGCAGCAGCGCTGTTATTCGACGGCGTCGGGCTCCTGCGGGCCCGCATCGCGCAGTTCCTTGAACTTGGCCTGCATGGTGGGGTTCTTGTACGTGAGCTTGCGGATGGTCAGGCCGTCGGCCTTGTCGTTGGCGAGGCGCAGCTGGCGCTCGGAGCTCGTAAGGTTCTCCTTCACCTTCTGCAGGTGCAGGATGGTCTTGTCGATCTCGTCGATGGCCGTCTCGAACTTGCGGCTCGCGGTCTCGTAGTTCTTGCCGAACTTCTCCTTGAAGTCGTCGAGCGCGTCCTCGAAGCCCGTGATGTCGATGTTCTGCTGACGGATCTCGGCGAGCTCGCGGCGCGCCTCCACGGCGTTTTTGCCGGCGTTGCGCAGCAGCGAGATGAGCGGCAAGAAGAACTGCGGACGGATCACGTACATCTTGGGGTACAGATACGACACGTCGACGATGCCGTTGTTGTACAGCTCGTTCTCGGGCTCGAGCGTCGAAACCAGTACCGCGTACTCGCAGCCCTTGTCGCGGCGGTCCTTGTCGAGCTTCTTGAAGTGGTCCTCGTTCTTCTTGCGGTTGACGGAGGCGTCGTCCTCGTTCTTCATGTCGAACATGATGGAGACGACCTCGACCCCCGACTCGTCGAGCTCACGGAAGACGTAGTCGCCCTTGGTGCCGTCCACCACGTCGTTGTCCTTGTGGAACTCCGCATTGGGGAATGCCATCATGCGCACCTGGTTGAAGGTGTTCTCGCAGTGCTGCTCGAGCGTCTCGCCGATAAGCTTGACGGACAGGCGCGAGCGCTGGTTCTTTATGCGCTCGATCTCGTCGTCGAGGTCGCGGATCTGCTGCTCCTTGTGATTGACCTTCTCGAGCATCTCCTTTCGCAGGCTGTCCTCGGTCTGCTTGCGCTCGATCTGCGCCGCGCGCAGGTTGCCCTCGAGCTCAACGATGCGCTGGTCGCGCTCCCCGGTCGCCTGGGTGACGGCGAGGGCCCGCTGCGCCTCGAAGGCCTCCTCGGCGGACTTCGCCGCGCCCTCGAGCTCCGCGATCCTGCGGTCGCGCTCGGCGAGCTGCTCGCTCGCGGAGGTCTTCGCTTCGGAGAGCTTCGCCGAGAGCTCGTCCTTGGCACGGGCCAGCTCCGCCGCCGCTCGCTGATTGGCCTGGGCAAGTTCCGCTTGCGCGTTCTGCTTGGTCTGCGCAAGCGCCTCAGAAGCCTTCTGCCTGGCTTCCGACAGCTCCTCGGCCGCCTTCTGGTTGGCCTGGGCGAGCTGCGCGCTCGCCGCGGCCTTTGCCTGCGCGAGCTGCGCGCTCGCCGTTGCCTGCGTCTGCGCGAGCTCCGCCTTCAGCGTCGAGAGCTCGCCCGCGGCCTTGGCCTCGGCCTTCTCGCGAGCATCGTCTGCCGCCGTCTTACTCGCCTCGAGCTTTGCTTTGAGCTGGGCGATGAGCGCGTCCTTCTCCGCGGCATCTGCCTGCGCGTCCTCGCGCTGCTTGGAGGCGCTCGCCTGCGCCTCCTCGCGCGCCTTGGCCACCGCGGCCTCAACGGCCGCCTCCTGCTCGCGGCGCGCGACGGCAAGGCGATCGGCCATGTCCCGCTCGAACTCCGCGTCGCGCACCTGCTTGACGATGCTCGCGTACTCGGACTCGTCGACGGTGAACGCACGGCCGCAGTGCGGGCACTTGATCTCTGCCATGGGGGGCTCCCTTCGGTTCGGTATGTCCAAAGCATACTCGACGGTGGGGACAACAATTGCCGCGGCCTTGCGAAGAGGAGCCCGTGCACGTGCCGGCGCGACCGAGCGCCACTTCGCGACCGTACGCAAAACGGGGCCCGCCGCGAAGGCGAGCCCCGTCCCGAGTCGATGCGCTAAAGCCTAGTTGCCGTACCCGTAGCCGTAGCCGTTGTTGCCGTAGCCGTTGCCGTAGCCGTTGCCGTACCCGTTGCCGTAGCCGTTGCTGCCGGAGCCGCCGTTCTGCTGCTGCAGGTACTGCTGGAACTGCTCGAGCAGGTCACTGTTGGAGTTCGTGTCGGTATTGGAGTTAGTGTCGGTGTTGTTGTTGAGGTAGCTGTTGATGTCGGAGGTCGTGGACTGCTGCTTCTGCAGCTCCTCGTCGTCGTCGAGCGTGACGGTGAAGGTCTTCTCCTCGCTGCCGCGCATGACGGTGACCTGCACCGTGTCGCCGATCTCGTGCGAGCGCACCTTGAGGATGACGTCGTCGGCGGAGCTCACGGTGGAGCCGTCCATGCCGATGATGATGTCGCCCTTCTGGATGCCGGCGGTGGCGGCCGGGCCGTTCTCGGTCACCTCGGAAACGTAGGCGCCCGACGTCACGGAGAGCTTGTTGGCCTTGGCGTTGCTCGAGTTGACCGTCTGCATCGAGAGGCCGATGTGGGCGTGCGTCACCGTCTCGCCGGCGATAATCTTCTGCGCGAGCTTGACCGCGTAGTTGCCGGGAATGGCGAAGCCGATGCCCGCGAAGCTCTCGGTGCTCGAGGTATAGAGCGTGCAGATGCCGATCAGCTTGCCCTCGGAGTCGACGAGCGCGCCGCCGGAGTTGCCGGGGTTGATGGAGCAGTCGACCTGGATGAGGTTCGTGTAGAGCGTGTTGCCCGAGGTGCTGGTAAGAAGCTCGTTGCGGGTAAGGGCGCTCACGATGCCCTGCGAGACCGACTGGTCGAGGCCGAAGGGGCTGCCCACCGACATGACCCAGTCGCCCACCTGAACGCTCGCGGAGTCGCTGATCTCGATCGGGGTGACGGAGGCGCCGTTGAGGTTCACCTTGAGCACAGCGATGTCGGAGCTCGAGTCGGAGCCGACGACCGTCGCGTCGTAGGTGGTGCCGTCGATGGTGACGGTGATGGACTCGGCGCCGTCGATGACGTGATAGTTGGTGATGATGTTGCCGTCGGTGTCGTAGATGACGCCGGAGCCGAGGCCCGAGGAGGAGCTCGAGGTCACGTTCACGGTGCAGACGGAGGGCAGGGCCTTGGCGGCAACGGCGTTGGCGGTGGTGGTGTCCTCATCGTTCGGGTCGATGGTGATCGACTGGGATGTGCCGGAGGTCAGGGTCGTGGAGCTCTTGCCGATGACGCCGGTGCCGAGAAGCACGCCGCATACAAGGCCGGCGCCCACAACGCCGCCGACGAGGCCCATGAGGACCGTCTTGACGCCCTTGTGGTCCTTCTTGGGCGTAAGGTCGGGCGTCTGCGCGAGGCCCGGCTGCTGGCCGGGGATCGGCGGCACGCCCGAGCCGGCGTCCGTCGTCTGGGGCGTCGCGTAATCGACGCGCGGCTGCTGCGCGGTGGTGTCGGGCGCAGCGGTATAGGAGCCGGTCTGGCCGGCGGCGTGGAGCCCGGCCTCATAGCCCGCCTGGGCGCCGCGCTGATAACCGGTCTGGTAGTCCTGGCCCGCCTGCTGGGTGGTCGGCTGGCCCGCCTGCTGGGTGGTCGGCTGGGCCGGCTGCTGCGCGGTCGGCTGGGCCGGCTGCTGCGCGGTGGTGTCGTTGCCTTGGTAATCCGAGGCAAACGGATCGTTCTGATAGTCGTCCATATTCTCTCCCCCTCCCACGGGGCCGGCGCCCCTGGGCTCGGTCTTGTGCTTCCACTGTGGAATGTACCCCACGGCGCTTACAGATTACTGAATGGCCGCGCTGTCACGTTTGGCGCATGACACTTTGAGATTACTGAAAACCTCAAAACCCCGCAGCTCAAGGCAAGAAAAACGGCCCCGAAGGGCCGTCGAAAAACTAGATTCTGAACAGGTAGCCGACGCCGCGAATGGTGACGATGTGGCTTGCCACCTGCGGGCCCACCTTAGAGCGGACACGTCGGATGTGGACGTCGACCGTGCGGGTGCCGCCGCAGTACTCGAAGCCCCAGACGCGGTGCAGCAGCGTCTCGCGCGAGTAGGCGCGCGAGGGGTGCGTGGCGAGGAAGCTCAGCAGCGAATACTCCATGAGGGTGAGGTCGACGGGCTTCTCGTCGATGTAGACCTGGTAGGTGGCCAGGTTGATGGTCATGTTGTCCACGGTGACGATGTCGGCGGGAGCGCTCTCCTCGCCCGGCCACAGAAGCAGCGTGCAGCGCAACTCGAACTCGGCTGCGGTGGCGTCGGAGACGATAAAGTCGTTCTTGCCCTGCGTGGGGATGCGCAGCGTGGAAAGCTTGTCGGCATCCTGGACGAGGAGCATGGGTATAAAGCCGTTGTCGGCGACGAAGGAGTCGACGGAGTTCAGCGTGTCCGGGCCGATGCCCTCGGAGTCGAGGATCACGAGATCGAACTCGTGGCCGGAGCTGATGGCCTGCGAAAAAGTGGACTCATTGGCAAGGGCAATGGACACGTCGATGGCATGCGTAAGCTCGCGCATGCGGTCGTGTAGGCGGGTCGTGGAAGAAATGAGCAGGATGTTCTTGTGGTGCATCCTAGAGCCCCCTCGTAAAAATGGAAAAATTCTTGTTCACATTACCATATTGCGAACAAATTAACTGAATCGCACAGTAAAAAATCAAATGCGCCCCAGCATAGGTGAGCTGGGACGCATTTCGCGGAGCTTTCGTTGTGAGATACGCGACGCGCGTCGCAAAACCAACGCCGTTCCTAGTCGATGGAGCCGAGGAACTCCGCGGTGCGCTGGTTCTTGGGGTGGTCGAAGACCTCTTCGGGCACGCCCTGCTCCACCACGACGCCGCCCTCCATGAAGACGACGCGGTCTGCGACCTCGCGCGCGAAGCCCATCTCGTGGGTGACGACGATCATGGTCATGCCGGAGTTCTCCGCGAGGTCGCGCATGACGTCGAGGACGCCGCGCACGAGCTCGGGGTCGAGGGCGCTCGTAGGC
>CAVDQW010000035.1:0-4926 GCA_963610995.1 bacterium | reverse complement strand
TTTGGACGGCGCCTGAGACATTCGATTCTCGCTAAGTCTGATTTTTTCCATTTTAAATTTGGATTTGCCGAGTAGCCGAGGCCGATTTCACGGCGTTTGCCCAGTTGGCGAGTTGACGCTACTCGGCAATCTCGAATTTAAAATGGAAAAAGTCGGACTTCCGTTTGAGGGGCCGCTGATCGGGCCTATGGATTGCGGCAAAGCGGCTCATTGAGCGCTAAACTTGCCTGCGGAAAAACACGCTCTTGAGAGGAACACCATGCGCACCGACGACTTCGACTACCCGCTGCCCGACGAGCTTATCGCCCAGGCCCCAGCGGAGCCCCGCGACTCCTGCCGACTTCTCGTTCTCGATCGCGAGACGGGGGAGGTTGCCCATAAGGTTTTCTCGGACATCATCGACTACCTTGAGCCGGGCGACCTTATCGTCGCCAACCAGACGCGCGTGCTGCCGGCCCGCCTCGTAGGCAAGAAGCGCGGCACGGGCGGCGTCTGCGAGACGCTTCTTCTCAAGCGCCGCGAGGACGTGGACGCCATGGGACACGTCTGGGAGTGCCTGGTCAACCCCGGTAAGCGCCTCAAGCAGCCGGGCATCGTGATCGAGTACCGTGCCGGCGGCCTTCATGCGCCGGACACCGCGCCCGTCGTTCTCACCGGAACCATCGTGGACTTTGTGGAGGACTCCAAGGGCGGCCGCCTCGTGCGCTTCGACGCTGCGGGCACCCGTGCCGACGGAACGCCGATGACCCTTGACGAGGCCATCCACGCCGCCGGCCACGTGCCCCTGCCGCCCTACATCACCCAGTACGAGGGCGACCCCGAGAAGTACCAGACCGTCTACGCCATGCAGGAGGAGCACTCCGCCGCCGCCCCCACGGCGGGTCTGCACTTCACCCCCGAGCTCATCGAGAAGATACGCGAGAAGGGCGTTCAGTGGGCGACGGTCGAGCTCGAGGTGGGTATCGACACCTTCCGCCTGGTGACGGAGGACGACCCCACACAGCACGTCATGCACACCGAGCGCTATCACGTCTCGCAAGACGTCGTGGACGCCGTGCATGCGACCAAGGCCGCCGGGCATCGCGTGATCGCCGTGGGCACGACGTCGGTGCGCTCCCTCGAGAGTGCCTGGCAGGCGGGGGAGGCCGGCGACTCCGCGGGCGTCGCCGCAAAGCGTTTCTCGCCCGAGCCGGGAGACATCGTGGCGCGCGAGAACGCCACCACCAACCTCTACCTCATGCCCGGCTCCGCCTTCCACGTGGTGGACGCCATGATCACCAATTTCCATGTGCCGAGAAGCACCCTCATGATGCTCGTCTCCGCCTTTGCCACGCGCGAGCAGATCATGGGCGCCTACCAGGCCGCCATCGACGAGCGTTACCGTTTCCTCAGCTTCGGCGACGCCATGTTCATCAAATAAGACACAGGGACAGTCCCTTCGTCTTATTCGCCGCTGTCTCGAAAGCTGCCTACTTCGCGCCGCCGGCGCAGCTCACGATGACGAACACGGCGATGAACACGACGACCACGGCGGCGGCGATGAGCGCGCCGCGCGGCCCTCGTGTGGCCTGGCGAAGCTGCTTCTCGGTGGCCGTGAGGTGCTCTACCTCAGTGTTCGCCTCGTCTAGGTCGGCCTGCTGGGCCGCGATGGACTGCTCGAGCCTCGCCGTCTCCTCGGGAGTCGAGTGGATGAGGTTCGCCTCGTCGATGAGGCCCTGCGCCTCGTCCTGGGCCTTCTGCGCCTGGTCGACCTCCGAGCGCAGCGCATCGAGCTCGCGCTTCTTGCCGTCGATGCTCTCCTGGAGCTTCTTCTCTTGCTGGGCGGCGTCGTCGGACATCTTGTCGTGCTCCGCTTTGTGCGCCTTGTGCTTGGCCAGCGCGTCGTCGTACCTTGCCTGCGCGCTCTCCAGCGACTGCTTCTGGGTCCACAGGTGCGTCTGGGCGTTGTCGACGGCGTTCTGCCCGTCCTTCGTCGCCCGCTCGACCTCCGCCCTCGCGCTGTCGACGCTCGCGAGCGCTGCCACGTTGTCGGACTGCATCTGAGAGATGGCCGCCGGAGCCCCGCCGGAGCTTTGGAGCTTCTTGAGCTCCTCCTGCACCTTGCGCTGGCGGGACTGCGAGTTGTCGAAGGCGCGGCTCGCCGACGCATAGGTGGCGTCGCGGCGGTCCTTCGCGTCGGCGAGCTGCGACTCGGCCGACTTCATGGCGCGCTTTGCCTCGGCGAGGGTGCGCTGGGCGTCGTCGAGCGCCTCCTTCGAGGTCTCCACGAGATGCTTGTAGGGGCGGATGGCGGAGGCGTTCGACGCCTTGAGCTCGTCGAGGTCGGCAACAAGCGCCGAGTGCTCCTCCGAGAGGCCGTCGATTTTCTGCTGGTCGGCCTCGATGACGGCCTTCTTGTCGGCCACGACCTTGGACTGCTCGGCCAGAATCGCCTCGTAGCCGGCCTCGACCTGGCGCCTGTGGTCGAGCGTCGCCTGGTCGATTGCGAGCGCGTCCTTTATGGTGCGGGCCTGCGCGCGGGCCTCGGCGCTCTGGCGCGAGGCGTTGTGGACGTCCCGGACGGCGAAGGCGCCGGCCTTGAGCGTGCTCGCGGCGCCCTTTGCCATACCGAGAGCGGCACCCGCGGCCTTGTTCGCGGCCGAGGGGGCGGAAGTGGCGGGGTACTTCTCGTCGTCGATCGCCTGCGCCTCGACGTCGATGACCTCTATTGGCTCGGCGGTTTCGAGTGGCATTGCAATGCCGGCCGCGGGGCCGGTGTCTCCCGCGGCCTGCGCCTGCGCCCCGTCGTCGCCGCGCTCGAGGTCATTTGGTTCCGCGGCGCCGCAGAGGCTCTCGTCCGCCGCCGTGGCCTGTTCCGTGCCGGCCTCGTCTGCGGGGGGATATTCTTGCCCGAGCTGCGCGTCGCCCATATTCGTCCTCGTTTCTCGCCGTGTTTTGAGTGATGAGGCCGCAGGTCCACGGACAAACCGGTCGCATTGCCGCGGACGGTTCGCCCCGCCTGCCTCTCAATACCGTTTACCGAGACCATTGTGCCGCAAAGAAGGGCGAGCGTGCGTCCGGCGGCGGTGAGCGCCGCAGTTTCGCGCAATGCCGACATCCTCGGTTTCATTTCTCCCAACCTTTGCTAATATGTCCCACAGGTTGGGGGTTACTTCCCCCATCAGTACATCGGAAAGGGAGTCCCCATCATGGTTTCTAAGCAGACCAGCATCACCAACGCCACCGGCCTTCACGCCCGTCCCGCCTCGCTCTTCGTCACCGAGGCCAAGAAGTACCAGTCCAACGTCACCATCAAGAACGTCGACAAGGACTCTGCTCCCGTCAACGCCAAGTCCATCATGATGATCCTGGCCGCCGGCCTCGGCACCGGCACCACCGTTGAGGTCGCTTGCGACGGCGAGGACGAGCAGGCCGCCCTCGACGCCCTCATCGCCCTCATCGACTCCCGCTTCGGCGAGTAGCCAAAAGGCCGAATAAGGCTAAACTGTTAAGCCCGGCGCGTCGCAGCGCCGGGCTTTCTTTTGTGCGAAAAGGCGCGGGGACGCGCTCAGGGATAGGGGAGTACAGACTATGTGCGATAACGGATGCGCGCGCCTTGCCGGAGCCGGCGAGGTCGTCGACGAGAGCCGCTGGTTCACCTACGACATCGTGGCCGAGGACCCCAAGACCCATGCGCGCGCGGGCGTTTTCCACACCCCGCACGGCGATATCCCCACGCCCATCTTCATGCCGGTGGGCACGAAGTCCACGGTGAAGGGCATCCTGCCTGCGACGCTCGAGCAGATGGGGGCCAAGATCCTGCTCAACAACCTGTATCACCTCTCGCAGCGCCCCGGCGCCGACCTGGTGGCGCAGCTGGGCGACGTCCACGGCTTCATGCGCTGGGGCGGCCCCATCCTCACCGACTCGGGCGGCTTCCAGGTCTTCAGCCACGAGGAGTTCTTCAAGCTCTCCGACCGCGGCGTCAAGTTCCGCGCCGTCGACTACGACGGGCGCTGGGTCGAGTGGACGCCCGAGGAGAACATGGCCATCGCCCAGAAGCTCGGCAGCGACATCACCATGCAGCTCGACCAGTGCGTGGGCTACCCGGCGACGCGCGCGAAGGTGGCGCGCTCCGTTGAGCTCTCGAGCATGTGGGCCGATCGCTGCTTTGCGGCGCACACGCGCAAAGACCAGGCGCTTTTCGGCATCGTGCAGGGCGGTATGCACCTCGACCTGCGCCTTCGCAGCCTCCAGCACCTCGAGGACGCGGGCGACTTCCCCGGCTACGGCATCGGCGGCTACTCGGTGGGCGAGGACCACGAGACCATGTTCGAGACCCTGGAGCCCCTGGCCGCCGAGCACATGCCCAAGGGCAAGCCTCGTTACCTCATGGGCGTCGGCAACCCGACGACGCTCGTTCGCGGCGTCGCCTGCGGCATCGACATGTTCGACTGCGTGCTTCCGACCCGCACTGCCCGTACCGGCACCGCGTTCTCCAACGAGGGCCGCATCAACCTCAAGAACGCGCGCTTTCGCGACGACCCGCGCCCGCTCGACGAGGGCTGCGGCTGCCCGTCGTGCTCCGGCGGCTTCTCGCGCGCCTATATCCACCACCTCATCCGTCAGAAGGAGATGCTCGGCGGCATCCTGATCTCTCAGCACAACATCTGGTACCTGCTCGACCTCATGCGCCGAGCCCGCGAGGCCATTATCGCCGGCACCTATTCGGACTTCGTCTCCGACTGGATGAACTCCCCGGCCTCGAACGACTACTAAAGAGGAGCCCCGCAGGGGCGACAGCAAATTTTCTTTCCTTTCATTCAGTGGCCCTAGCTGGCCCCGGGGAGCGGCGAGTTTGTCTCCGTGCGCAGTTTCCGCATGAGCCGGACGCGACTAAATGTCGCGTCCGTGCGAAGAGGACTGTTTGAGCATGAAGACAAACTC
>CAVDQW010000034.1:0-15456 GCA_963610995.1 bacterium | reverse complement strand
GCGTAGACCTTGAGCTTGGTGCCCTGGGCGCGGCCGAGCGTGGTCTTGGGGAGCATGCCCTTAACGGCGTGCTCGATGACGCGCTCGGGGTGCTTCTCCATGGCCTCCTTGAAGCTCTCGAACTTCATGCCGCCAAGATAGCCGGAGTAGCGCCAGTAGCGCTTCTGGTCCATCTTGTTGCCGGTCAGGATGACCTTGTCGGCGTTGATGACGACCACGAAATCGCCGGTGTCGGCGTTCGGGGTGTACTGCGGCTTGTTCTTGCCGCGCAGCGCCATAGCAGCGGTGGTCGCAAGACGACCGAGGGTAGCGCCCTCAGCGTCGATAAGCAGCCACTTGCGCTCGACCTCGCCGGCCTTGGCGAACTGAGTCGACTTCTTCACTTGACTCCTCCTACGTACCTACGGTTCGGACGGCTTCTGGACAAACCGCCGAGATGCTTGTTCTGTTAAGAGATTACGGGGCTCTTCTAGACAAAGCTTGTAAATTGTACGCCAGCGCAGGTCGCAGGCGGCGGTGAATTTTTGACGGCCGCCCCCATCACAAGCTCGACACAAGATGAGTCACGAAGCCTGCAATTGGTGACTGTTTCCGCGCCGCAAGGGCACCTGGGCCGATGCGACGTGGCCCACCTGGCCGTTGGGACACCGCAGGCACGGGAGATGTGAGACGCGGTGACTGTTACCAATTGCAGGCGTAACGGGCCGAAGCGACGCCCGCCTGCCACCAATGACTGTCACCCGTGGCAGGACGGCTAACCGAGGAAGGCGTCGATCTCGGCGAGGCGGGCCTCCGTCTGGCGGCGTCCCTGCAGGTAGAGGTCAAGAAGAGGGGCGCCGGTGGTCTCCATGACGCCCACCTCGACGGGCTTCTCGGGAGCGATAACGAGGCAGCGGCCCTCGCGCTCGAGCTCCCAGAGCCGCTCTCGTTGCGCGTTGTAGCGGGGGCCGCGCGTGCGCAGGGCCTCCGTGTAATACGGGAAGCTCTCGTAGCGGCGCGAGCGCAGGACCATGGCCTCGCTGCAGGCGCCCTTCTCGTAGCCGCGGTCCTGCGTGACCACGACGAGGGCGCGGTCGGCGGGCGTGTGTCCGGCCACCTCGCGCGCGCCGTCGAGGCCCATGGCCGCGGCGAAGGGGATGGAGTCGGTGGTGCCGCCGTCGAGGTAGCGCTGGCCGTCGATCTCGACCATGCGAGAGACGCCGGGCAGCGAGGCCGACGCGCGGACCTTCACCGCGTCCTCGGGAAGATGAACAACGGGCAGGTAATCTGCCGTGCCGAACGTCACGTTGGACGCCACGGCGTACATGCGCAGGGGGTTCTCCTCGAAGGCGTCGTTGTCGCAGGGGTCGAGCTCGTTCTGAACCGTCTCGTAAACGAACTCGCCGCCGGCGATGTCGCCCGTCTTCGCGAGGCTCGCGAGGCCCATGAAGCGGGAATCGTCGCGGAAGGCGAGCATGACGCGCATGGTGCGGCCGATCTGGCGGCTCTTGAAGCTCACAGCGTTCATGGCGCCGGCCGACGTGCCCCATACGCTGGAGAAACGCGTGAGGCCGCGCTCCATGAGGACGTCGAGGACGCCGGCGGTGAAGATGCCGCGGAAGCCGCCGCCCTCGAGGACGAGCGCAGGGACGTCGGTGGTGGGGCGGGCCGCGGCGGTCGAGGCGCCGGGGGCTGCCGCGCTCGAGGCCCCGGGGTCCGCAGTTTTAGTCGCGCACTCGACGACGTTGGCCGCGCCGTTCTCTGCGTCGCAGCCGGCAAGCTTCTCTTCGGACACGCTTTTCTCCTTACCTCTTGGCGCCTTTTGACGTTGTTGTATTTCAGTCGTCGAGGTTATGCACGATTTAATTCAAACCGAGCGAGTATCGCCAATTCTCACAACTCGATTACCTGCGGAAACGCAAGGACTCTATGCTTGGCTACCAGGTGGTCCCGAATTAAATCGTGCATAACCTCAACTTTCGTGCAAACACGACCGAGAAAAGGGCTCGTGCGGCCTCGCGAGTCGCCCGAACGCCCCCCTCCCCTACAGCTCGAAGCCCGGCAGGGCCTTGCGGGCGCACGCCAAGAAGCGCTCGGCCGAGGCGCAGGCCACGAGCTCCTCCGGGAAGTCGATGCGCTCGAGCAGCTCGCGGGTGTGGTCGGCGCGGCCGATGGCGGGCGCGATGTGGGCGTCGGAGCCGAAGCTCACGGGGCAGCCCAGCTCGGCGCAGCGGCAAGCGATCTTCTCGCAGCGGGTCAGCGACTTTGTGGCCTTCTCGGGCTCGGCGATGCTGGACTCGTTGATCTCGATGAGCTTGCCCAGGTCGCGGGCCGCCTCGAGCACCGGGTCAAGCTCGAACTTGACGCCCGAGCGGCCGATGTGCCCGAGGATGAGCACCTTAGGGTCCTGCAGGGCGTTGATGTACATCTGCGTGTTCTGCGCGCGCGTGGCCGCGTCGCAGAAATCCTTGCGGTGAACGCTCGCGATGACGTAGTCGCAGGCGTCGAACACCTTGGACTTGAGCGTGGCCTCGCGGCGGCGCTCCTCGGTGATGTTGTGGGTGACGGGGATGTCGTGGCCGAAGAGGCGGCCCTCGACGTCCACGATGTCGGCCTCGCAGCCGTGAAGCAGCTTGACGCCGTGCCACTCGCGCGGCCAGACGCCCATGTTGATGTAGTACTGGAAGTTCTTGAGGGTCTGCTCCTCGAAGAGCATGCACGAGAAGTGATCGGTAATGCCGAGCAGCTCAAGGCCGGCGTCGGCGGCGGCGCGGACGTCCTCCTCCACCGTTGAGTAGGCGTGTCGGGAGAAGAGCGTGTGCGTGTGCACGTCGCAGGCGAACTTGAGCATGGGCGACCTTTCGTGACTCGGCGTTTTGCCCCATTTTACGGCGAAAGGCGGGCCGGCCGCATGGCCAACCCGCCCAGCTCGCACTTTAGCGTGGACAAAGGGACTGTCGCATTGTCCGCAGGTCATTACTTCTTGGTGGGCTCCACGACGAGGGTGTTCTCGTAGGCCGAGCCATAGGTGGACGCGAGGGTCTTCTCGTAGTCGGTGTGGAAGAAGTTCTTGCTGCCGAGGGTATAGAGCTCGTCGTTCACCCAGCTGAGCAGCTCGGTATTGCCCTTGGCCACGGCCGGCGCGATGGTGTCGGCGTCGCCGAGCGAGTCGATGCCCACGATGTACTCATCGGAGCCGGAGGCCTGCGCGAAGGCGATGACCTCGGTGTTGTCGTTGGCCCAGACGGCGTCCTTGTTGTTCTCGAAGGCGGTCTTGGCGGCGGCGTAGGTGTCGTACTTCTCGAGCTTGAGGTCCGGGTAGTGCTTGGTGAGGTAGGTCTCGGCGGTGGTGCCGGAGATCACGATGACGGTGCGGCCGGAGATGCCGTCGATGCTGGTGAGCACGTTGTCCTTGTGGGAGACGACGCCCAGGGCCACGTTCATGTAGGGCTCGGCGAAGTCGACCTTCTCGGCGCGCTCCTCGGTCACGGTGAAGTTGGCGAGGATGAGGTCGACCTTGTTGGTCTCGAGGTACTCGACGCGGTTGGCGGCCTCAGTGGAAACGAACTCGACCTCGACGCCAAGGTCGGTGCCGATCTGACGGGCGAGCTCGACGTCGTAACCCTGGTACTCGCCGTTCTCGTCGACGTAGCCGAAGGGGCTCTTGTCGGAGAAGACGCCGATGATGATCTTGCCGGAGCTCTTGATCTCGTCGAGGCTGCGGTAGCTGGAGGAGGAGCTGCTGCCGGAGCTCGAGCCGGAATCGGTGGTGGCGCTGATGCTGCAGCCGGTGAGGGCGAGCGAGCCGACGAGGGCGGCCGTGGTGGCGGCGCTGATGAGGAAGTTCCTGCGCGAGATGCTGGATGCCATGGTTTCTCTCCTTGTGGTTCTGGTCCGTTTGCTTAAGGACTCCTGTTGATGGCAGAAACGAGTAAACCACTTAATTCCTAGCTAAACAATGGGAATTAATGTTACTAAACTGCGACATTGGTCACATTATGCCGTTTACCTGCGCAAACGCACACGGCGACAACGTACCCGCAATTCCGATAACTGGTTATCGGCGGCGCGTCGCGCCCGCCTGCCACGGGTGACAGTCATTGGCGGCTGGCAGGCTGACGGCGGCAACCTGTCCCATGGTGCTGCACGACAAACCTGTCACCAGGTGCTGCCGCTGGTGACAGGTTTGCCGTGCAGCATTTTGGGACAGGTTCGGCGGAACGCGCGTCACAACCTGCCGCTAGCGACCCTCGCCAATGGCTGGCTGGCACGGCATCACAAGCCTTGAGGCCCTCACCTGAAACGTCATTCGACGGGTATTCGGCCATCTGAAGCGCAAATCTGCTCGATTCGGCAGCTCGATTTGCACGTCGGCGAGGTTATGCACGATTTAATTCTGGGTACCTGAGTAGAGGTCAGGTTTTAGAAAACAAAACCGCAGGTAAACGCCCTGAGCAATCGGATGATACTCAGGGCATTCGAATTAAATCGTGCATAACCTCGCCGAGCGCTCACGAGAGCCCATCTCGGCGCGAAAAAACCGCGCGACAATGCCGGGGAAGACGGTCATTGCCAACAGACATGCCCAGCGCGCCCCGCCATGGGTAACGGTCGCTGGTGACATGCAGGTCACCTGCCACCAATGACTGTCACCCGTGGCAGGCGGAGCGAGTTTACGAGCCTTAAAAACACGAACTCCCGCGAGTGCGCAATTAAATTCGGACGCGCCGCGCAGCCGGAGCCATTTCGCGCGCAAAACCGCAGGAAAACGACCTGAGAATCGCTTCGATACTCAGGGCGTCCGAATTAAATTGCACATTCGCGGGAGTTTGGTTTTCTGAAGCCCTAAAGCTACGCCTCGTGGCTGCGGACGGCGTCGAACTCGAAGGTGCGCAGGAACTTCTGGGCGCGCTCGGTCTGTGGATGCGCGAAGAAGCGCTCGGGGATGTCCTGCTCCACGATGCCGCCGCCGTCGAAGAAGAGCACGCGGTCGGCCACGGCGCGCGCGAACTGCATCTCGTGCGTAACGATGACCATGGTCTTGCCCTCCTTGGCGAGGGCCAGGATGACGTCGAGGACCTCACGGACCATCTCGGGGTCGAGCGCGGCCGTGACCTCGTCGAGCAGCAGGATCTCGGGCTGCATGGCAAGGGCGCGGGCGATGGCCACGCGCTGCTTCTGGCCGCCGGAAAGCATGCGGGGGAAGCTCGAGGCCTTATCGGCGAGGCCGACGCGCTCGAGCAGAGCGCGGGCCTGGGCCTCGGCCTCCTCGCGCGGCAGCCCCTTGGCCTTCATCGGCGCAAGGGTGATGTTGTCGAGCACCGTCATGTGCGGGAAGAGGTCGTAACTCTGGAAGACCATGCCGACCTTCTGCCGCAGGGCCACGAGGTCGCGCTTGTCACCGTTGACGTCGGAGCCGGCCACGCGCACGCTTCCGCCCTGGATAGGCTCGAGCGCGTTCAGGCAGCGCAGGAACGTGGACTTGCCGCAGCCGGAGGGACCGATGATGACGATGACCTCGCCGCGCTTGACGGTGAGGGAGATGTCCTTGAGCACGACCTTCTCGCCGTAGGCCTTGTGCAGGTGCTCGACCTCGAGCAGGGTTTCGTTGGTGTTCGTATCTGCCATGAGCTAGTTCCACTTCTTTTGCAGGTGGCCGGCGAGCAGGCTGATGGGCCAGCACACGATAAAGTACAGGAGCATGATGGTGCCGTAGATGCCGAAGACGGCGTTCGGCGAGGTCATTCGGTTGGCCTCGATGATCTGCTGACCAACCTTCATCATCTCGATGATGCCGATCATGAGCAGGATGGAGGTTGTCTTGATCATGCGGGTGATCAAGTTAATGGAGGCGGGCACGAGGCGGCGGATGGCCTGCGGGATGATGACGTAGCGATAAGACTGCGCGCGCGTGAGGCCGAGCGCCGCGGCGGATTCGTACTGGTGGCGCGGGGTGCTGACCAGGGCGCCGCGCACGAGGTCGCCCATCTCGCCGGTGCCCCAGAAGGTGAAGACGATGATGGCGGAGAACTCGGCGGAGAGGTTGATGCCCAGAACGCGCGTGGCGCCGAAGAACACGATGTAGAGCAGCGCGAGCTGCGGCATGATGCGAACGATCTCGAGGTAGAGGCGGCTAATGAAGCGCGCGACCGGGTTCTTCAGCATCATGAACATGCCGAAGAGGGTACCGAGTACCAGCGAGAGAACAACCGCGATGCCGCTGATCTGCACGGCGATCCAGAGGCCTTGCAACAGGCGCAGGGCGTTCGTTCCCTTGAAGAGAACATCAATTCCCAAAGCTTCCATAGCGCAGCCTCCTTTCGGCGACGGAGCCCAAGACGCTCACGGGCACGAGGATAATCAGATAGAAGATGACCAGCATGACCAGGCATTCCGTGGTGCGGTAATACAAGCCCATGAGGTCCTTGGTCACAAACATCAGGTCCATGAGGGAGATGGCGGAGAATACGCTCGTCTCCTTAAGGAGGAAGATGACGTTGGCCACGAAGGACGGGAACGCCAGCGTGACGGCCTGCGGCAGGATGACGTAGCGGATGGCCTGGGCGCGCGTGAGGCCGAGGGCGAGCGACGTCTCGCGCTGGATGACGTCGACGGACTCGAAGCCGCTGCGGAACGACTCGGCCATGTAGGCACCACCATGGAGGGCCAGACCAATGGCGCCGCAGAGCTCAGGCGTGATGGTAAAGCCGAAGCGCGGCAGGCCGAAGTAGAAGAAGAACAGCTGGATGAGCAGCGGCGTATTGCGGAAGAGCTCCACGTAGGCGCGACAGACCTGCCGCGCGACCGGGACGCGAATGTGCACGATGATCGCCACGACCAAGCCAATGGCGATGGAGCCGAGAATGCCGGCCCAGCCGATGCCCAACGTGAGCAGCGCGGCGTCTTTGTACAGCGGAAGGTACTCCGCCATTGCCTCAAAGTCCAAAACAAAATCCCCTCGGTTGCGAACCTAGCGAATATAAGCCTAGTAGCTTGCTAGGAATTCAACAACCGAGGGGCCGTAACAGTTTGGACAACACGGGCGCGTTCGGCCTGCATTGGGGACAGTCCCTTTTGCAGGTCAGCAACCGCGTCCCGCGGCGCCTGCTATTGGTGACTATCCCCGCGCTGCCACGAAAACCCAAGCGGAAGCTAGATGACCCGTTGGAGCGTCGCGCCACCCGTGGCAAGCGCTACACTGAGCCGATGTAACGAAGCGCCTGCTATTGGTGACTGTTTCTGCGTTGCCAGGGAGTCCAGGCCGATGTCGAGAAGCGCATAAGCCGGGCGAAACACCGACGACCGCGTGCGATGTGAAACGCAGTGACTGTCGCCGATTGCGGGCGCCCCGCAGAAAGCGAGGCGCCCGCAACCGAACCTGTCCCACGCTGCAGCAGGATAAACCTGTCACCACGCTGCAGCAGCAGGAACCTGTCACCAGCTGCTGCACGACAAACCTGTCACCAGGTGCAGGCACCTGCCACCAATGACTGTCACCGGTGGCAGGCGCGGGGCGGTTACTTGTAGCTCTCGGCGAGCTTCTTCCAAGCGGGCATGGAGTTCACGATGGTGTCGTGGCTCACGCAGTAGCCGACGCGGACCCAGCCGGGGCAGCCGAAGCTGTCGGACGGCACGGGCAGCAGCTCGAGGGCCTTGGCGCGCTCGAAGAACGCGTTGGCGTCGGGCTCGAGCGCCTTGACCCACAGGTAGAAGGCGCCCTCGGGCTCGATGTACTCGTAGCCGAGCTCCGAGAGGCCCTCGGTAAGGGCGCGGCGGTTCTCGGCGTAGGCCTCCACGTCGGACGGCTCGTCGATGCAGTCGACGACGACGCGCTGGAAGAGGGCCGGGGCGCAAACGAAGCCCAGCTTGCGGCCGGCGCCGGCGACGGCCAGCACGAGGCGGTCGTGGTCGGGGTTCGTGCCCGGCACGAGGATCCAGCCGATGCGCTCGCCCGGCAGGCTCAGGCTCTTGGAGTACGAGTAGCACACGATGGTGCGGTCGTAGATGTCGGGCACCCAGGGCACATCGGCGCCGTAGGTGATCTCGCGGTAAGGCTCGTCGGCCACGAGGTAAATCTGCGTGCCCAGGCGCTCCTCGGCAGCGGTAAGCGCTGCCGCGAGGTCGCGCAAGTTCTGCTCGGCGTACACGGAGCCGACCGGGTTGTTCGGCGAGTTGATGATGACGGCCTTGGTGCGCTCGTTAATGGCGGCGGCCACGGCCTCGACGTCGATCTGGAACGTGGCGGCATCGGCCATGACCTCGACGCAGGTGGCGCCGGCGGTCTCGATCCACACGCGGTACTCGGGGAAGTACGGCGCGATGACGATGACCTCGTCGCCGGGGTTGACGGTCGCGTGGAACGTGATGGAGAGAGACGCCGCGGCGCCGCAGGTCAGGTACACGTCGCCGGCGGCGTAGTCGGTGCCGAAGCGGCGGTTCAGGCTCGCGGCCACGGCCTCGCGCGCGGCGGGCATGCCGGCGGCGGCGGTGTAGCCGTGCAGCTCGGTGGCGGGCAGCTCGAGCGAGCGGGCGATGGAGGCGCGGACGGCCTCGGGCGCGGGGATCGACGGGTTGCCGAGGCTGAAGTCGAAGACGTTCTCGGCACCGATCTGGGCCTTGCGAGCGGCGCCGTACGCGGCGATCTCGCGGATGGAGGACTTCTGCGCGCCGTACGCGTAGCTCTTCTCGTTGATGCTCATGGGGTCTCCTTTCGAAACTGATGGTTCAATTCTAGCCAGAAGAAGCCCACGGCCCGCATGCGCCGCCGAACGGCCCGCATGACGTAACAAATGGGGCCCATCGCAAGGGGCGGCAAGAGAGGCTTGCGGCGGACCCCGCTCCTCGCCGCAAACGCAAAAACGGCGCCGGGACTAAGCTCCCGGCGCCGTCTACGGCTCAAAGTGGTTGGCGCGCCGCCTTACTCGGCGGACTCGGCGTTCTCGGCCGCGGCGGAGTCGGCGACCTCGCCGGCCACGTACTCGTCCCACTCGTTGTTGAGCAGGGCGTTGACCGCTGCGCCCTCGACGGTCTCGCGCTCGAGCAGGACGTGGGCCATGGTGTCCATCTGGTCCATGCGATCGGCGAGCACCTCGCGGGCGCGGTCGTGGGCCTCGCGCATGATGCGCTCGACCTCGTCGTCGATGCGCTTGGCGGTCTCGGCCGAGAAGTCGTTCTTCTGCGCATAGTCGCGGCCGAGGAAGACCTCGTGCTGCGCCTCGCCGAAGACCTGCGCGCCCAGGTCGTCGCTCATGCCGTAGCGAGTGACCATCTCGTGCGCGATCTTGGTCGCGCGCTCGAGGTCGTTGCTCGCGCCGGTCGTGATGTCGCCGCAGAAGATCTCCTCGGCGGTACGGCCGCCGAGCAGCACGGCAATCTGGTCGAGCATGCCCTCGCGCGTGTTGAGGAAGCGGTCTTCCTCGGGCACCTGCATGGTGTAGCCGAGCGCCTGGCCGCGGGCGATGATCGAGATCTTGTGCACAGGGTCGGAGTTCTCGAGGATGTGGCCGACGAGGGCGTGGCCGCTCTCGTGGTAGGCGATGGTCGTGCGCTCCTTCTCGGTGATGACGCGGCCCTTGCGCTCGGGGCCAGCCATGACGCGCTCCATGGCCTCCTCGACCTCGTCGGAGCCGATGCACGCACGACGGCGACGGGCGGCGAGAAGCGCGGCCTCGTTGCAAAGGTTGGCCAGGTCGGCGCCGGTGAAGCCCGGGGTGAGCTTGGCCAGGCGCTCGAAGTCGACGGACTCGGCGAAGGGCTTGTTGGCGGCGTGTACGCGCAGGATCTGCTCGCGGCCCTTCACGTCCGGGCGGTCCACCGTGACGCGGCGGTCGAAGCGGCCGGGGCGCAGCAGGGCGGGGTCGAGGATGTCCGGGCGGTTGGTGGCGGCGATAAGGATGACGGCGGAGTTCTCCTCGAAGCCGTCCATCTCGACGAGCAGCTGGTTCAAGGTCTGCTCGCGCTCGTCGTGGCCTCCGCCGACACCGGCGCCGCGCTGGCGGCCGACGGCGTCGATCTCGTCGATGAAGACGATGCAGGGCGCCGCTTCCTTGGCCTGCTTGAAGAGGTCGCGGACGCGGGAGGCGCCGACGCCGACGAACATCTCGACGAAGTCGGAGCCTGAAATGGAGAAGAACGGCACGCCCGCCTCGCCGGCGACGGCCTTGGCCAGCAGCGTCTTGCCCGTGCCCGGAGGGCCGACGAGCAGCACGCCGCGCGGGATCTTTGCGCCCATGCGGCGGTAGCGCTCGGGCTCGGAGAGGAAGTCGCGGACCTCCTGCAGCTCCTCGACCGCCTCGTCGATGCCGGCGACGTCGCCGAACTTGACCTTGGGACGCTCCTCGGCGTTCATCTTGGCCTTGGCCTTGCCGAACTGCATGGCGCGGCCGTTCTGGTCGCCGATGCGGCGCATGTAGAAGACGAAGACGCCCAGGAGCAGCAGCGTGGGCACGACGCTGACCAAGATGGTCTGCAGCAGCGAGCCGTCGTTGGTGTCGATGGTGAAGGTGACGTCGGAGTGGGCCGCCATGAGCTCCTGGAGCGAGTCAGAGCCTATGTAGTACGTCTTGAACTTGACCAGGTCTTTGTCGTCCTTGCCGGAGCCGGCGTGCCAATACTCGCCGGTCGCGGAGCCGTTCGAGGTCTTGTAGGTCACGTTTTTGATACGGCCCTCGTTCATCGCCGTGACGAACTCGTTGGTGGCGATGGTATCGGTCTGGGTCTGCGACGTAAACGGGTTGCCGCCCATCGTGAAGATGAGATACATCGCGATGGCGATCACGACGATCAGCGCGGCGCCGTAAGGGTTCTTGCCGTTGGGGCCGTCGGGCAGGGGCAGCTGGTCGAAGTCGGGCTTGCCGGGCCTGCCGGGCTTCTCGGGCTTTTCGGGCTTGTCAGACAAAGGCGGTGCTCCTTGCTAAAACGCGAGCGAGAAGGGCCTTGGGGACCCTTCTCGCCTTGACTCTTGGATCAGGAATAAACCTCGGGCTTGAGGATGCCGATGTAGGGCAGGTTGCGGTAGCGCTCGGCAAAGTCGAGGCCGTAGCCCACGATGAACTCGTCGGGCACGTGCGAGCCCACGTACTCGGGCTTGACGGCGGGCTTCTTGCCCTCGACGTCCTTGACGAGGAAGGCGGCAACGTTGACGGACTTGGCGCCGCGAGCCTCGAGCATGCGGATCAGGTAAGAAAGGGTGAGGCCGGAGTCCAGGATGTCCTCGACGATGAGCACGTCGCGGCCCTCGATCTTGGTGTCGAGGTCCTTGACGATGCGCACGACGCCGGAGCTCTTGACGCCGTCGCCGTAGCTGGAGACGGCCATGAAGTCGACGGCGATGGGGCACTCGATGGCGCGCATGATGTCGGCCGTGAAGACGACGGCGCCCTTGAGCACGGCGACTACCAGCGGGTTCTTGTCTTTATAGTCTGCGGTGATCTCGGCGCCCATGCGCGAGATGATCGACTTGATGTCCTCTTCGCTGAGCACGACTTCCGAAACGTCCGGGTGCAGTCCCTCCATGGGTTCCCCTTCCTGGGAATGCTTGCGGGGTGGCGCGGGCCGCGGCCTTTGCCGATACAGGTCTTTAGGATACACCGCGGGCGCGGCGGCGCGGGGTGGCGCCGCGGTTTTAACGCGGGGCGGCCGGCGGGGCCGCAAAAAGGTGATCCTACATATCGGCGTCTTGAATCCGGAGCTCCAGAATCAGGCGCGTGGAGGGCTCGCAGCGGCAGCGATCGTCGGCGCGGATGCCCGCGACCCACACGATCTGACCCGACGGCGCCGTCCGGACCACGGGGACCGCCGCGCGCTCGGGCACCGGGACGCGCGCCTCCCCCAGCAGGTCGGAGAGCTTCTTCGACTGGCCGTGCATGCCGAGCGGACAGAGGACGTCGCCCGCGCGCGGGCCGTCGACCCAAAGCCGCCCGCCGTTCGTTGCGTCGATTCCGCAGGCAGCGGCGTCGAGAAGCACCGACTCGCCCGCCCACTCGAGGCCGTGGGCCCGGGCGAGCGCGCAGACGTCGTCGGCCGCCTCGACCTCGCGCAGGCGCGCGGCGAGCACGCGGCCGCCCGGCAGCTCGAGCTGGCCGGGGACCTCGAGCCACGCGGTCGTGGCCTCCACGTCCGCCGTGCGGGCGCGCAGGACGAGCAGCCCGTGCGCCACGCGGGCGTCCACGCCCATCGGGATGGTCGCCGACCCTTCCCCCGCGGCAACGACCCGCAGGACAGAGGCCACATGGCGAGCCTCCAACCTCGCCTCGGGACACACGGAGAGAATCGCCGCGCGCACGACGCGGCGGGCGATGGCCACCTCGGTCGCCGCGAGGCGGGCGGCGTCGAGCGCGATGAGCCCCTTATCCTCGCGGCGCGTGAGGTCGCGGCGGGCGCGGGCCGCCACGGCGGTGAGGTAGGCGTCCTCGTCGGAGAGGATGTCGCAGGTGTTCGCGATGCTCGCCGCCAACCGCTCGTTGCGCTTCTTGGCAACGGGCAGGACCTCGTGACGCACGAACGCGCGCAGGTAGCGGGTATCGGCGTTGGTCGCGTCCTCTCGCCAGACGATGCCGCGCATGCGCAGAAGCTCGCAGAGCTCGTCGTGGGTGCGGTCGAGCAGCGGGCGAACGATGCGGTTGCGGCGACGCGGGATGGACGAGAGGCCGGCCGCCCCGGTGCCGCGAATCGCGTTCATAAAGAAGGTCTCGGCGCGGTCGTCGGCGGTGTGAGCGGTGAGGATGCGCGCGGCCGAGCGCGGGCAGCCGACCTCGGCGCAGAGGTCGTTGGCGAGCTCGACGGCGGCGGCGTAGCGAGCCACGCGGCCGGCATTCTCAACGTTGCCGTCGGTCTGCGCGGCGAGCTCGGCCACGTCGACGCGGCGCACGGTGCAGGGGACTCCGTAGCGGTCGGCAAGCTCGCGGACCGCCTCCTCGTCCTCCTCTGCGTCGATACCCCTGAGCTGGTGATTCACGTGCAAAACGTGCAGGCGCTCGCGGGCGATGCGCGCCTCTCCCCGGCCGTCGTCGATGTCGAGCGCGGAGGTCGCGGCAAGGACGAGCAGCGCCGTGGAGTCCGCGCCGCCCGAGACCATGAGCACGACCGGCGCCATGAGCTCCTCGTCCTCTCGCCCGCTCGGGCGGTCGAAGCGCGGGCCCGCGCCGGCATACCTGCGAGAAACGCTCGGCATTCTTGTCTCCCCCATCGAGTACGCTGTTTGACCGAACCAGTTTACAACGCCCGAAAGGACTCGGATGTACCCGCAGATTCACCTTCACGTGCTCGCGAGCGGCTCAAAGGGAAACGCGACCCTGGTAGAGGGGCCGGACGGCTTCGTGCTCGTGGATTGCGGGATCTCGAACAAAGCGCTGCATGAGCGCGCGGCGGAACTCGGGCTCGACCTGGGGCGCCTTCGCGCCGTGCTGCTCACCCACGAGCACGGCGACCACACAAAGGGGCTGCCCGTCTTCTCCAAGCGCTTCGACGGGCCGATGTATGCCACCGCCGGGACCGTCGGTGCGCGCAAGGACCTCGTGGGGCTGCCGTTCACGCTGGTAGACCACTCGTGCGAGCTCGAGCTCGCCGGCATGCGCGTGCGCTGCTTCCCCACGAGCCACGACGTGGCGGACCCGATGTGCTTCCGCTTCGAGACGGACGACGACGCGGTGGGCTACTGCACCGACACCGGCGTGCTCACCGAGGAGGCCGCCTCCGCGCTCTTCGGCGTGCGCGTGCTCGCGCTCGAGTCCAACCACGACCCGCGCATGCTCGCGACCGGCCCCTACCCCGCCTACCTCAAGGAACGCGTCGGCGGCGAGCACGGCCACCTCTCCAACGAGCAGGCGGCCGAGGCCCTGCGCGACCTGGTGGACGAGGATACCGAGACCGTCATCGCCATGCACCTCTCGCAGGAGAACAACCGACCGAGCGTCTGCATCCGCACGCTGGCAGCGGCCGTCGGCGCCGAGGCGGCCAACGACGCCTGGAGCGAGGCGCGCACGCCCGACGGGCTTCTCACCATCTGCGCCGCGGGCCAGGATTGGCCGATGACCGTCTGGTAGGTCGACCCGTGCACTCCCCGCTCCCCAAAATCCGAGCAATACCACAGAGCGGTCGCTCGGTCGTGGTATTGCTCGAAATTTGGGGAGCGGCACCGGTTCGGCCGACGCGCTCAAGGGCAAAGAGCCGCATTGCCGCCTGCGCCAGATGCGGCGCACCCGTCCTCAGCCAGAAAGCGCGGCGCAGGTGCTTCGGTTCCAACGGTGCGACGGGGCGACCCGCCTCCCGGGGCGCGGAATCCAGCTTCCGGAAAGGCCGTAACGCCCCGTCGTTCTCAAAATCGCGAGCAATACCACGGATTCCTCAAGTCGCCGTGGTACCGCTCGGATTTTTGAGACTTTAGGCTGAAAATGTTCGGAAATCGCGAGCAATACCACAAGCGGTCACCGATCTCGTGGTATTGCTCGACTTTTTGAGACCGGCGACAAGCATGCGCACGGAAATCGCGAGCAATACCAAGCGCCCAGGCTCTCGCCGTGGTATTGCCCGCGATTTTCGCGCACCGAACAAAAACGCGCCGCCGGAAGGCCCGGCGACGCGCCCGAGAAGCGATGTTTTCGCAGGTTAGTCGATGGCGATCTTGGTCACGTTGGTCTGCTCGACCTGCTTGGGGACGTTGATGCTCAGAACGCCGTTCTCGAACTTGGCGGAAAGGCCCGCAGTGGCCGCGTCCTTGAGGTAGACGCCGCGCGTCGCGCTCCACTCGCCCGTCTCCTTGTACAGGAAGTTCTTGGCCTTCTTCTCCTCGGACTCCTTGTGGTCGACGGAGATGGACAGACGGCCCTCGTTGAGCTCGACGTCGATGTCCTCGCGGGCAACGCCGGGCAGCTCGGCCGAGACGACGTACTTATCGCCGGCGTCCTCGACGTCCATCTTGAAGCCGACCTCCTTGGGAAGCGGCGCCATCGGGGCGTCGAAGAAGCTGTCGAAGGCGTCGAACGGCCAGCTGCGAAGAGCGCGGTGGTTGCGATCGTAGGGAATCATGGTTGCCATAGTTACCACTCCTTTTGGTTGGTGGCGTCCGTCGGGACGCCGTGTCTGAACAGTGGTATTTATGCCCGAACCCGAGACTTCTAAACCGTGTTTCGAAGGTTTTCTTAGCGTCACATACTCACCATATCTAAGTGTCCCGCACTTAGGTTTAGCAAGATGGAGAAAGACATCGATAACCGCGCGACCCTCCACCTGCGTTAGAATGTCTCGGATTGTGTACCCGAACTCGGAGAGCCCGCCATGGACGACCAGCACGAAACCAACATCGCGCGAAACGTGCCCGAGATTGACGTTCCGAGCGAGGCCGCGGCAGCACCCGCCGCCACGCCCGCGTACCAAACCCAGGCCCAAGCCCAGGCGCAGCAGGCCCAGCCGCAGCCGCAGTTCCAGCAGCAGGCCCAGCCGCAGCCGCAGTTCCAGCAGCAGGCCCAGCCGCAGCCGCAG
>CAVDQW010000033.1:0-13166 GCA_963610995.1 bacterium | reverse complement strand
CTTGGCGATGTCCTCGATGGAGGCGTCGGCGGGAAGGGCCTGGACCTCCTTGACGACGGTGCCCAGGGTGAGCGACATGTTGGTGCCGGTATCGCCGTCGGGGACCGGGAAGACGTTGAGCTTGTTGACGTCCTCGGCCTTGTCGGCGAGGGCCTTGGCGGCCACGGGGAAGCAGGTGCGGATGACGTTCGCGATCATCTTTTGGAAACCTCGGTTCGTAGAAGCGGTCAGGCAGGCAGGTTAGCGCGCGACGCGCAGGCCCTCGATGTGGACCTTGACGTCCACGCTCTCCAGCTCGGCGATCTGCTTGAGGATGAAGCGGACCGAGCTCGTGAGGTTGTTCACCACGGAGGACATATTGACGCCCTGCTCGACGATGACGTGCAGGTCGAGCTGGACCTTACCGTCGACGGGCGCGACGTCGATGCCCTTGCGGAGCCGGTAAGAAGGGAGCAAGCGGACGACGCCGGTCTGGCCGTCGATCTCGGCCATGCCCACGACGCCGTAGCACTCGAGGGCGGCATAGCCGGCCAGGTCGGCGATGACGTCGTTGGAAACCTTGAGCGTTCCCGTGTTAGCACCAGACATGAGGTCTCCTCTCGCTGATGTGAGCTACACAGTGGTTGGTTGCATAAACGCATAGATTATAGCGCAGTCGGAATTGGCTCGGGGCACGGTCCGGCACGTTGAGCCGTCAACACATCCACGACACGAAAAAGGGAGGCCGAAGACGACCTCCCTTTGCAGTTCTATGTGTTGATCGCTTAGCTGCGGGCGATCTTGCCGGACTTCAGGCAACGGGTGCAGACGTTAGCCTTGCGCTTGTGGCCGTCGACGACGACGGTGACGCGCTGGATGTTCGGCTTGAACGTACGGTTGACGACGCGGTGGGAGTGGCTGATGGTGTGACCAGCAACCGGGTGCTTACCGCAGAACTCACAAACCTTCGACATGGTTAGACCTCCTCGGGGGCGCGGCGCACAGCTGCGCCCGCATTTCACAAAGCCGTATGAATATAGCACAGGCAGCGCGGCCTGCAAGCGAGAAACACAGGTAGGTTGTGCAGTTTTTGTCACGGCTTGGAGCAGGAGTCGTGGTTGGTGCGTTTTCGTCGTGTTGCTCGGTTGAGGATTGTAGCGCGTGCCAGGCGTCTTGCGGCGTTTCTCCACAATAAGACGCGCTGGGGCAGCTCTTTCGTCTTAAGGCCCGCTACGAAAGCAGGAAAGCGGCGAGGGCGCCGGAGCGGCAAGTCACGACGGCGCCTGCGTCGGACACCACGTTGGAGATGCCGAGGTCGCCCAGAAGCTCCATGGGCTTGTCGACGAGCCCCCACTTGAATCCGCTCTCGTCGATGCTGGTGCCGGGCGCCACGGCCACGGCCGAGAACGTGCGGCCCGCGGCCTCGGGCCCGAGACGCCAGCAGCCCTCCCCCTCAGGGCGAAGGATGCGCAGCTCGAAGCCGTCCTCCACCATGCGCGCGCTCGCAGCGGGCGCCGCGGCGAGAAGGCCGACGACCGCCAGGAAGTGATCGGGGCGGCCGCCCGCGCCGCAGGTCAGCGTGACGGCGAGGGGGCGCCCTCGGCGCGCGGCTTCGTGGGCCGCGCAATCGAGCCCGAGCGCGAGGTCGGTCGCGTACTTCTCGGCCGGGAACTGTATGTCGGTCCGGGCATTGGCGCGGGCCCAGGCGGCGGCCTCGGGACTCACGGAGTCCGAGTCGCCCACGAAGACGTCGGGCGCGGCCTCGGCGGCGAGAAGCGCCTCCGCGCCGCGGTCGACGGCGATCACATAGTCGGCGGCGTCCGCGAGCGACCGCACGAGCGCGGGCGAGCTCGCGTCGGGCGAGCCGTCCACAAGAAGCGCCCGGAGCGGGACCGAGGAGCGCACGTCTGCCGTCTTCTGCGACGGACGCTCGTAATCCTCGAGCAGCGCGAGGCTCAGCTCGGCGTAGCCGTGCACATAGATCTCGCAATAGGGACGGACGTCCTCCTCGCGGCGGCCGTCGTGGTCGTTCATGAGGCCCACGACGCGGAAGCCCGCCTTGTGGGAGGTCTGCACGCCGAAGGGGGCATCCTCGAAGACCCAGACCTGGTCGCGAACCGAGGCGTCGTCGGCGTCGAGACCGAGGCGCCGGCAGGCCTCCAGGTATACATCGGGGAACTCCTTGTCGCGGCCGCCAACGTCCTCGGTGGAGACGAGGTCGTCGAAGAAACCGAGCAAATCGTGCGCCTCGAGGCCGACGCGCAGCTCGCGCACCGGCGTGGAGCTGGCGATGATCATGCGAATGCCCGCGGCCTTGAGCTCGCCCAGGAACTCGCGCGCGCCCGGGAAGGCGCTGATCTCGTGCGCATAGCAGTCGCGCACATGGGCGCACACGGCCTCGTAGACCTCCTCGGCCGAGGCGCCGTAGCCGAACTCGTCGTGGCAGATGGCGCACATATCCGCGAGGGAGAGCGACTCCACGCGGTCGAAGAAGCCGTCGGGCATCTCGCCGCCGTAATTTGTGAAGATCCAGCCCGTCGAGTCGGCCCACATCCCCATCGAGTCGACGAGCGTGCCGTCGCAGTCGAAGATAGCCCCCAGAATCGCCATGCTTCCTCCCCCATCGTGGTCACGGACCGGCGTCGCGGCCCCGCGACCAGTGTATCCCGCGCGGCCGCAAGGGTCCGTGTGCAACTGTGTGTCGTGCCTGCGACGAAATGCGAAGCGTCGGCGGCAATCACGAGAATTCGGGTACAGTAACCCATGCAAAAATCCGAGTGAGCACGGAGGAACACGAGTTATGGCACGTTATGACTACAAATGCACGAGCTGCGAGACCGTCTTCGAGGTCGAGCACCCCATGAGCGAGCGCCCCGAGGTCAAGTGCCCCGAGTGCGGCGAGCCGGCCGAGCGCGTCTTCAGCACGAACGGCATCGTCTTCAAGGGCTCGGGCTTCTATAACACCGACCAGCGCGGCGGCGGCAGCTGCACCGAGGCCACGAGCGGCGGTTGCGAGGGCTGCCCGAACGCTTAGGTTGCCAATACACCACAGGAAGAGGGGCTCGTCGCCGGTTTGCGACGAGCCCCTCTCTCGTTTGACGGGAAGGCCCGCAATTGGAGACAGGCACGGTTTGCACAGTGCCGGCGGCCCGAAATCAACGGCTTGACGAGCCGATATCTCGCTCGCGGCTCCTGACCGCATGCAACCCGAGCCGGTCACCAATTACGGGCCTCGCGGGGCCGCTGGGCGACGTCCGACGCTTACGCGAACTGGCTGCGGTAGAGCTCTGCGTAGGCGCCGCCTGCGGCGAGGAGCTGGGCATGGTTGCCTTGCTCGATGATGTTGCCGTGGTCCATCACGAGGATGAGGTCGGCGTCCACGACGGTGCTGAGGCGGTGCGCGATGACGAAGCTCGTGCGGTTCTCCATAACGGCCTCCATTGCGCGGACGATGTACTGCTCGGTGCGGGTATCGACGCTCGATGTGGCCTCGTCGAGGATGAGGATCGCGGGGTCGCAGAGCATGGCGCGCGCGATGGTGAGCAGCTGCCGCTGTCCCTGGCTCACGGCCTCGGAGTCGTTGGAAAGGCGCGTGTCGTAGCCCTGCGGAAGCGTGCGGATGAAGAAGTCGACGTGAGCAGCTCGTGCCGCGGCCTCGATCTGGTCGCGCGTCGCGTCGGGCCTGCCGTAGGCGATGTTCTCGGCGATGGTGCCGTCGAAGAGCCACGCGTCCTGCAGGACCATGCCGAACTGGCGGCGCAGGTCGGCGTAGGCGAGCTCGCGCGTGTCGACGCCGTCGAGCGTGATGCGGCCGCCGAGCACCTCGTAGAAGCGCATGAGCAGGTTGATGAGGGTCGTCTTGCCGGCGCCGGTCGCGCCCACGATGGCGACCTTCTGCCCGGGCTCCGCCACCAGGTTGACGTCGTGCATGAGCAGGTTGTCGGCGCTGTAGCCGTAGCGGACGTGCTCGAAGACGACGCGGCCGCGGACAGGCTCCGGGAGCTTCGCGGGGACCTCGGGGTCGGGCACGACCTCCTCGGCGTCGAGCAGCGCATAGACGCGCTCCGCGGCGGCCAGGGCGCCCTGCAGCATGTTCACCGTGGTGGAGAGCTGCGTGAGGGGCTCGGTCGCGTTGGTCATGAACTGGAAGAAGGACTGGAAGACGCCCACGGTGAGCTGGCCCGCGAGAAGAAGCGCGCCCGCGACGACGCCGCAGGCGACCTGCGAGAGGCGCGTGACGAGGCGAATGGCGGGGCTCACGGCCTGCGTGACGAAGTCGGCCCGGAAGCTCGCCTCGGCGAGGCGCTCGGAGGCCTCGCGAACCTGGCGCGCGCTCGCCTCGTCGCGGCCGAAGGCGAGAATGACGCCGCGCCCGGAGTAGGCCTCCTCGACCTCCACGGTGAGGTCGCCCAGAGCCGACTGTCGCTTGGCCGCGAGCTCTATGGTCTTGCCCGCCACCCACTTGGTGAGCCCGAGCGAGACCACGGCGAAGACGAGGAACACAAGGCCCAGGATCGGGCTGCAGGTGAACATCATTGCCACGGAGCCCACGAGCGAAACGGCGCTCGCGATGATCTGCAGCAGGCCGCGTTGCAGCACCTCGGAGACCTTGTCGAGGTCGTTCGTGGCGCGGCTGATGACATCGCCGGGCTGGTGGTCGTCGAAGAAGCGCAGCGGCAGGCGGCCCACCTTGGCCGAGATGGCGCGGCGAAGGCTCAGGTTAAGGCGCTCGGCGAAGCTCGCCATGACGAGCGACTGCGTGGCGTAGAACGCCCAGGCGCAAGTCCAGATGCCGAGGTAGACGAGTACCTCGCGCCCGCCGTTGTTGAGGCCGATGACGTAGGTCTCCCCCGCCGCCCACGCGGCCTGGATGTTGTTCCACAGAAGGTCGACGAGGCCCGCGGAATAGGTGATGGCGGCGAGCGTGAGGACTGCGTTGCCCACGGCGCCCACGGCCGCCACGAGCAGGCGCCAGCGCTGCCCCGCGGCGCTGGCCCACAGGCGCTTGGCGGTGCCGGCGGCGTCGGTCGGGACCTCGCTCTCGTCGTCGAGCATGGGGTCCTTCTCGGGGGCCGTCTTGGATTCGAGGGCCTGGGCATTGGGGGCCTCGGCCAGATCGGCGGCTTTCTTATCGGTTGCCATCCTCGGCACCTCCCTTCTCCTGGGAATCGCAGATTTCTTTGTAGGTCGGACAAACGCGCCGCAGCTCATCGTGGGTGCCGAGGCCGACGACGCGGCCGTCGGAGAGCACGACGATCTGATCGGCGTCGCGGATGGTGCTCACACGCTGGGCGATGATGAGGACCGCGGCGTCGCCAAGCTCGCCTTTGAGGGCGCGACGCAGCGCGGCGTCGGTCTTGTAGTCCAGAGCGCTGAAGGAGTCGTCGAAGATGTAGAGGTCGGCGCGGCGCACGAGGGCGCGGGCGATGGCCAGGCGCTGCCGCTGGCCGCCCGAGAAGTTCGTACCTCTCTGGGCCACGCGGGTATCGAGACCGTCCTCAAGCTCGTGAACAAAACCGCCTTGGGCCACGTCGACGGCGTGCCACAGGCGCTCCTCGTCAGCCGACTCGTCGCCGTAGCGCAGGTTCTCGGCAATGGTCCCGGAGAAGAGCCAGGCCTTCTGCGGCACGTAGGCGATTGCGCTGAGCACGCCTTTCTTTGCAAGGCGGCGAATATCCGAGCCGCCGAACTCGACCGCGCCCTCGGATACGTCGAGGAAGCGCAGGAGCAGCTTAGCCACCGTCGACTTGCCGGAACCGGTATTGCCGATGATGGCCGTGATCTGGCCGCGGCAGATCGAGAAGTCGAGGTCGCGCAAGGTGTCCTCGTCGGCGTCGTCGTAGCGGAAGCTCACGTGGTCGAAGCGGGCTACGGGAACGTCGGCGGAAGCGAGGCCGCCAGCGGACTTGTCTTCATCGGCGCCTTCTCGCCCATCGGCAACCGTATCCTCTTCCCACGCGATGGACGGCTCGAGGTCGAGCACCTCCGCCGCGCGCTCGAGGCACGCCATGGCGCGCGGGATCTGCAGCAGCGCGAACTGGGCCATCATCATGAAGAACATGATGAGCATGGCGTACTCGAGCACGGCCGAGATGGAGCCGATGCCCATGGCGTGAGCACCCACGCGGTCGGCGCCGAGCCAGAAAATGAGCGCCTCGACGGCGTTCATGCAGAAGTAGGTCATCGTGTCCGTCACCGAGAAGACGAGGTTCACGCGGATCGCGCGGTCGGCGTAGTCGGAGAAAGTCTCGTCGAGGCGGGCCTGGTCGTGGGCCTCTTTGCCAAAGGCGCGGATCACGCGGACGCCCGTGATGGACTCGCGCAGGCGCACGTTCATGCGGTCGATGAAGCTCTGCATGATGACGAAGATGGGCGCGGACTTGGCCACCGCGACCACGCTCACCACGAGGACCACGAGCGTGACGCCGAGAAGCGCAAAGCCCATGACGCGGTCGATGGAGAAGGCCATGATCACGGCGATGACGCTGGTCACGGGAGCAGGGCCGAGCATGATGAACGTCATGAGCAGGGTCTGCTGCACCACGTTGGCGTCCGAGAGGGTGCGGGTGATCATGGTGCCGGCGCCGAAACGGTTGAAATCCGCGCCAGAGAACGCGAGGCTGTGCTCGTAGACGGCGCAGCGCAGGTCGCGGCCCACGTTGGCGGCGAGGCGCGAAGCCAGGCGATAGCTCACGATGCAGCCGAGGGAGCCGAGCAGCGCCGCTGCGAGCATGCGCCCGCCGTGCAGGAAGACCTGGCCCATGTCGCCGCCCGCGAGCACCGCGTTGAGCAGGCCCGAGAGCTCGGTCGGCACGATGAGCATGCCCGTGATGTCGCAGCAAAGGGTGATGAGCGTCGCCGCGGCGAGTCTCTTGTACGGCGCGATGAGGCGCGCGAGCAGGGCCCACGACGAGGTTTTGGTTTTGGTTTTGGTGTTTGCCATCACTTATGCCTTCCCGGAGCACGCGAGCTCGGCGTCGAGGGCCTTAACGTACTTGTTTATCAGGCGAATCATTTCCTGCCGCTCGTCGGGGTCGAGCGAATTGAACGCGCGCCGCTCGACTTGCGAAGCCGGGGCGATGCGCCGCTCGGCAAACTCACGGCCCGCCTCGGTGAAGATCACCCTCTTCGACTTGCGGCTCCCCTCGCAGAATTCCGTGGTAACGAGCCCCTTCTCCTTGAGCTGGCGAAGGGCCGAGTTGACCGTCTGCTTCGAGAAGTTGTGCTCCTCGGTGAGCGTGGCCACCGGGGCCTCTCCCCCGCCGACGTAGACGACGTACATGACCCAGTACGCCGACTCGGAGAGGTCGCACTCGCGCGCGAGGCGGTAATACAGGCGATCGCTCTTGCGATAGAGCTCGTCGAAGCTGGCTTGCCAGACGTCGATGAGCAGCGGCTCTGCCATATGCCCTCATTTCGTCCGATTTCGTACTAAACGAATAACATCTTAGTCCGAGTTCGTACGATTAACAACCGAGACGACCAATTCATCGTTTCGGCGCCCCTCAAAACGCCGGATGTGCGGCGATGAATTTGCCATGCGGACGCACATCCGGCGTTTTGAGGGGAATTTCGCCTTGATTTGCTGGATGTGCGGCACAAGCCTCGCAATAGCACCGCACTTCCGGGATTTCGAGGGGCTCGAACGCGCGAGCCGGGTGTATACCGTTGTGAAACCTAGGAGGTCCGCATGGTTGACGATGAATTCGCGTGGCGGCTCGCGGCCGAGCTCGTGCGCATAGAGAGCACCGACCCCGGCAGCTACGAGGGACAGATCGAGGCGCAGCTCAAGCGCCTGATCTCGGAGCGGGTCGCAAAACTGCCGGCAGAACTCGCGGAGCGCATTATTGTCAATGAGTTCGAGGCCCTTCCCGGTCGCCGCAACCTCATGGTGCGCGTGACCGGCCAAACCGCTGAGCCACCGCTCGTCTATTCCTGCCACATGGACACGGTGACGATCGGCGACGGATGGGACGAGGCGACGCCGCCGCTCGAGGGGCGCGTAGTGGATGATCGGCTTTACGGACGCGGTGCCTGCGACATGAAGAGCGGGCTCGCCTGCGCCGTGGCAGCGCTCTTCTCGCTGCTCGATCGCATGGCCGAGACGCGCGAGCTCCCGCGCCGCGCGTTCTCGCTGCTCCTGTCGGTGGACGAGGAAGACTTCATGCGCGGCATCGAGGTGGCGATAGATGCCGGATGGGTCGGGGCTGAGGAATGGGTCCTCGACACCGAGCCGACCGACGGCCAAGTACAGGTTGCGCACAAGGGACGCACCTGGCTCGAGATCGAGATGCGGGGCGTCACCGCGCACGCGAGCCAGCCGTGGAAGGGCGCCGATGCGATCGCCGCCATGGCAGAGGTCATCCACGAACTTCGAAACTGGTGCTCTGAGCTGCCCGAACACGAGGAACTTGGACGCTCAACCATAACTTTTGGGCAGATCGAGGGAGGATACCGGCCCTACGTGGTTCCCGACACGTGCAAACTCTGGGTCGACCTGCGGCTTGTCCCGCCGGCGACAACGGCCTCGGCGGTCGAGGCCGCAAGAGCCGCCATCGCCGCCGCGGAGGCCCGCGTGCCAGGCGCACACGGCGGCCTCACCGTGACCGGTGACCGCCCGCCCGTCGAGCGCGATCCCGCCTCTCCCCTGCTCGCTGCGCTTCTGGCCGCCGCCGACGCTTGCGGCCATCCGGCCGAAGTAGGCTTCTTCACCGGCTACACCGATAGCGCCGTCATTGCCTCCACCTGCGGAAACGTAAACTGCATGAGCTACGGGCCGGGGTCGCTCGCCCTCGCCCATAAACCGAACGAGTACGTGCCGCGCGCCGACGTCCTGCGGGTCCAGGGGGTTCTCACCCGCCTCGCGCTCGACGCCTGCTTCGGGTCCGCTTGACGGCCGACGGCGAACCTGTCACATGGTGCTGCACGATAAACCTGTCACCGCGTGCAGGGCGGCGAGGCCACGCCTGCCATCAATGACTGTCACTGATGGCAGGTAAGAAAAGCGCCGCCCCGCGCAGGATGCGGGGCGGCGCCGATCGCTCGTTTATCGCGCGGGCCTAGAGACGCTCGGCGATGTCGTGGATCATGCGCTCGGTCTTGTCCCAGCCGAGGCAGGCGTCGGTGATGGACTTGCCGTAGACGCCGCCGTCCACGGGCTGGTTGCCGTCCTCGAGGTAGCTCTCGACCATGAAGCCCTTGACCATGCGGGCCACGTCGTCGTTGCGCTTGCAGCTCTCCAGCACCTCGCGGACGATGCGCGGCTGCTCGAGCGGGCGCTTGCCGGAGTTGTCGTGGTTGCAGTCGACGACCACCGAGGGGTTCGCGAAGTCCGCGTCGAGGTAGCGGCCGGCGAGGCGCTCGAGGTGCTCGTAGTGGTAGTTCGGGTAGTTGCGGCCGTCGAGGCCGATGTAGCCGCGCAGCACCGCGTGCGCGAGCGGGTTGCCGTCGCACTCGACCTCCCAGCCGCGATAGATGAAGCTCTGGTGCGCCTGCGCGGCGTAGATGGAGTTCAGCATGACGGAAGTGGAGCCGGCGGTCGGGTTCTTCATGCCCACGGGCACGGAGATGCCGGAGGCCACGAGGCGGTGCTCCTGGTTCTCGACGGAGCGAGCGCCCACGGCGACGTAGCTCAGCAGGTCGACGAGGTACTGGTAGTTCGTGGGATACAGCATCTCATCGGCGGTGAAGAAACCGGTCTCCTCGATGACGCGCAGGTGCATGCGACGCACGGCCTTGACGCCCTCGAGCAGGTCGGCGGGCGCCTCGGGGTCGGGGTTGTGGAGCAGGCCCTTGTAGCCCGTGCCCTTGGTGCGCGGCTTGTTGGTGTACACGCGCGGGACAATGATCAGCTTGTCCTTGACCTCGGCGGCGACCTCGGCAAGGCGGTGCATGTAATCGAGGACGGAATCCTCGCGGTCGGCCGAGCAGGGGCCGATGATGAGCAGGCGGCGCGGGTCCTCTCCGCGCATGACGGCGGCGACCTCGGCGTCGAAGGCGACCTTCTTGGCGGCGAGCTCCGCGGAGAGCGGCATCTCCTCGCGGATCTCCTTGGCCATGGGCAGGTGGCGCTTGAAGTTCATTGACATGTGGTGCGACTCCTTGTTTTGGTGCGGTCGGCGAGCGAGCGGCCGCAAGCAGTCGGCCGGACCCGCGTCGCGGTTTTGCTTCGGCCATTATCGGGGGTCGCGGGCCTATTCGCAACGCAGAAGGCTAACATTGGGACTCGATGTAACAAACACGAGATAGGAGGCCCCAATAATGGCCTGCACCACCATCCTGGTCGGCAAGGCGGCGAGCTTCGACGGCTCGACCATCATCGCCCGCAACGAGGACTGCCCCTCCGGCGAGTTCTGCGAGAAGCGCATGGACGTGAACCGCCCCGACCCGGCGAATAAGGCCTACAAGAGCGTAATCGGCCATCTCGAGGTGCCGCTGCCCGAGGGCGGCACGCGCTACACCTGCATGCCCAACGCCGACCTCAAGGAAGGCGTCTGGGAGGCCGCCGGCGTGAACGAGCACAACGTGGCCATGAACGCGACCGAGACGCTCACCTCCAATGAGCGCGTGCTCGCCGCCGACCCGCTCGTCGCCTACCGCGCGGCCAAGGGCGAGCCTGGAAGCGACGGCTACGCGCCCGAGGTTGCCGGCGGCATCGGCGAGGAGGACATGGTCACGCTCGTCCTTCCCTACGCCACGAGCGCCCGCGACGGCGTGCTGCGCCTGGGCGAGCTGCTCGAGCGCTACGGCACCTACGAGATGAACGGCATCGCCTTCTCCGACGTCGACGAGATCTGGTGGCTCGAGACCGTGGGCGGCCATCACTGGATCGCCCGCCGCGTGCCCGACGACTGCTACGTCACCATGCCGAACCAGCTCGGCCTCGACTCGTTCGACCTGGACGACGCCCTCGGCGAGGGCCGCGAGCACCTCTGCTCCGCCGACCTGCGCGAGTTCATCGATAAGAACCACCTCGACCTCTCCCTCGACGGCCGCCTGAACCCGCGCGACGCCTTCGGCAGCCACTCTGACGCCGACCACGTGTACAACACGCCGCGCGCCTGGGACATCCAGCGCTTCTTCAACCCGAGTGCCGGCCCTTGGGAGACCGCGGCCGCCCACGAGGAGTTCGGCCCCGAGTCCGACCGCCTGCCGTGGGCGCGCGTGCCGGAGCGCAAGATCACCATGGAAGACGTGAAGTACGCGCTCAGCCTGCACTACCAGGGCACCGTTTACGACCCCTACGGCCACATGGGGACGCCCGCCACGCGCGGGATGTATCGCCCCATCGGCATCAACCGCAACTGTCAGCTCACCGCGCAGCAGATCCGCCCCTACGTTGAGGAGAGCCGCCGCGCCATCCAGTGGATCGCCCTCGGCAGCAACGCGTTCAACGCGCTCGTGCCCTTCTATACGCAGGTGGACGAGGTGCCCGAGTACGTCCGCAGCACGCCCAAGACCTGCACGACCGACAGCTTCTATTGGGCCAACCGCCTCATCGGCGCCATGGCGGACGCGAGCTATGCCGCGAGCCTGCCGCACGTCGAGCGCTACCAGGAGAAGCTGCAGGCCGCGGCCACGCGCCTGATCCTGCAGGCAGACGCCTCGGGCGCCGACCTCGCCGAGACGAACCAGGCCATCGCCGACGAGACCCGCCGCCAGACCGACGACTTGCTCGGGCATGTGCTCTTCGCCCGCAGCAACGAGATGCGCAACGGCTTCAAGCGCTCGGACAACTAGGCGGCTCGCCAGACTTGCCCCAAAACCGAGGTTGACGGTCGTTTTTTGACCATCCATAAAAGTATCGCCTCCGACAGCAGGTCTTCTACCTGCGGATTCGTCGGAGGCGATTTGTTATCTACTTGCGATGGCGGCCAAATTCGACCGTCAAGTTCAATTTGCGGCCAGCGGCGCCGCGAAGAGGGGCGATTCAGCTACTCTGCGGCCTCGAACCCGTAGCGATCCTCGCCGTCGGCATCATCTTCGTCCTCGGAAGGCTTAAGCTCGGCGAGCGAAAGGCCGTAAAGCGCGCCGAACAGCACAAAGAGCACGGGGATGGCGATGGCCACGATCAGCACCACGGCAAAGACGGTGCCCACGCTGTCGGGCAGGTAAGGAATCGCGAAGGGAGAGAAGGCGAAGAGCAGCGTCGGCACGATGCCGAGGACGCGCCAGACCTTCTTCGCCGTGCGGCCGAGCTTGAGGTGGAGCAGCTTGACGACCACGGTCGACAGCAAGGCGCCGATCGAGAATGCGGCCACAGGTCGCGCGTACACGGCCGCCGCAAGCATCCAGGAGTTCTCGTAAGCCTGCTCCCCGACCACGTCGCCGTAGATCAGAAAACCGATGCAGGCAGCAGCGAGGACCGCCCAAACGATGACGTTCGCGATGAACGTGTTCTTCTTCATGACATAACTCCTCAACGGCTATGGGTTAAGCTCAAAGCGCAAACAAGTATAGACGAGGGCGGAGCGACGTCCGCTAAGGTATGCATAAGGGTGGCCATTCAATGAATAATGCGCAGGTCGCAGGCAGCAAGAATCACTCAATCCGCAGATACTCGGTCGGCGAGGAGATCGCCAACTCGGTGAGCCACGGCGTTGGCGCGGCACTCTCGATCGCGGCCCTCGTTCTTCTCATCGTGCGCGCCGTGAGCCACGGCGGCGGCGTGCGCCTCGCGGCGGCGCTGCTCATGGGCATCGGCCTTCTCGTCGAGTACCTTTTCTCGACGCTCTACCATGCCATCGCGCCCGAGGGAGCCAAGCGCGTGTTCCGCGTGCTCGACCACTGCGGCATCTATCTGCTCATCGCCGGCAGCTACGCGCCGTTCGCTCTGGTGGCGCTTGCAAACGACGGAGGCCTCGTGCTCGGCGTCGCCGTATGGGCCATCGCGCTCATCGGCATCGTGGCCGAGTGTTTCCTGCGCGAGCGTCAGCCCAAGTGGCTGACCGCCCTACTCTACGTGCTCCTCGGCTGGGCCGTCATCTTCAAGATTCCTGCGCTCTGGGCAGTGTTGCCCCGAGCCGCCTTCTGGCTGCTCTTCGCCGGCGGCGTGAGCTACACGGTAGGAGCCCTCTTCTACATCCCCAAGAAGGTCCCCTACCTGCACTTCGTTTTTCACCTCTTCACCCTGGCCGGCAGCGTCTGCATAACCCTCAGCGCCCTCATCTTCGTCCTCTAGCAAAGAG
>CAVDQW010000032.1:0-2868 GCA_963610995.1 bacterium | reverse complement strand
CGCAGGAGGGCATGTTCTGGGCCCTCGAGGCGCTCGTGGACCCCGGCGACACGGTGCTCGTGCCCGACCCCTGCTACCCCGTCTTCCAGAACGCGACGCTGCTCGCGGGCGCCACGTGCGCTTATTACCCGCTCACCGCCGACCACGACTTCCTGCCTTACGTCGACGGCATCGACCCCGAGGTGGCCGATGCCGCCAAGGCCATGATCGTCTCGCTGCCGGCGAACCCCGTGGGCTCGGTGGGCACGCCTGAGGTCTATGCCCAGATCATCGAGTTCGCGCGCGCCCACGACCTCGTCGTCATCCACGACAACGCCTACTCCGACATCGTCTTCGATGGCCCCGCGGGTGGCAGCTTCCTCAGCTACCCCGGCGCCGCCGAGGTGGGCGTCGAGTTCCTCTCGCTCTCCAAGAGCTTCAACGTGACGGGCATGCGCCTCAGCTTCCTCGTCGGCCGCGCGGACATCGTGGCCGCTGCAAAGAAGCTCCGCGGGCAGGTCGACTTCGGCATGTTCTATCCCGAGCAGGACGTGGCCATCGCCGCGCTCACAGGTCCTCGCGAGCAGGTCGAGCGCCAGCGCATGCAGTACCAGGAGCGCCGCGACGCCCTGTGCGACGGCCTCGAGGGGCTCGGCTGGGAGCGCCCCAACGCCCACGGGTCCATGTTCGTGTGGGCGCGCCTGCCGCACGGACGCACGGACTCGATGGACTTCGCCCTCGAGCTCATGGAGAAGGCCGGCGTCATCGTCACGCCGGGCGCGAGCTTCGGGCCCTCCGGCGAGGGATTCTGCCGCATGGCGCTCGTGATGCCGCCCGAGAAGATCCGCGAGGCCGTGGCCGCCATCGGCGCCGCCGGCATGTAGGGGAGAAGCCAATGACCTGCGAAAACATCTCTCGCCGCGAGTTTCTGGCCGGGGCGGCGGGCGTGGCTGCGCTGACGCTCGCCGGCTGCGGCTCGGGCTCCTCGAGCGGCTCCTCTTCCTCGTCGAAGTCGTCCGATTCGTCGTCCAGCTCCTCGAGCGGCTCTTCTTCCGGCTCTTCGACGGACACCTCGTATATCTCCAGCGTCTCGGCCGACGACGCTTACGGCACGGGCACTCACCACGCGACCATTGAGGTCGAGAACTACGGCACCATCGAGCTCGCACTCAACGCCAACGTGGCGCCCATCACCGTGTCCAACTTCTGCAAGCTGGCGAACGAGGGGTTCTACGACGGGCTCACGTTCCACCGCATCATCAAGGACTTCATGATCCAGGGCGGCGACCCCAACGGCGACGGCACGGGCGGCTCCAGCCAGTGCATCAAGGGCGAGTTCTCGAAGAACGGCGTGACGAACCCCATCAGCCACGTACGCGGCACCATCAGCATGGCACGGTCCTCTTCGTACAACTCCGGCAGTTCGCAGTTCTTCATCATGCATCAGACCACGACCTCGCTCGACGGGCAGTACGCGGCCTTCGGCAACGTGACCTCGGGTATGGAGGTCGTCGATGCCATCGCCGAGAACACCCCGGTGCAGGACAGCAACGGTACCGTTGCCGCCGCCGACCAGCCCAAGATCACCAAGATCACCGTGGTGGACTAGCGCCGAGCCTGGGTTTGCGGTTCGGCTTTGAGGCCAAACGATAGGCGCCCGCGCCCGGCGAACGCTGCCGGCGCGGGCGCCTTGCCGTCTTGCCGTCCGATGTGCGCCGCGGATCGCAGCCGTTGACTAGGCGGGCACGCGCGCTTTGGGGGGCAGTTGCTTTTTGGTGCACGTGGGAAAGCCGAAACCGCGGCCCATTGCGACCGAAGGCGCAGCTGTTTTGAGATGCGAACGCTCGCCCGGTTCCCGACGATTGGGCGGCGTGCTTGCGGCTCAATTCGATCCGCCAAAAGGTCGCCGCCTTTAAATCGCGGGTTTCTCGCTTCGATCCGCCAAAAGGTCGTCGCCTTCAAATCGCGGGCTTCTCGCTCAATGGCGCAACACGTGTCAAAGGTTCGACGATTTTGGAAACATGTCAACTTACTAGTACGGCACCTTATATGCAATACCTAATCGTTGAACGGCGCTATATGGCCGTTTATGTGCTATAATGCGATTCGGCGAAAGGGGAAAGCATGTATGAAATAGGCGAGTACATCGTTCATCCGGGGCAAGGAGTCTGCAGGGTTGAAGGTGTGAGCGCCGGACCGGATGCCACGTACAAGCTGCTGCCCATGGGGCAGCGCCACGCCATCCACATCAGCTATCCCGTCGCGAGCGAGGGGCGCCTTCGCCCGGTGCTCTCGGCCGATGAGGCGCACCGCATCATCGAGGAGTACCCGCAGATCGAGGTCGACGACTTCACCGAGCGAAACAACTCGCTCGAGGAGCAGCACTTCAAGCAGGAGATCCGCAACGGCACCTGCTACGACGCCGTTCGCGTGGTCAAGACCTTCAGGCACCGCATCGCCGAGGTCGAGAGCCGCAACAAGAAGGCGCCCGTTGCCTACGAGCGCATCCTCAAGCAGGCCCGCGAGCGTTCCATGCAGGAGCTTTGCTGCGCACTCGACTGCTCCGCCGAGGACGTTGAGGCGCTTTTTGCCTCCGTCGCCGATGTGGACGCGAGCGAGAACTAGTAGCCATAGGCGAGCGACCCGCATTTTTTGCCGTCGGGCCCCTTAAATGCTTAGATGTGCGGCGCTCGGCGGGCCCGGGCGCCGCACATCCGTCCTTTTGAGGGGATATTCCCCTCGATTTGGCGGATGTGCGGTAAGGGACCCGGCTCGTCGCCGCACTTCTGCCAAATCGAGGGCCTATGCGCGACGGAGGCAGCCTCGCCGCCGGTCATTCGGGGCTGTTTTAGGACTTCCGAGAACATAAGTCCGACTTTTTCCATTTTA
>CAVDQW010000031.1:0-14894 GCA_963610995.1 bacterium | reverse complement strand
TGCTCAGCGAAATTCCGTAGATCGTCGCGAACCGGCCCTTGGTCATGAAGTCAATGATCGCGCAAAGGTCGGGGTTCTCGGCTTTGAGAGCAATGACCGACCTCGGCTTTTGATCGGCGTCGACGTACTTCTGCTTGAGCTGCTCGAGGGTCTCCGAAACTTCTTCGTCGGTAAAGCCCGCCTTACCCGCATGCGGATCGAGAATTCCCCTCTGCACCAACAGCTCCTCTACTGAAACGCCGTAATACTGCTTAATCTGAGCGCGCTTGACTTGGGCCACGAGCGCTTGCGACCAAGGGCCATCATTTTCAGCCGCAATCTGCCTAACGCTATTTGCCGGGTTATCCCCATAGCGTTTCGCCAACTCACCGAGAAATTCTTCGAAGTCGGAAAGCGATTCCTGAAACGAGTTGTGCACCCGTGCAGAATCGCGCACATCGTAGCCTGCCGTGACGAGCAACTCCGCCCATGTAGGAAAGCCGAGCTTCTTGGCATAGTTAGTCATGCGTTTACAGGAGTTCTCGTGGTCCTTGCGAAAGTCAACGATGACGCCATCGGGATATATTTGGTCAATAGACGGCATGCCGTATTCGACAAATCTCTCCCATGCCCTTTGCGCGATTTCATCAGCATGGGACGCGATGTCTATCTTCTCAACTGTGCCCACGCCAGAATCGAAACCATATGCAGCAGCGAGCCAAGGCCAGCGCTCGTAACCGATCTCAATCGCGACCTTTGTAAACTCACTGACGAACGAATCATGGGAACGTCGGACTTCGGCAGAGTCGAACGCCTTGTCCGGATACCAGCCCTCGAGCTTGGCGATCGCCTTGTCGACGTAGTCCTCGTACCATTTGACGAGCTTCATTCGGCGCTCATCCGTGAGTTCTGGCATTGCCGGCACATAGTCCATGGTTGCCTCCAAAGAATCGTCCTAAGAGACATTGAATCACCCCCCCCGCAAAATTTCAATTGCAATTTTGCGGGAGGGGGACGCCTGCCGTTAGACGGTGGGGCCGCCGCTACGCCAGGTGGATATGCAGCTCGCCGAGAACGGATACCTCGCCGGTTCGTGTGTTTCTCGCCACAAGACGGTAGGTCTCCGCCGTGCCAAACGAAACGCTGGTCAGAAGGTCGATTCTGGCTTTGATAACGCGCTTCGAGGCATCGGCGGACACGATGTCTGCAAGCACGCGGGAGCAGTTGGAGACGGCCCTGCCGCTCGAGTCCTCGACGCACACCTCGTAGTCCGCCGGCAGCACCTTGCCGGAGACCGCCTCGTCCTGGAGCAGCTCCACGTTGAAGCTGGGGTTGGCCACGGCAGTCGGCAGCGATACTGCGCTCAGGGTCGCATCGGTCACGGCCACGTATCCGCGGCTTCCCGCCCTGCGGTTGCGGAAACGGACCACCGGCACGCACATCTCCTGAAGGCTGATGCCGCCATGGACGTAGTTCTCCCCCGCCCCCGGCATGCGCAGACGGACGCACTCGCGCGGGAAGAAGGCCTCGAGATTCTCCTTGCCAGGCAGCTTGGCACGGAGAAGGACGTCGGATGCGCCCCCGGCATGCGCCACAACATAGCGCCGGGACGCCTCGACCACCTTGCCGACCACGTCCGACGCAGCTGCGTGCTCGCTCTCGTCCAGGGGCTTTGCCGTATACAAAAAGCCGTGGTCAGCGCTCACCAGCACCTCGGCGGCGCGGAACTCCTTGACGAGCAGCTTGACCAGCGCGGAGATTTCCTCGATCGCTGTATCGCAAGCCGAGAAAACCTTCCGCTCGGTCTGCGCGTCGTCGCCAACGGCGTCGATCGTGTTGTGGTAGATGTACACGACCTGCGCGTTCGCCACGAGTGCCTTGCGGCCCTCGCGGTCGAGCTTGTGGAGAAAGTCATCGAAGCGAACGGCCACCGCCCCCTCGGAGAAACGCCTCAGGGCATTCTGGCGGGTATCCGTGCTCGCAGCCTCGACGCCGTCCACAAGTATCGTAAATCCGCCGGACGTGCCAACGGCGGCCGACGTGGCAAACGTGCCATGCGGCAGCAGCGCGGGCATGCCGACCTTGGTCTTGGTGGGCAGCGCACCTTGAACCGCGACCAGCTCAGCCGTTCCCTTGGTGCCGCGCTCCAAGGCCAGCGACAGCTCGCCCGCCACCTCGTACCGCAGGGCATCGGAGATGATCACCCAAGCGCGCTTGCTGCGGTTAGCGCAGCCTTCGACCTCGGCCGGGAAGAAGTCGACCTGGCGCGGCAGGCCAGCAACCTCGCCTTTCTCGCCAAGGTCGTCCTCGATCGCGTTGCACCAGCGGATGTTCTGGGCGCGCAGGAACCACTCCTTGTAGAGCCCCTCGACGAAGTCCGCCGCCTTGCGGAAGTCGTCGTCGAGCCCGTACAGAGGACTGACCACACCCTTGTCAAGGGCAAGCTGGAACTTGCGATAGAGCCCATCCGCTCGATGCCATTCGCCCGTGTACTCGGCCCAGATGTCCTTGGCAGCAGCCGAGCTGAGGTCCGCGGCGTGCTCGGTTTGGAAAAGGCGCATCTGCGCGGCAGCCTCGACGCCCCGCCAATAGGCGGAGAACTCGGGTCCCCACGCGAGGCCACGTCGAACGCGAGCAATGCCGAGCAGCTCATCAGGCTTGCACGAGACGGAAGCCAGCTCCGAGAAGCATGTCCTGAGAAGCACTGCATCGACGCAAGGGAACGCCTCACACCAAAGCAAATCGCCGGTGGAAAGACCCGAAACAGCTCTCTCGACACCAAGTTCGCGCTCCGCCCGCGAGGCAAAAGCGAGAAGCCCCTCACGGTCCCGTGCAAGCCACGCCCTGAAGACCTCGCGGCAAAGACGGCGCTGCCCGCCGTCGGAAGCGGCGCTCGGCCCCTCTGCCGAAGCCCCCGCGGGAAGCGAGGCCGCAAGGGCGGACGAGAGAACATGCTGTCCCAAGCGCTCAAGCTCACCGGATCCGCAGCACTCGTCCGCAAGCTCGGCAAAAGCACCCTCAAGGCCGATCGTGCGGAGCTTCTCGCGCGCACCCTCGCCACCCTTGAGCCATGCCGCAATCACATCGGCAGGCTCACAAGCGTCGGCCCCAAGCGCCGCCGCCATAACGGCCACGAGCAGCTCACCGGGCTCCTGGAAGCCCGGCCTCAGCGCCGTTACGCGCCCGACGGCGCCGCGCTTGGAGAGGTACTTGTCGCACGTCTCCAGCGCCTTGCGCATCTCGGGCGTGTCCGTGGCGGAAAGCTCGCGCAGCAGTCCGGAGGCACGGTCCGCCGAGAACGGCACCGAGCGCACCTCGACGTCCTGGAGCCAATCGACGCTCGCCCCCTGCTCACCCGTGCGATACAGCAATATCCGCGTGCCACACCCGGCCTCGTTGATCCGTCGCTTGAGCCCGAACAGCTCGCCCGGAACCTCCCGCAGCACGTCAACGCCGGCCAGCTCAAAGCCATCGACGAGCCCAGAGAACTCGCCTGCTGCGTCATGCCAGCAAACGACTCCCCCGCGCTCTCCCATGGCCCCGAACAAGGCCGTGAGCTGCTCTATGATCTCCCGCTCGCCCAACGCCCGCACCTACTCGCCGAAGAGGCCCGCGAAGATGGCTTCGAGGTCCTCCTCGGTCGTGGGCTGCGTCTCTATCATGTCCGCGTCGATGGCGGCGAGCATGGTGTCCTCCTTCTTGCGCAGGCGCTCGTAGATCTGGTAGTCGAGCGACCAGGTCTTCTCGCCGCCGTACTCCTCCCAGAGGAAGTAGTAGCGGGTCCGCTGGCCCTGCGGCAGGCCCAGGCGGTGGATGCGGTCCTTGGATTGCAGCAGGTGCACAAGGTTGAAGCTGTACTCGTAGTAGACGGCGTCGTGGCAGACGGAGTGCAGCGAGACGGACTCGGCCAGCGTGTGCGGGTTGGTGATGAGCACCTGGAACTTGCCGGCGCGGAAGTCGTCAAGAATCTGGGAGCGGTCCTCGAGCGCAACGTCGCCGTAGATCATACGAGCCTCGACGCCGCGAGCCTTGAGGTCGCGGCACAGGTCGTCCATGCTCTTGCGGAAGATGCACCAGACGATGACGGGGCGATTCGAGCTCGCAAGGTCGTGGACCAGCCGCACGCAGCGCGCACGCTTCTTGGAAACGCCCAGCGAGTTGATCATATCCACGATTTTGCCGGAGTAGTCAACGACGTCGACCTCGCCGGTCTCCTCGTCCTCCTCCAAGATCCAGCGGTACTCCTCGGGGTCGAGCTCGCCGAGCAGGTCCACGGGGTCGTTCTCCAGCTGCAGCAGGCGCAGCATGAGGGTGAGCTTGTTCTTCTTGTAGCGGTTCTTCAGCACGCCGACGAGCTGGTCGTCGCGCACGTCGGAGCCAACGCGCAACAGCTCATCGGGTTCGGCCTTGGGCACGCCGAGGTCGTCCTTGGTCGTGCGGCAGAAGAACGGCTGGATCTTCTCGTTGACCTCGATCTGCTTGGCGTCGCTCGCGTTCTTGAGCTCGCCTGTCTTGAAGCCGAAGAAGTTGTCGTACTCGTGCGGATAGAGGATGTGCAGGAAGTTGTACAGGTCGAGGTAGGTGTTGGGCAGCGGCGTTCCCGTGAGGGCATAGGTGTAGCTGGAGTCCTCGCTGATGGTGAGTGCCGCCTTGGCCTGCTTGCCCTTGACCGCCTTGACGCGGTGGACCTCGTCGAAGACGAGCAACGTTCGATCGGCGGCGACCTTGGCCAGGTCGTCGGCAACGTTCATCGAAGCCTCGTAGTTGACGAGGATGAGGTTGGCCCCGCCGATGCTCGCGCGAATAAAGCGCTGCTTATCCGCACGACCGAGTCCGGCGTAGCTGGCGTCCTGCGTCGAGAAGCAGCTCAGCGGGCGCTTGGCGCCGAAGCAGGCCCGCCACTCGGTGCGCCAAGAATCGAAGGCGTTCTTTGGGCACACCACCATGAGACGGTCCACAAGGCCCCTCTCGGCGAGAAACGCGAAGGCGCCCAGCACCGTGGCCGTCTTGCCCGAGCCGGGAACGGAGAAGTTGCCCGCGCGGGCCATGGAGGCAAGGAAGAACGCGTCGCGCACCTGACGGTCCACGAGCTTGCGCTCCATAGCATCGTCCACAACCTGCTTGAATTCCGCGAGCTTGTCGTCGAACTTGTGGTCACCGCGCTTGATCTCGTTGCCCAGGCGGTAGTGCTCCTCGGCAAGCTCTTGCAGCTCAAGAAAGCGCTGTTCAAGGGCGTGATCGACCGTTAGCTCGCAACCGAGCTTCTGCGCCAGGCCGCCGAAGGCCTCGACGATTTGGGAGAAATCGCCGTGGCTCTCGGGCATGGCGATTACCAAGCGCCCGGCATCCTCTCCGTCCGCGAACTTGCGGCAACGCATCTTGTAGCGAGGGCTGCGCATCGCGCGGTCGAGTCCCAGGCCCTCCGGGTCGAGCAGCAGTCGCCCGCCGTCCTCGTACAGCCTCACTTAAGCGTCAACTCCGTCGAGCGCGCGGGTCACGCGCGCGACCTCGGCCTGGATGTCCTCCAGGGCCTCGCGAATCTGCGCGCGCTGCTCGCCCGTCAGCTTGGCGAGAAGGTCGGCGTCGACGCTCTGCAGGTTGTCCAGGGCGTCCGTCGCAGCCTTAACCTGGTTGGACTTGACCTGCTGGTTGCCCTTCTTGATCTTGGTCTTCTCGAAGGAGGCCTTCTGCTCGCCGCGGAGCTCAGGCTCATTGACCACGCGGTCGCGGAAGAACTCAGTGGTGCTGGGCGCGTCCGCCGGCAGGTCCTCGACCTTCTCGAGGAACGACTCCGCCACATCAAGCTGCTCGTCCATGAAGTCGGAGTCCTCGATGAGGCGGTCAACGTAGTCGCGCACCACGCGCGCGCGGTCGCCGTCGGCCTGAAGCGCCAGATATGCATAGGCGCAGTTCTTCACGTCCTCGGCCTGGTTCTCGTCCTTGCACTTCTTGATGCGAGAGGCCAAAGACTCGATGCCGCCGTAGATCTTCTGGTCCTGGGCCACGTGGAAGGCACCGGGCATGCCGATGAATTCGAGGTACTCCTTGAGGATCTCGACCTCCTTGAGGCGCTTCTTCATCTCGCTGGCCTTGAGGTTCGCGTGCTTGGCGTACTCGTCGGCCGTCATGAGGCCGTCGACGTTCACGCACTCGTCGATGTCGACCAGGCGCGTGATCTCGTCGTAGTTCTCCTTCTCGTCTCGGCCCATCTGGATCTCGAGCTCGAGGGCCTTGATAGCCTTGCGATCGTAAGTGTCCGGAAAGACGTAGCAGCGCAGGAAACGGGGCTGGTTCTCCTCGCGGGCGAGCATGCGCAGGCAGGTGAAACGGCGGTTGCCGTCGACCACGATGCCGTCGGAAAGGACGACCGCTGTCTCCTGCTGGCCCTTCATCTTGATGTCGAGCTTGGTGGTCTTGAGCTTCTGCGGGTTGGCGCTCTCGATCATCTTCTCGATGAGGTTGTCGAGCTCGGTCGCGTCGGACGGTAGCTCGCCGTGCTCGGCCTTGTGGCGCGAGACGAACGTGGCGATGCGGCCGTTCTGCACGTTGTAGTGGAGCTTGTCGATGCGAACGTCGTACTTCTGGCACTTGCGGTTGCCGCCGTCGATGAAGACCTCGTCGAAGCTGCCGGTATCGCGCACCCAGCCCTCGGCAATTCCCATGTTGATAAACTCCTTGAGCTCCATTCGCTACTCCACTTCATCGACGAACATCTGATGGTCTGTGTAAATGCGCCCCAGCTCAGGGCTATAGAACAGTCCCGCCTTGCGAGCGAGGTCGATCAATTGGCTGCGGCTGATCCGGATGCCGAAGACCTCGCGGAGGTCGTCGACCAGGTCGTCCGCGGCGAGGTTGCCCTCGCGAGAAACGAGCACGCGGACGAGGTCGCGTCCGCGGCACCCGTCCCCCTTGGCCGCAAAGATACGCCGCTTACAGCACCTGCTGCTCGAGACGTTCTGCCCGCAGCTGAAGAGGACCGACTCGTAAAAGCAATCCGACAAACCGTAGTCTAGCAGCTCGAGCCCCACCTTTTGGCGCCTGAGCCAAGGCACGGTGAAGCAGTCGAGCCCCACCTCGGCAGCCGCGCCGAGCGCGCCGCCGACAAAATCACGGATTGTGGAGTCGCTTATCTCCAGCTCCCTCAAACCCGCGAGGGTGATCCAGCTGCCCTCTTCGTAATCGAAGAGTTGCCCTCGCTGGGCGTGCTGGTATGTGTACATGACGAACGACTGCGCGCCCAGAAGGTCGGAATCGAGGTCGTCTTTGCTAACAATCGGCAGCTCAAACAGCGAGTCGTAGTAATCCCAGAGTCCTGCGAAGCGATTTGCGACGACGCAGTCCGCGTACGCCCGGAACCCCAACGACTCGGCAGAATGCCCACTCGCGAGCTGAGTGAACTCCTCCAGCGTGTACCAGTCTTGGTCGAGCTCCGCCGCGCCGTCGGCAGCAACGGCCACGGCGACGGGGTCCCCGGCCTTCTCCAAGACGGGCGTCGAGGCCTCGGCGGGCGCCTCCGGTTCAGCCGTAAGCTCGGCCGCGGGCTCCGTCACAGGCTTTGTTTCCGGCCCCGGCGCAACCTCCGCGCCCGCAGCCCCGCACGTCGGCCTGAAGCGCACGCAGCGCGCCTCGAGGTCACAGAACCAGTCGTCGGGCTCGATGACTTCCTCGTGCCGGCGATAGAACAGCACGCGCTCGTCCGGGCTCACGTCGTTCAGGCGCCGCGCTAGGTCGAGCCTGCTGCCGAAGTCCTCGCGGACGAGCACGACGTCGCCGGGCAGCCCGAGCCACCCGACGACCTCGTCATAGGCCCCGGCGGCATCGTGCCACAGCAGCACGTCGCCCTCGGCGCTCGCCAAGAACGCGTCGAGCTCCTGCTGAAGCGTAGCCTCGCCAGGCTCCGGCGCCGGCGCTATGTCGTCCAGCCCCGCCACCGTTACTTGATCTTTGCCAGCACGTCGGCGAACTTGGCGTAGTTGACCTTTACGCCGTCGTCCAGGTCGATGGTGATCATCTGGTCGGCCAGGTGGTGGATTTTCTCCTCGTAGCCGGCCAGCTCGGCGGCCTGGTCACCCACGCGCTTGCGCTCCTTGTTGAGCGCGGCCTTCTCGCGGCCCTCGGCGGACTGCACGGCATCGTCGAGCGCGGCGAGGCGCGCGCGGTAGCGCTCCTGCTGCTTGAGCACGTAGTCCGTGCGAATGCGGGCGATGAGGTCGGGCTGGTAACGGTGCATGTAAATCAGACACTTGAAGCCGTTCTTCCTGCCGGAATCGAAGAGCCAGTAGATCGGGCGCTTCTTGTAGGTCTGGCAGTGGTCGGCGAAGAACTCCTTGAGGAAGTAAGTGCGGATGACCTCGCGAGGCGTGCCCTTGCCGCCCAGCGCGTCGGCGATGAACAACAGGTTCTCCTCGAGCGTCTCGGCGCCGTACGCCACGCTCACGAAATTGATGAACTTGGCCACGATGTCGTCGCCGAAGTACTCGTCGTCGGTCACGGGCAGCACGTTGTTGAAGTCCGGCATAAAGGTCACGTTGGCGGGGTCGGGCATCTTGGCCAGGTAGTCAGCCGAGGTGGCGCCGGCATCGGCCAGCACCAGGCCGTCGACGTCCAGCGAGTAGCGCCCGAACATGCAGCCCACGGCATAGCTGATGAGGCTCACCACCTCGTCGCGCTTCGTACGCACGTAACGGTTGCCCCTGTAGCTCTCCGGGATCTGGTCCGCGGTGTCGAAGATGCGCGCGACCGAGACGTACTTGTCCTCGACTTCGATGGGCACCTCCCCCACCATGTTGTAGATCTCGGCGAAGATGCGGTTGAGCTCCTCCTCGTTGGCGCGAAGCTGCTCGAAGCGCGCGTTGACCTCGGCCTTGCGCGCCTCGTACTTGTCTGCGATGAGTGCTGCCATGATTCAGGCTCCTGTCCTTGGGGTTCTCGGTCGGGCTACTTGACGTTTTTGCAGGCGATAAGGGCCATCACCTTGTCGGCGTTTTGGGGAAACGCGTAGGCCTCGGCAAGCCCGGCTTTGCCGCGGAAAGCGAGCATCAGACCCTCATCGATAAACACGATCGTCAAAGAACACGTTGAGCACCATGGCCTCCGGGCAAGTCGAGTCGGGTTAAGCGGTTTTCCGTATTATAGCTGCCCGCCACGGAGGCCAAGCACCCCCGCACTACAGAAACGCGGCCATATAGAGCGGCAACGTATGCTTCTTGCCTTCGACGCCGAGGTTGCCGTCGATGAACTTGTAGCCCATCAGCACGTCATCGCGCTCCAGCATCCGGTTGAGCGAGGTGGTCGAACCGCGCGAGGCCTTCACCTCGACCGGCACCACGGCGGCGTCCCGTTCCACGATGAACTCGATCTCGTGCTTGCTGTCGCTTGACATCCAGTAACGCAAGGGAACGCCGCGCTGGGCCAGCATGCCAGCCACCAAGTTCTCATACAGGCCGCCCTTCATCGGGCCCGTGAGGGTGTTCTCCACCACGGCAGCCTTCATGCTAAAGTCGAACATCGCCATGAGCAGCCCCGTGTCATTGGCGTACAGACGAAAGCGCGAGCCGTCCTCGTACGACGCCAAGGGGAAGGTCGGCGTACTCACTGCCGAGCAGCGCAGTGTCATGTTTGCGCTGGTGAGCCAGTCAACAGAACCCTCGAACTTCCGCGCGCTGCCGCGCTTCTCCACCTCGGCGTACTTAAAGCGGGTGTTCTCCTTGGCCAGCTGCCGGGGCAGGGAGAGGTAGCACGCGCGGGCCTTCACGCGCTCGGGCGCCGAGGCGTAGCGGGCGATGTCATCGAGGTAAGCACCGTGAATCAAGAGCTGCTGGTCGTGCGCGGAGCCAAAGTCTCCACCACCATCGACGAATGCCTGGACAACCGCGGGCATGCCTCCGACCGCCAGGTACTCGCGCAGCTGCCGCATCATGGACTGGTGGATGGCTTGCGGAACCGGCTCCATCCGCTCAAGATAACCGCGCAGGGAGGCAATCGCCTCCTCGGTGTAGCCGCGCGCCCAGAGGAACTCCTCAAAGTCCAGCGGATGCATGGTGATCTGACGCTCATAGCCAACGGGCAGCGAAGGCGCATCCTTAAGCTCGCGGAAGCGTATGCCAAGAAGCGAACCCGAGCCGATGACATCGTAGCGACCGTCCTGCGCAAGGTACTTGAACGCCGAGCGTGCCTCGGGGCACTCCTGAATCTCGTCCAGGAATATGAGCGTCTCCCCGGGGACCAGGCGGGCGCCGGGCACCATAAGGGTAATACGCGAGTAGATATCCTCAGGCGCAAGGGAACCCTCGAAGACCGATTTGAGCTCGGGCTGCTTTACGAAGTCGATCTTGATGAAGCTAGCGTACTCGGCGCCGCCGAAGGTCTCGACCGCGAAGGACTTGCCAACCTGACGGGCACCGTTTATCAACAGGCATTCGGCCCCGTGAGAAGCTTTCCAGGCACGTAGGGTGTCGATGATTTTTCTTATGAGCATATATGGCCTCCATCTGCGACAATGCAGCTAATCGAAGCACAGCTACGGTAAAAATGCATCATTTCGAACTATATTATATTTGAGAAATGCATCTTTTCGAAGGCATTCATTTTGAGAATTGCATCTTTTCGCAAGCTTCGATTTGCATTCGTCCCATGGCCATGTCAATGGGCGCCGACATGACGACAACAGCAGCGGCGACTTCCCCGCATCCACCTACTCGGCCAGATCTATGCGGTCGATCGCCTCCTGCAGGTAGTGGGGCAGCTGGACGAACGCGGTGTCGTACCGAGCGAGAAGCGCATCGACATCCGCCGCGCGCACGACCTCCCCGCGAGAAGCCCGCCGCCCAAGCGCCTCGACGTCAGAGAGCAGCGAGAGCTCATAGGGGATTTGAGGGTTGACTGGTATCATGAAGAAGCCTTATCCCAAGAGGAAACCTGAGCATCGATTAACTTGACGAAAGCCATTGAGCATTCAACCCAGGTGCGCACCTGAGAAGCGGATATGGGCTTTGTCGTCGGATGATTCTTCCCTGGTACCAAGTCAACTTCATGCACGATCTTGTGACGCCTGCTGATGAAGGCATCAATATCGGCGGCACGATCATATGCAGAGCAATCAATCTGAATTTTTGCGAGACGGCTAACTATCTCGCCATAAGAGTTGAAGCTTGCCTTCGAGAAGAACTGCTTGACGGACTCAATGACCAGCTCATCAATCGTCTGTCCGCGAAAGCAAGCGATTTGATCGAATGAATACTTTTGGCTCCTGCCGGTTGTGCCTGCTAGTGGTATCTCTTGCAGAGCTTTCGAGTCGGCCTTCTCTGGGTACCACCGAATCAGTATGTTACGGAAATAATCCTCCTCCGCAGAATGAAGAAACACGACGGCAGCACGAAGGATATCGGAGGGGCGCACCGACCCGTTTGCTTTCGCCATGTTGTGGTCGGCAAGCTTCTCGTATAAAGCAAGGAGACCGCTAACTCTATCAACTCCTTGGTTGTACTGCTCAAAATACTTACTCACCTAACTGACCCCACATCCCGCAATTTCAGATTTCGAAACAGAGCACCCGAAGAGACTTTGCAACTTTGCCAGGACCTCAGGCTTGATATCTGGCCTTGCAATAATTCGTAGAAATGGGAGGGTTATGCGAAGGTCTTTGAATCTAACAAGACGCCCATCTTCGTTTGACGCAAACATCGACGCCCCGTCCCCGAAGCAGATAAAACGAACCTCTTTCTCTGCGGCAAAACAATCGCGCTTGGCAAACTCGGCTGAATGGTAGACAGGCGTTTCAATATGGTTGGACATATAGAAAGCAGGCTTTACGATGCGCGACGGGTCATTCCTCTCGTTTAGCTCGGGCACCGCGTAATACCTCACAAGCCCGCAAGGGATTCCGTCAACCGCCAAAGACCCCGAGAGCCGTTTGGGTGTTGTTACGCAACAAATGCTGCCGGCACCAGGGCCAAACGTATTCCACATCCTTTTGTCTTCACCTGAGTCAAATAGAGTCCAGCAGGAAATCAAAGGCATGTGAACGTTTCTTTGCCCACGCTGTAGCGTGTCCATCTGAATATCACTAAGGGCAAAATCCTCTGGAATAAACCTGTTGAAATAAGCACCCTCTCTATCGTCTGACATTTTGTCAAAGCGAGAAAACCATATTCCAGGGTTTTCGATCAGCAGGTTCACCTTCTTTGCATCGAAGAACCGAGCGATAAGGACATCGTCCTCGACAAGAAGTCCAGGCATATCTGTTGTCAGAGCATATACATCGTTTGAGTTCACACTGTTCACCTACAACAGGGGGTGACGTTTGAAGTCCCAAGAGGTTTCAAACGAGTCGTAATCGCACTTCGAAATACCCAACGCATCCTTTGCGCAGCAGAGTAATTCAACCCTTGCACTTGCATCGTCGATTGGGGCAGGCAAATTAGCAAGAACACCATTTTTGTAATGCAAACCAGGCGATGAAATTAGGAGAAACTCTTGAAAAGAGCTTGAATTTAGACAGGCCAACAACGCATACAGCTGATTGCCAGATGCAATGAGCACGGGTCCCGTAACATCAAAAGTGGCATTACTCGTAAATCTACAGGAAAAGGCTCCCGTAGAAACGTCTGAATAGGTGACGCCGCATTTAAAGTAGCTTCCCGCATTGACAATTCTCTTAGAGGGAGATCCGTATCTTTCCGTAATTAGTTTATAGAGATCCTTCCCGTCATTTTCCCAGTTAATGAGCAGCTCACGGTTCCCGTACCATTTACGGAAGCTTCCGCCCTTGCAATGCGGAAACCAGGCTTTTTTTGAAGCAAGCGCATCCTTGCGAGTTTCGGATGAGAAGGAACTTCTCGCCAGCGCCACCTCCCACCAGTTTCTCAAAAACAAGTCGTTATTCGTAGTTGCCAGGCCCTGGAGGGGCAATGAGTAATCCGACAAGGGTTGCAAGGCACTAAAAGCGTTTAATAAAGAAGCGGAGGCCCAATATGCAACTGGGCACGAATCAATCTGAGAAAAATCCGAGTAGCTCGCCTTGAATTTAAGAGGTGAATTGGAGACACCCAGCGCGTTACGAAAAGCCACACTCTTATCGTGTTCGCCCTGAAAGTCAGTCAGTTTAAAATACAGGCCTTTAGCATGCGGATCACCTTCAGCCTGAATCACAAAAGCGGTCGTTGAGACAATTTCGCCACTAATAGAATCAAAGCCGCGCGATCCAATATGAATCATGTTGAGGACACCATTTGAGCCAAGTAAATTAAGGCGCATGGCTTTATACGTATCGGAAAAAAGCCAGCTCTGCATTGTAACCATTGAGATCATGCCGCCACTCTTGGCAAGTGAAAGCGCTCGAGAAATGAAGCAACAACACAGCTCTGCTTTGACGTCGGGGTAGTTGGCCTTCACCCACTTGCTCATGAACTCGTTGAAGTTGTTGCTGCCCATGTAGGGCGGATTGGCCACCACCACGTCGAAGCGGCGGGCCAGGCTCTCGCACATGTTAAGCGCCTCGGCCACTCGGTTGGCGCGGCCGTTGTCCAGAAGGTCGCCCTTGCAGCGGTCGAGCTCGGTGCGCAAGTTCTGTACGTCCTCCTCGCTTGGCGCGAGCAGGCTGCCCAACTCGCCCAGGTGCTGCAGGGCCTGGGGCAGCTTGGTGCCGCAGAGGGTGAGGTCGCCCTCAGCGAGCGGCACGCTCTGCAGCACGGTGATGTCTGCCTTGGGCGCCTCCTGCCTCGTGAGGAAACGGCGGTCGTGCTCGCGGGCGCGCATGGCCAGCACCAGGCTCGCGATCTGCGCGGCGCGCGGGTCTATCTCCATACCGGAGAGGTTCTTCTCGAGTATCAGCGACGCTGCGTCGCGCTCGCGGTAGCCCATCTCCTCGTACATGGCCATGAGCAGCTCGAAGGCGTAGGAGAGGATGTGGCCGCTTCCGCAGGCTGGGTCGCAGACGGTGATGTCCTCGGGGCTGGAGACGCGCAGGAAGTCCTCGGCGGCGTCCGCCTCGGGCTCGATGTAGTAGGCCATGCGGTCGCGCAGCTGGCTTTGGGGGTGGTTGAGCATCCAGAGGCGGCCCAGCGAGTTCTCCACCATGTAGCGCACGATCCACTCCGGGGTGAAGAGCTGCGTGGCGGGCGCGATGTCCTCGGGCGCGGCCTTGCGCTTGGAGTTGAAGAAGTCGTCCTTGCGCTCGGAGTTGTAGAACTGGTAGGACCAGCCCAGGGCCTCGACGTCTGCCCAGGCATCCTCGGGCACGTCGGCTACCAGGTGGTAGAGCACGTTGTGCTCGCCCGCGAGCAGGAGGCCGTCCGGCAGGGTGAGGGCGTCTGCCGCGGACACCGCGCCGAAGACGTCGGGAAGCGCCGCCGCCAGCTGGTTGCACTGGGCCACGAGCACCATGCGGTAGGCGTCCTCGGCGCGGCCTTCGACGGAGAGCCGGAGCGCCGCGGGGACGTCCAGGCCCGGCAGGTCGAGCTCGCCCAGCATGCGCAGGCACTCGGGGTCGAATGAGCCGTCCTGCGCGCTCAGCATGCGTACGCGGCAGGGCAAAAAGCCGCGCACCTCCATGTAGCGGATGGCCACGAGGCGGTTGAACCAGCCGTAGGCCTCGCGCTCGCAGAAGGTCTCCCAGCCTTCGGACTCCACACGGGCGTAGAGAGCCGCGCGCTGGGCGCGCTCCGCAGCGGCGAGTACGCGGCCGCCCACGACGTCGGATTCGGGGCCCGCGTCGGCGCGGCCGGCGTCGTCCAGGCCGAAGCGGGCACAGCGACGGCCGACAGCGTCGATGAGCTCGGTGCGTGCCCAGGGGCAGAACTTCTCGAGGGCCTTGGTGTCCATGTGCGGGTCTCTCCTCTGTGGTCGTTTGCAGTGGCGCGCCTGGGAGGCGCGGGGCGTGACCGTGCGGGTCTTGGCGCTGCGGCGCCGCCTAGTGG
>CAVDQW010000030.1:0-12561 GCA_963610995.1 bacterium | reverse complement strand
CCAGAAGCCCTCCGGAGCCGACGGCGATCTTCGCCTGCCTGAGGTTATAGCCGCTGCCGCTGGGGTCAACCGAGTCGTCGATGAACACGAGCAGACGCTTGAGCTGGTATTCCTTGAGGATTTGAGGCATACCGTCGGTCATGGACGACCAGATGACCAGGCCCACGGTCACGACGATGAGCACAATCGTCGGCACCACCCACTTGGCGGGAGCGCCCGAGCAGATGATGATGGCCGCGCCCGCGAAGAGGATGACGAGGCCGGTTCCGAGGTCGGTGACGACAAGCAGGCAAAGCGGCAAAAGCAGGGTGCCGCAGAGCTTCGCGTAGTCCCTGAACGTCTCGATCTTGCCGTTGTACTGCGCGCACACGCTCGCCATGAGGAAGATGACGACGATCTTCGAGGGCTCGGAGGGCTGGAACCTGAACTTGATGATGGGAATCTGGACCCAGCCGGTCATGCCCTTCGCCTCGTAGCCGAGGCCGGGAAGATACGGCATGATCATCAAGACGCACGCGATAATCAACAAAGGCCTGGTCAGACCCGCAAGAGCCCTTGTGTCGTAGCGCCACACGAAGAATGCGACGACGGCGCCCAAGGCGATGCCGATGAGGTGGCTCGAGAAGCGAGCCTCGGAGATGGTGAGGGACGCAGACCAAATCGTGACCACGCCTACCAGGACGAGAAGCGCCGCGGGTATGAGCTGGGACAGGTAAAGGTTGGAGAGAGGCCCCGTCTTGCCCGAGACCTTCTTGGCGGCATCGCGGCCCGCGGCCTTCTGGGCAAGCCCCGAGAAGAAACCGCCGCCGGTGCCGAGTCCCGTCATTTCATTCGCCATGATGCCTCCCTCCTAGTCCTGGGTCGCGTTGTCGGTCGATGTCACGGCATCGTCGGGCTCGCCGTAGATCTGGCCGAACACGTCGCGAACGACGTACATCGCCGTGGTCGAGCCCCAATCGCCGCCGTCCATATTGGCGCAGACGACGTACTTGGGGTTGTCTGCCGGGGCGTAGGCGACCATCCAGCAGATGTTTCGGCCCGTGGAGGACTGCTCGCCGGTGCCCGTCTTGCCGCAGACCTTGACCGACAGGTTGTTCCAGTGGGCCGCCTGCGTCTCGGATTCGTCATAGATGACGCCGCGCAGGCCCTCCTCGACGACCGTCCGGTACGCGTCCTTCTCCACGATGTTGGCGACCTCGGAAACGTTGAAATCAACGACCGAGCCGGAACCGAGGTTGCTCTTCACGCTCTTGAGCACATGCGGCTTGTACATCGGCCCTCGGTTGGCGATGCTCGAATAGGCCTGCGCAACCTGCAGGCAGGTGACGAGCATGTCGCCCTGCCCGATGGCAATGTTGCAGTAATCGCCCGGCTGCCAGGAGCGATCGGTGTCGGGAAGGTACGAGAAGTAGTTCCACTTCCACTCGGCGTCGGGCACGCGTCCCTCGGACTCGCTGGGGAGGTCGATGCCGGTCTTTGAGCCGAGGCCGTATTTACGGAATGTCTCCTGCATTCCCTCCTGGTTGCTCGAGTTGTAGAAGCCCTTGCCGATCTCGTAGAAAACGGTGTCGCACGACATCGTGATGCCGCCCTGCAGGTCAAGGTAGCCATGGCCCGAGTAGTTGTAGCAGTGCATGCCGTAGGCCTCGCCGAATCCCGTCCACCAGCCGGTGCAGTCGTAGCCCGTCTGCGGGGTCGAGATGCCGTAATCGAGGGCGGCGAAGGTCGTCATGGCCTTGATGGTCGAGGCCGAGGGGTACTGGCCGGAGATGGCGCGGTTGAGCAGCGGGTAATTGGAGCTCTCGCTGGTGAGCGACTCCCAGTCGGACGTCGCGATGCCGCCGACGAAGATGGAAGGCGAGAACGTGGGCGCGCTCGCCATCGCCAGGACCTCGCCGTTCGTGCAGTCGAGGCACACGACCGAACCGCCGACGACGTCCTTGCCGCGCTGCTTGGTGGCCTCCATGACGGACGAGAGCGACTCCTCCGCCGCCTTCTGTATATCCAGGTCGATGGTCAGCACCACATCGCTTCCGCTCTGCGGATCGATCGTGGTCGAGGTGTCGAGGACCTTTCCGCTGGAGTTGACGTAGACGGTCTGCTCGCCGTGAATGCCCTGCAGGACGCTCTCGTAGATCGACTCCACGCCCGACTGGCCGACGATGTCGCCGGACTTGTACTCCACGGCCGAGTCGTCGTCGGAATCGGAGCTCTCGAGCTGCTCGGAGGTAACGGTGCCCGTGTAACCGACGACGTGCGCCGCGAGCGAACCATAAGGATAGGAACGCTGAGAGCGCTGCTTGACCGACACCCCGTCGAATACCGAGGGGTGCTCGCCGATATACGCCACGACGCGGCGCGAGACGTCGGTCGAGACGGTCCTCAGGCTCTGAGCGCCCTCGCTGGAATCGATGATCTTGCGGTATACGGCCTGCTTGGGCATGCCGATGAGGTTGGCGAGTATCTGCATCTCGATCTCGTCGTCGGACACATCGGACTCGGCGACGACGGTGAGGCTCGAGCGGTTCGTCACGATCTCCCTGCCGTTGCGGTCGAGGATGCGCCCCCGCGGGGCCGCGGTCATGACGGTGCGGGTGCGATTCGACTCGGCTTCCTCGGTGTACTCGTCGCTCGAGACGAGCTGCATGGTCCAGAGACGGGCGACGAGCACGGCGAAGGCGGCAGCGATCACGCCGCCGAAGCCAAGGAGACGAGAGGAGAAGGTCGTCTCGGCGGACTCGTCGCGCCCGCCGGCCGCCCGCGGCGCACCGCCGCCGATGTCGAGCGTGTAGGCCGCCTCGGATCGCCCGAACACGAAGTACAGGACGATGAGCACGGCGGCGAGGAGAACGCAGACGACGAGTATCACGAGGGAGAGATTCATGGTCTCCCCCTAAAAACGCTTGTTAGCGAAGTGCCCGCCCGAAAGCGAAGAGTTCGAACGAACGCGGGAGAAGTAATACGCGAACGGGAGAAACGCCACGATGGAAAGGAACGTGGTGGGAATGGTCCTAAAAACCAGTGCGTCGACGATTGAGCTGGCGTTGCCGGTCACGAGCATGGCAAGCGAATAGACGAGCGCGGACGCGAGGCTCGCCACAGAGAACAGCACGAGGCAGGTGGAGAAATCGCCGGCCATGCGATTGCGCTGCTCGGAGCCGAGAAAACGCGCGACAAGCGTCAAGATGAACGCCATGAGGCCAACGGGGCCGGTCGTGCAGAGGTCGAAGAGCAGGCCCGCGAGGAAACCGGCGGTAATGGCCGCATCGCCTCCGCGGGTGAGCGCGAAGCACGCGGCGAACACAAGCGCGAAATTGGCGCGGCCATTGGCGATGCCGATGTTGGGGGCGACGGCGAGCTGGCACACGAGACAAACAACGATAAGGCCGACCAGCCCTTTCGTATCGTGGGATTTGTCGTTGATCTGCATGGTAACGCCCCCCTACTCGCTCGCGCTCGAAGTGTTGTTGCCGGAATCGGAGCCGTCGGAGGACGAGGAGCCGCTCGAGCTCGAACCGGAGTCCGACGCGCTGGACGAGGACGTTCCGGCTTCCTGCGAGTCCGCCTCCTGGATCTCCTCGGCAGTCGCCTGCTGTTCCTCGGTAAGCGAGGTGATGACCAGGACCTCCTCGAAGTTCTCGGTGGAGGCGAAGGCCTCGACGGTGATATCGAGGTAAAGGGAGCCCGGGTTCTTCTCGACGTTCGTCACCTTGCCGAGGGGCAGGCCCTTGGGGAATACGCCGCCGAGGCCGCTCGTCACGATCACGTCGCCGACGGAGACCGATTGGTCCGTCGAGATGAGGTCCAAGGTGAGCTGCCCGGTTGCCGAGCCGTTGAGCATGCCCTGAGCGCGGCTGGACTGCACCATGGCCGAAACGGAAGAGTTCTCATCGGAAAGAAGCCGAACCGTCGAGGAGGTGAGCCCGCTCTCGATTATCTGCCCGATCACGCCGTTAGAGGCGGTCACCGGCATGCCGACGCCGGCCCCTGATGTGGAGCCGATGTTGATCGTCACGGCCGAGGTCCAGGAATCGGAGGACCCGGAGGTGATGCGGGCGCCGGTGGACTGCAGGCTATAGGAATCCTTGAGGTTGAGAAGGTCCTGCAGGCGTTTGGCGGTCTGCTCAGACTCCTCGAGCTCGGCGTTTCGCGCCTGGAGCTCGGCGTTCTGCTCCTTGAGCTCGGAAAGGGTCTCCTGGTCCGAAGTGAGGTTGGCAAAGATGTTGCCCAGCCCCTGGAAAGGCAGCGTGACCGTAGCGCCGATATAGCGAACCGGGGACGTGACCGTCTGGAAAGCACCACGGACCGCCTCAAGGGGACTCGACGTCCCCATGCGGCAGCTGACGGTAAAAAGAACAAGGGAAACGGCGCAATACACCATGAGCCGCTTTCCCCCGCCGTTATTCGAATTGTTGCCGAGAGCCGGGCCGCCGGCCCGGCCAAGACCGGAATAGCTCACGCGAGCATCAACGCCTATTGACCGGTGCTCTGAACAAAGCCGCCGGTAAGGGCATTTGCCTCAAGTACCTTGGCGCAGCCGTTGACGACGTTCTCGAGCGCCGTCGGGCTGACATTGACGGGAACGCCGGTCTCCTCGCGAAGACGGTGATCCAGGCCGCGGAGAAGGCCGCCGCCGCCCGTGAGCAGGATGCCGTAATACATGAGGTCGGATGCCAGGTCGGGAGGGGTAACGTCCAGGGCGTCCTTAACCGCCTTGGTGACCTCGTCCAGAGGACGGTCCAGCGCGCGGCGAATCTCCTCGGACTCGATGCGAACCGTCTTGGGCAGGCCGCTCATAACGTCTCGGCCGTTGACCTCCACGTCGAGCTCCTCGGCGAGAGGGGCCGCGGAGCCGACCTTGATCTTGATGTCCTCGGCGGTGCGCTCGCCGATGGAGAGGTTGTAGGCATCGCGGACATGCTGGAGGATCGTCTGGTCGAACTCGTCGCCAGCGGTGCGGATGGACTGCGAGACGACGATGCCGCCCATGGAGATGACGGCGACCTCGGTCGTACCGCCGCCGATGTCGACGACCATCGATCCGGTCGGGTCCTCAATAGGCAGGTCGGCGCCGATCGCGGCGGCCATGGGCTCCTCGATAAGGTATGCCTGACGAGCGCCGGCCTGGATAGTGGCCTCGAAGACGGCGCGCTTCTCGACGCTGGTGACGCCGGAAGGCACGCACACGACGACTCGGGGGCGCGGGCTCCACGGGTAGCGGCGCTCGCGCGCCTTCTCGATGAAGTAGCGGAGCATGACCTCGGTGACGTCGAAGTCGGCGATGACGCCGTCCTTGAGCGGACGCTCGGCGATGATCGAGCCGGGGGTGCGGCCGATCATGCGCTTCGCGTCGGCGCCGACGGCCAGAACACGGCTCTCGGACTTGTCGATGGCAACGACGGAGGGCTCGTTGATGACGATGCCCTCGCCACGGACCGCGACCAGCGTGTTCGCGGTACCGAGGTCGATGGCGAGGTCGCCGCCGTATTCGCCGAAGAGTGAGTCGAAGAAAGACATCCGCTTCCCTTGTCTAGAGATTGAAGTGCGAAGGTTGCTTACTTGGAGGAACCCTGGGAGGCGTACTCGGTGCTGACCGAGGTCACCTTCCAGGTAATGCCGTCGCGAACCATCTCGACGGTGTACTGCTGCGTGCCGCCGGCGGAGAGCGTGGCGACGACGTGGACGGTGGACTCGTTCATGGAGCGGTCGACGCCGTCGACGGTGGCGGTGGCCCCGGAGGGCAGGGTGTCGGAGATGGTCTGGGCCTGGCTCTGGGCAGAGTCCGCGATGTACTTGCTCACCTCGGTGCCGTCGGACTTAGCCTGGAAAAGCGACTGCGCGACGGACTCCTGGGTCGGCCAACCGTAGCCGTTCATGTACGCGGCGACGGCGCCGCCCGCGACGATCACGAGCAGGATGACGATGAACAGGAAGACCTTGAGGCCGCGGTGCTGTTTCTTCTTGCGGCGGACCTTGCGCTCGTGCTTATCGAGCTGCACAAGCTCCTCCTCGGTGACCGAGAAGAAGCCGGTGTCCTCGGCGCTCGGAATGAGCACGCCCGAGGATCCGGTCGGGTCGAGCGGGTCCACTCCCCCGCCGTAGCCGGCGGCGGCAAGGAACGCGTCGGTGTCGGAAGAGGAGCCGCCCTGCTTGGCGGAGGCGACGGCGACCGCCTTGCGGGCAGCGTCGTAGGAGGCCTGAGCCTCGGGGCTCATGGTAAAGCTCGGGTCGCTCGTGGCGTGGCCGAAGGCGTCGACGGCCTCGGGCATGCGGTTGGCGGCAACGTAGGCAAGCCCGAGATCGGAGTAGACCTTGGCCTGGCTCTCGGCGACCGTGGTGAAGTCGAGCGCGGTGCGATACGCCTCGACGGCGTCAACGGGACGGCCGAGCCTCATGAAGCAGCTGCCGAGGTCGGAAAGGGCGCTCGCGGGGGCGGGGTTGCTCTCATCGATCGCGGCGCTGCGGTAGGCGATGCCGGCGTTGCGCACGTCGCCGGTGGACTCGTAGGCCTTGCCGAGGGCGAGATAAGCCTTATAGGGCGTGGCGTACTGGGGATCCTGCACGGCGGCGGTGAGCGCCTGGACGGCCTCGGGGGCTCGACCGGCGGCGAGAAGCGCGCGACCGCGGTTGCAGGAGAGGGCGCCGGCCTTGCCGTACGCGGAATCGGAAAGAGCGCTCGCATAGGCATCGGCCGCGGAATCGTAGCGGCCGAGCTTCATGTAGGCGTTGCCGATGAGGTGGTCGACCGCGCCATTGACCTCGCCGGCGGACTTGGCGCCGGAAAGAAGGCTGATGGCCTGGATCCAATCCCCCGCCTGATACGCGGCCTTGCCGCTCTCGAATGCCTGCTGGTTCATAGGTACCTCCAAGTTCGTAGCCCGCGGCTAGGCGGCGTGCTCGATACGGATCGAATTGATGACGTCGCCGGCGCGCAGCTGCGAGATGACGTCCATGCCCTCAAGGGTGGTTCCGAAGACGGTGTAGCCGGAGTCGAGGCTGTGCTGGGGCCCGAGGCAGAAATAGAACTGGGATCCCGCGGAGTTCGGGTCCATAGAGCGCGCCATGGCAAGCGCACCGTCGACGTGCGAGTTGTTGGGGTTGGAGGAGAACTCCTCCTTGATGCGGTAGCCAGGGCCGCCGGTGCCGGGACGGCCGCTCGGGCCGGCGGCGCCGCGAGCGACGTCGGAGGCGTCCATGTCGCGGGTGTTCGGGCAGCCGCCCTGGATCACGAAGCCGGGGACGTAACGGTGGAACTTGAGGTCATCGTAGAAGCCGGAGCCGGCGAGCTCGCAGAAGTTGCCGACGTGGATCGGAGCGCCCTGGCCGTCGAGCTTGACGCGGATCTTGCCCTTGCTGGTATCGAAGACGGCGACCTCGTCGCCGGCGACCTCGTACTCAGGGGTGTAGAGAGGGTCTCCGAAAAATCCCATGATCTGCCTCGTTTCTTGTCGGCGCCGCAAAACGCGACGCTATTCGTTTCAACTATTCGATGATACCAGTACGGGGGCCGTTTCACACAATCGGTAGACGACCGGGGCTAATTGGTGACCGAAGAAACCGGTTTGCAGGAGGCGTAGTTGTCGTCGAAGAGCTTCTTGTACGTGGGGTTGGCCGAGATTTCCGAGAGAATGGACTGCGAGTCCTCGGACGGGTCGTCGGAAGACGCCGAGACGGACCAAGCGGAAGTGAGGCCGTCGCAGCGGTTGCGCAGCCAGTTGCCGAGCTTGTCGAGGTTGCTGATGGTCTCGGTATAGGCCCCGGCGCCGTCGGAGGTCTGGTCGATGGAGCTGATCGTGTTGGAGACCTCCACGGAGAGCGCCTTTGCCGTGGAGAGGCCCGACGCCCGCTCCTCCGCAGTGCCCGAGACCCCCGTCGTCTTCAGGGCAGACTCGCTCTCGTCAAGCCTCTTCGCGTAATCGGCGAGCTTCTCGTAGGAGCTCGTGAGCAGATCGAAGATGGGGTCGGAGGACGCGGCCGTCTCCTTCGTCGAGGAGCCGTCCTGGGACTCGAGGGTCTTCACGGTCTCGGGGTTGCCGGCGTTGGAGGTGTCGTAGGGCGTCTTCGCGGAGATGTTGTTGGCGTCGGGGTCCCAAGGATGCGTGATGAGCAGAGCGGCGCCGCCAACGATGGCGACGGCGGCGCAAGCGGCGACGACGAGTTGCTTCACGCGCGGCATGACGTCGCTCGCGGCGGTGGGGGTCATGACGTCGGGGCCGGTGGGCGGGATGGCGCTCTGAAGGTCGGCGACCTTGGTCTCGGCCTTCTCCTCGGCCTCCTTGTTGGCGCGCAGGACGGCCGCGACCGACGATACGGGCGCCGGGGTCCCGCATTTGGGGCACGACTGGGCGTCGGGCGCCATGAGCGCGCCGCAAACGGAGCACCACCTGAGCTCGCCCAGGTCGATGCGCTGAGTCCTGTTGAGCGGCTCATGGCAATACGGGCAGTCGAACGACCCGTCCGGGATGGGCCTGGAGCAGTTGGGGCAGTTCATGCAAAGGTCCTTTGCAAAACAATAGCGAGTTTCAATCCCGATAAGGCTACCGAAGATGCCCGCCCGCGCCCACGCCAGAAGCGAAAAACCATACGGCTCAAGAAAGCTTAGGCAAGCCTAAAGGGTCATCGGGCCTCAAGCGAAGCCGTCCTAAGCGCGAGGCCGCGCGGCCTTGGGCGCCTCGACGCCGGCCTCGATGCGATCGACGAGCACGCCGAGGACGCGGCTGTCCGCGGCCTTGCGCTCGAAGCGGGCGGCGAAGAAGAGGAAGGCTACGACGGCGAGCACGCAGAAGACCACCGTGGCCACGAACACGTCGAGCGGCAGCTTGGCAACCGTGAAGAAGCTCCTCCCCAGCGTGCAGGCAGCGACGGCGGCGGCCGCCATGGCGACGAGAAGGACCCAGCGGAGCATGGTGAGGGGCACCGAGATGTGGTAGATGAGCGCCAGCCCCACCGAGATGGTGATGAACATGCACACCGTCGAGATCTCGTTGAACTCGTGCCCGAGCACGCGGCCGAGCACGAGCTCGACGAGCAGGAAGAGCGTGATCGAGGCCGAGGCGGGAAGCGACTTGGACAAGACGTTGGCGAGGAAGTTGCCGCTCACGCGCTCGTGGTTGGGCTCGAGCGCCAGGATGAACGACGGCACGCCGATGACGACGGTCGAGATGAGCGACATCTGGATCGGTATGAAGGGGTACGGCGGGATCACGATGCAGATAAGGGCGAGCAGCGCCGTGAAGACCGTCTTGACGAGGAAGAGCGAGGCCGAGCGCTGGAGGTTGTTGATGGAGCGGCGGCCCTCCGCCACGACCTCGGGCATGTGAGAGAAGTCGTTGTCGGCGAGAACGATCTCGGAGACGTTGCGCGCGGCGGCGGACCCGGAGGCCATGGAGACCGAGCAGTCGGCCTCGCGCAGGGCCAGTACGTCGTTCACGCCGTCGCCCGTCATGGCGACGGTTCGGCCGCGACGGTGGAGCGCGTCGACGAGCTCGCGCTTCTGCTGAGGGGTCACGCGGCCGAACACGCGCGCGGAGTCGACGGCGGCGTCGAGCTTCTCGGGCGTGTCGAGCGTCGAGGCGTCGACGTAGCGATCGGCCTCGGGAACGCCGGCGATTTTGGCGATCGCGGAAACGGTGCGCGGGTCGTCGCCGGAAATGACGCGCAGCTCAACGCCCTGCTCGATGAAGTACTCCATGGTCTGGGGGGCCGTCTCGCGGACCTTGTCGCGAATACCGACGCACCCGAGGAGCACGGGCTCGCCCAAGATTGCGTCGGAGGCGTCGAAGCCGTCGCAGGAGCAGACGACCATGCGGCGCTCGATGTCGGCGAAACCGGAGCAGAGCGCGTCGGCCTCGGGCATGCGCCCCTCCCCCAGCACGAACTGAGCGGCGCCCATGACGAGCCCTCGTCCATCGGCGCACACGCACCCGGAGTACTTTCTGGCCGAGCTAAAGGCGACGGGACGCGCGACCTCCACGGATTGGGCGACGCCGTTCGCGGACGCGTACGCGAGCAGGGCCTTGGCCGTCTCGTTGACGTCGGACCCGTTGGCGCGCGCGATGGCCTCGAAGGCGGACGCCACGCCATCGGCCGAGGCGCTCTGCGAGGGCTCGACGTGCGCGACCTCCATCTCGCCGGACGTGATGGTGCCCGTCTTATCGAGACAAAGGGTATCGACGCGCGCCAGGGTCTCCACGCAATAGGACTGCTGCACGAGCACGCCGCGCATGCCAAGGCGCGTGGTGGCGATGGCGAGAACCGACGAGGTGAGGAGCACGAGCCCCTGCGGAATCATGCCGAGGACCGCGGAGGTGGTGGTAAGGGTCGCCTCGACGAGCGATGTGTTGTCCGTGAAGAAATAGGTGCGCACAAACAGCCCGACGCCCAGCGGAACGAGCAGGATCGTGCCCATGCGGATAATCGCCTTCAGCGTGGCGAGGATCTCCGACTTGACGGCCTTGACGTACTTGGCCTCCGCGTTGATCTTGGCCGCGAAGCCGTCCTTGCCGACCTTGGTGACGCGCGCAACGAGGCTGCCGCTCTCGACGAAGCTGCCGGAATACAAGGGGCTTCCGGGCTTCTTGGCCACGGGGACGGACTCGCCGGTGAGAAGCGACTCGTCGCAATAGACGTTGCCCTCCACCACCTCGCAGTCGGCGGGGACCTGGTCGCCGTGGCTGAGGCGCATGAGATCGTCGAGCACCAGATCGGAAGGGGCGATGGCGGACTCGGCGCCGTCGCGAATGACCGTGACCTCCTTCTGCGTCATGATCGTGAGCTTGTCGACCATGCTCTTGGCGCGCACCTCCTGGAAAACGCCGATGACCAGGTTCGCGCCCACGATGGTGAGGAAGAGCATGTTGCGGTACTGTCCCGTGAGGAAAATGACCACGGCCATGACGAGGTTCACCCCGTTGAACAGGGTGAACGCGTGCGTCGCGAAAATCTGCCAGATGGACTTGGTCTTGACGTCCGTGTCGCTGTTGACGCGGCCGTCGGCCCGGCGCTCGGCCACCTCGGCGCAAGTGAGGCCGCGCATCTCGTTCGAAGAGTCAGGCATGAGAACTCCCACATACGACAAAGGCCGAGGTCTGTACAGCCACGGCCCGAGAACGGTTGATTCCTGGACCGATGTTAGCGTATCCGCCGGGGCACAGCGGCCTCCTCGGGCAACCTTGCAATCCCGTAACGTTGCTTTGAGCGTTCGAGGCGCGATTGGGTTATACTGCCTTACGCATTGCGCCCATAGCTCAGTGGATTAGAGCGTTCGCCTCCGGAGCGAAAGGTCGTGGGTTCGAATCCCCCTGGGCGCACCACGTAATCGCACGGCCCCTCGAACGAGGGGCTTTTTCATGCCAAAGAGACATGCTCGGGATTCGAACCCGCGAGGGCGCGAGCGCTAAGCGGACGCGCGAGCGTCCGTAGCGAGCGGGCGAGGGCGCCGAGAGGCGCCCGAAGCAAGGGCGCGTTCGCAGAACGCGCGGAATCCCCCTGGGCGCACCACTTGTTATGACAGCCCCTCGAACGAGGGGCTTTTTCATGCCAAAGAGACGCGCTCGGGATTCGAACCCGCGAGGGCGCGAGCGCGGCAGCTTCGCTCAACAGCAGAAGATCCCCTCATCCCAAAACAGCCTGGACGATTCGCGGATATCGGCGCGCCCCGCAACGATGTTTCGGGCCGGTAGCGGCTCCGAGGGCCCCCGTTTGCCCGTGTTAACATCCAACTACTTGTGTACCGATGACCCGAAAGCAGGAACACCCACATGATCGCCGAAGTAAAGAACACCGCCACCGAGGAGCAGCTCGCGCAATTCGTCAAGTGGATCGAGGACCGCGGCTATAAGACCAACGTCTCCGGCGGCGACGAGGTCACCATCGTCGGCATCATCGGCGACACCACCAAGATCGACCCGTTCCTCCTCGAGAGCATGGACATCATCGAGCGCGTCCAGCGCATCACCGAGCCTTTCAAGAAGGCCAACCGCAAGTTCCACCCCGAGGACACCGTCGTCGACTGCGGCCACGGGGTCCTTATCGGCGGGGGCAACTTCCAGGTCATGGCCGGCCCCTGCTCCGTCGAGGGAGACAACCTCTTCGAGATCGCGCGCGCCGTCCACTCCGCCGGCGCGACCATCCTGCGCGGCGGCGCCTTCAAGCCCCGCACCTCCCCCTACACCTCGCAGGGCATGGGCGAGGCGGGGCTCGACCTCCTCATGCAGGCCGGCGCCGAGCTCGACATGCCGGTGGTCACCGAGGTCATGGACCCGCGCGACGTGCAGCTCTTCGTAGACAAGGGCGTGGACATCATGCAGATCGGCGCGCGCAACGCCCAGAACTTCCCGCTGCTTCGCGAGGTCGGCAAGACGAAGACGCCGGTTCTGCTCAAGCGCGGCATGTCCGAGACCATCGACGAATTCCTCATGGCTGCTGAGTACGTGATGAGCGAGGGCAACGAGAACGTCATCCTCTGCGAGCGCGGCATCCGCACCTTCGAGACGCGCACGCGCAACACCTTCGACGTGAACGCCATCCCGGTGCTGCACCACCTCACCCACCTGCCCGTCG
>CAVDQW010000029.1:0-14695 GCA_963610995.1 bacterium | reverse complement strand
CCAGAAGCCGAACCAGGCCTTGTTGAGCCACAGGCCCGGCACGTACCAGCCCAGATAGAGGTTCCAGGCCACAACGTCGGAGATGTGGGCGCTCTTGTTGAAGGGGCCGCACATGGCGTAGCAGGCAAGGGTCGTCGGGCGCGTCGGGTCCATCTCGTGCACGAGGTGGTTCAGCACGTGGTGGTTGTCCAACATGTCGGCCTTGTCCTTGGTCGAGATGGTGATCTCGTTGGAGAGGCCCCAGACGCAGATGCTCGCGTGGTGGTGGTTCTGGACGATGAGCTCGCGCATCTGGTCGATGGTGTTCTGACGGCCGTTGGGCATGTGCTCGGAGATGTAGGGGATCTCGGCCCAGACGACGAAGCCGGCCTCGTCGCAGGCGTCATAGAAGACCTGGTTGTGCTGGTAGTGGGCCAGGCGCACGGTGTTGGCGCCGATCTCCTTGATGATGGCAATGTCCTCGAGGTGCTGCTCGGGCGTGAGGGCGTTGCCGATGCCCTTGCGGTCCTGGTGGCGAGAGACGCCGCGCAGCGGGTAGGAGCGACCGTTGAGGAAGAAGCCCTTGTCGGCGTCGATGTGGAAGCTGCGGACGCCGAAGCGCACGGAGACCTCGTCGAGAGCGGAGCCGTCTGCGGCCACGAGCTCGAGCTTGGCGGTGTAGAGATACGGGTCCTTCACGCCGTCCCAGCGGTGGACGCCGGCGATGGCGAGCGCGGCGTCGGCGCCCTCGCCCGTGGCCACCACGGCGCCCGCGGCGTCGAGCAGGCTCACGCGGACGGTCGCGTCATCGGCGGCCGGGCCGCTCACCCAGGACTCGACGTGAACCTGGGCGTCGGTATCGCCGTCGGAGATCTGCGGGGTCACCTTGACGCCGTTGCCGCCGTAGTAGTCGAGCTCGAAGTGCGTGGCGGACACGACCACCAGCTTGACGTCGCGGTAGATGCCGCCGTAGAAGGTGAAGTCGGCCTTCTGGGGATACACGCGGTCGTTCTTGGAGTTGTCGACGGCCACCTTGAGGACGTTGTTGGTCTGGGTAAGGACGTCGGTCACGTTGACGCGGAACGTGGAGTAGCCGCCGTCGTGGTGGCAGACGACGTGCCCGTTGACCTCGACGTCGGCCGTGGCGTTCACGCCCTCGAACTCGAGGTAGACGACCTGGGTGGCGGCGTCGAACGCGGGCGTCTCGAAGGTGCGCTCGTAGGTGCAGGTGCCGCGCCAGTAGTCGTTGCCGCCGTCCTGGCCGTCGATGGCGTTCCAGGTGTGGGGCACGTCGACGCGCTCGACGTCGCCCGTGGGGCCGGTGAACTGCCAGCCCTCGTTGAGGTTGATGTAGGTGCGCATGGCTCCCCTTTCAAATACACGCGTGCGCGTGGTAACCGGTAAGACAACGTGGCCCGGCGGCCTTCCGCCCGCGCCGCCAGCCCTTCCCTACTCGAAGAACCCGAAGTAGTCGTGGGCGTTGTTGTAGCAGATGTCCTCCACGATGCCGCCGAGGTACTCCTCGTCCTCGGGGAGGCGCCCCATCTCGACCCACTCGCCCAGCGTGTGGCACAGGATGCGGCGGAAGTACTCGTGGCGCGGGTAGCTCATGAAGCTGCGGGAGTCCGTGAGCATGCCCGTGAAGTTGCCGAGAAGCCCCTGCTCGGCGCACATGGTGAGCTGCTTCTTCATGCCCGAGAACGTGTCGTTGAACCACCAGGCGTTGCCGAACTGGATGCGCGGGCGCGCGGGCGCGGCCTGGAAGGCGCCGCAAAGCGAGGCCAGGCCCAGCCAATCGGACTCGTTCAGGCTGTAGAGGATGCACTTGGGAAGCCCATCGGCCTGCTCGGCGACGTCCAACAGACACTTGACCTGGTAGACCATGTCGGGCTGGTCGCCCACGGTGTCGAAGCCCGCGTCCACGCCCAGCGCCTCGAAGTTCTTGGTCGAGTCGTTGCGGAAGCAGTTCATGTGGAGCTGCAGGGTCCAGTCGTGCTTGGCGTACTCCCCCATGAGGAAGAGCGTGAGCGCGCTCTGGTAGGCGGCGGTCTCGGCGGCGGTGGCGCCCTCGTCGTTCAGCGCGCGGCAGACGATGTCGTCGATGACGTCGTCGGAGGCCGGGCAGAACACGAAGGAGTTCATGCCGTGGTCGGCCAGGCGCCCGCCGGCCTCGTGGAAGAAACCGATGCGCTGGGCTGCGGCGGATTTAAGCGTCGGCCAGTCCACCACGTCGATGCCCGAAGCGTCGGAGAGACGGTCGCAGTACGCCGAGAAGCCCTCGCCGTCGATGCCCATGAGGCCGTCGGGGCGGAAGGTCGGCAACACCTTGAAACCGTTCTGGTCCTCCTCCGCCGCGAGCAGCTTGTGGTAGGCGAGGTCGCTTGCGGGGTCGTCCGTCGTGCAGACGCACTTCACGTTCATGCGCTGGATGAGGCGCTTCGCGCGGAAGTCGTCGGTTGCGATGAGGGCGTTCGCGCGCTCCCAGATGGCCTCGGCGTTCTTGCGGCAGATGCGGTCCTCGATGCCGAAGAAGCGGCGCAGCTCGAGGTGGCTCCAGTCGTAGATGGGGTTGCCCACCGCGCGCTCCACGGCGTCGACGAAGGCCAGGTACTTGGCGTGGTCGTCGTCGCCGCGGATCACGGACTCCGGCGTGCCGTTCGCGCGCATGAGGCGCCACTTGTAGTGGTCGCCGAAGCCGTGGTCGTAGAGCCAGACCTGCGCCAGGTTCTCGTAGCCCTTGTTCTCGTGGATCTCGGCGGGCACGAGGTGGCAGTGATAGTCGATGATCGGCATCTTCTCGGCGTGGCCGTGGAAGAGCTTGCGCGCCCACTCCGTCGAAAGAAGAAAATCGTCGTTGAACTGCATGTTATTCGCCGGCCCTGAAGGCGTCGCCGGTCTTGTCGAGCGCCTCCCAGACGCCGTTGATATAGGCGATGCCGAGGGCACGGTCGTAGAGACCGTAGCCCGGGCGGCCCGTCTCGCCCCAGATCATGCGGCCGTGGTCCGGGCGCATGTAGCCGTCGAAGCCGTTCTTGTGCAGGACGCTCATCATGCGCACGAGGTCGAGCGAGCCGTACTCGCTGGGGTGCGGCGCCTCGTAGAAGTCCTTGTTGCCGGGGACCTCGGGGCTGATGTACTTGATGTTGCGCATGTGCACGAAGTGGATGCGGCCGCGGGCACTGAACTCATCGAGGATGTCGTAGACGTTGTTGGCGGGGTCCTCGGCGATGGAGCCGCAGCACAGGGTGATGCCGTTGTACGGGGTGTCGACGGCGCGGCACAGCCAGTCGAGGTCCTCGCGGTTCTTGCAGATGCGCGGCAGGCCGAAGAGGGAGTACGGGGGATCGTCGGGGTGGATGGCCATCTTGACGTCGCACTTCTCGCAGGTCGGCATGATAGCCTCGAGGAAGTACACCAGGTTCTCGCGCAGCTTGGCCTCGTCGACGTCCTTGTAGGCGTCGAGAAGGGCGCGGACCTGAGCCAGGCGCTCGGGCTCCCAGCCGGGAAGCGTGAGGTCGCCGGAGCCGTCGGCCACGCGGTCGATGATCTCCTGGGGGTCGTCGGGGATGTTGGCCTTGACGAACGCGAGGGTCTTGGAGCCGTCGGCCAGGGTGTAGTCCAGGTCGGACTTGACCCAGTCGAAGACCGGCATGAAGTTGTAGCAGATGCACTTGATGCCCTCGGCGGCGAGGTTCTCGATGGTCTCCTTATAGGCCTCGATGTGGGCGTCGCGGGTGGGCAGGCCGATCTTGATGTCGTCGGAGACGTTGACGGACTCGATGCACTCGAGCTTGAGGCCGGCGGCCTCGACCTGCTCGCGCAGGGCGTGGATGCGCTCGCGCGGCCAGACCTCGCCAGCGGGGATGTCGAAGAGCGTGCCGACGATTCCCTTGCAACCGGGGATCTGGGCGATCTGCTCGAGGGTGATCTTCTCGGACTCGGGTCCGTACCAACGGAAGCTGAGCTGCATGGTAGTTTCCTTAATCGTTAGCGCCTCGTGGCGCGTTGACGGGCTGATGCGCTGCGGCGGAGCAAAGCGGGGCGGCGCGGGGAAAGGGGCCGCGCCGCCCCGGAAGAGCCGCTACAGGTACTTGTGGATGGTGGCGGCGACGGCGCCGGGGCCAGCGAGCATCTCGGCCAGGAAGCCCTCGATCTTCTCGCCGAGGCCGGCCGCGTAGAGGTCGAGCGTAAAGATCTCGGTGTTGGAGAGGATGGGCTGGGCGGCCGCGTGGATGGCGGCGGCGTCGACGACGCCCAGCTCAAGGCCGGCGACGTGCGCCTGGAGCTCGTCGAGCAGCGGGTCGGGGCTGCACTCGAAGGCCTGGCCGTCGTCGCCCACGCCCATGAGGTAACGGAGCCAGCCGGCGATGGTCAGCGGGATGTAGGTGAGGCCCGAGACGTCCTTGCCGGCGGCCAGGTAGGCGTTCAGCGTGTGGCCGTAGCGGATAGCGACCTTCTGCGAGGTGTCCGTGGCGATGCGCTGCGGGGCGTCGGGCAGGGACTTGTTGACCAGGCGCTCGCCCACGAGCTCGTCGATGAAGGACTGCGGGTCGATGACCTTGGGGTCGACGACCACGGGCAGGTCCTCGTCGTAGCCGAGGTGGTGGACCAGGCTCGCGAGGTCGGCGTTCTCCATCTCCTTCCAGATGCGGTCGTAGCCGAGCAGGCAGCCGAAGACGGCGAGGCAGGTGTGCAGCGGGTTCAGGCACGCGGTGACCTTCATGGTGTCGGCGCGCTCAGCGGTCTCGCGGTCGCAGAGGATGACGCCGCCCTGGTCGAGGGCGGGACGGCCGTTGGGGAAGGAGTCCTCGATGACCAGATAGTGGCAGGCCTCGGTGTTGGCGAAGCCGGCGAAGGTCGGGCCGGAGGTGCGGATGAGCTCGAGGTCGGACCAGCCCTGCTCCTTGAGGGCGGCCTCGGTCTCGGGCGAGGGGTTCGGGGTGATGCGGTCGATCATGGACCAGGGGAAGCTCACGCGGGACTCGTCGGACACGTAGTCGACGAAGTCCTGACCGACGTGGCCGTGCTCGAGCCAGCCGTTGGCCACGGTGAGGATGGCCTCGCGGAAACGGGCGCCGTTCTGCGAGAAGTTGTCGGTGGAGACCATGGCGATGGGGGCGGCGCCGGCGTTGAAGCGGGCGAGCAGCAGCGCGGCCACGATGCCCATGGAGCTCGCGGCGGCGTCGGGGCCGGCCTCGAGCTCGGCCTTGACGTAGCCCATGAGCTCGCCGGAGGCGTCGCGCAGGCCGTAGCCCTTCTCGGTGATGGTGAAGGTGGCGAGCTGCAGATCTGCGGACTCGAAGTAGCGCTTGGCGCGCTCGAGGTCCTCGGGGCGCTGCGAGTTGGCGAAGCAGCCGCCGGCGGTCACGGCGATGAGGTTCTCGTCGAGGGTGCCGTCGGAGTTCATGACGACCTGCAGGATGTCGTAGTTGTAGGGGGCGTAGACCTCGTCCAGGGTGAAGGGGCGGAAGGTCTCGCAGACCACGACGCCGCGGTCGAGCAGGCCCTTGTTGGCGAGCTCGTTGGCGATCTGGGCGTGGAAGGCACGATAGAGGTTGCCGCCGCCGAAGTGCATCCAGACGGGCTGCTCCATGCCCGCGGCCTTAACGGCGGCCGCGTCGTAGGTCGGGAGCTTGACGCCCGCCTCGGTAAGAGCCTCCTTGCAGTCCTGCCAGTTCTTGAGCGAAAGCGATGCCATCTACGGTCCCTTCTCGACGTATTGCTCGCGTGACGTTACGGTCGTTCAGTTTGGTTACACAAACTGATATATCACTTCGACGTGTACAGTCTCCGCTTATCGCCGTAAGCGGTCAAGAATTCGCGGTAAACGTATGCGAAAACGTCGCAAACTCGAGCGTGACCTGCGGATGAGCGGCATTGGTCAGGGAACAGGCCCGGTGACTGACTGGTATGTAAGCAATAGGCAAATAATGGACCTAGAGATTGATGTAATCCGAAGCGTCCTCGAAGTACTCGGGGTACTCGGCCACGACCTTCGCGAGGTCGGAGCGGGACTTCTGCAGGTGCTCGCGGACGAGGTAGGAGGCCTCGTTGGTGTCCTTCTCCGCGATGGCGCGGCGCATGGCGCGGTGCTGGCCCATGACCTCCTCAGGGTTGATGCCCAGGGTATTGGCCGACAACCAGCGGAAACGCTCGAAGTGCGTGTTGGTGAGGTTCAGCCACTGCCAGATCACGGGGCGGTCGGCGACGTCGAAAAAGCAGCGGTGCATTAGGTTGTCGGCCTTGAAGAAGGCGCGGGTATCGTGTGCCGCCAGGGCCTCTTCCTGGGACTTGATGATGGACTCGATGAGGGCGAGGGCGGCCGCGTCGGCCTTGGCGCAGCACTCCACGATGGCCTCGCCCTCGAGCATCTCGCGACAAAGACGGGCAGCGTTGGAATAAGAGAGGTTGATCTTGGAGACGTAGGTGCCGCTCTGAGGGCGGGTCTCGACGAGGTCCTCCTGCTGCAGGCGCAAAAACGACTCGCGCACCGGGGTGCGCCCGAGGTCGAGGTCCTCGCAGAGCTCCTTGATGCCGAGCTTGGTGCCGGGGGCGTACTCCGCGTAGATGATTCTCTCGCGGATCAGGTCGTACGCCTGGTTCTGCAGGCTCTCCGGTTCCTTGGCCATAAACGCCCCCTTCTAGCTTTGGTTTATTGGAAGAAGTATATCAGCAGACCGATGTTGCGCATTTCCGCCGTGCACACAGCACACACAGCGAACGCAACACCGGCGCCGCCATTAAACCGCGAAGCACGGGAGCGCGTTTACGCCCAGACGGTCATGGCGAGGGTCGCGGCGACGATGATCGCGAGGCCCGCGGCGGCCCGGCGGCTCAGCCGCTCGCCGAAGACGGCGCGCGCGAAGGCGATGGACACGAGGATCGAGAGCTTGTCGATCTGCGCGACCACGCTCACCTGCCCCGTCTGGATGGCGTAGTAGTAGAAGAGCCACGAGGCGCCGGTCGCCACGCCGGAGGCGCAAATAAAGCCCAGCTCGCGATGGTCGACCTTGCGGACGAGCGGCAGCTTTCCGCGCGCGGCGACGATTGCCCAGGCCATGGCCAGCACAAAGCACGTGCGCACGGCAGTCCCCAGGTTGGAGTCCACGCCTGAGACGCCCACCTTGGCGAGCACCGACGTGAGCGCGGCGAACACGGCGGCGGCCACGGCGAGAAGCACCCAGCGGCGGCCCTCCCCCGTAGTACCCGAGGCCGCCTGCTTCTTCTCGACCATCATCAGCGTGCCGACGAGGATGGCGGCGGTGGCCGCGAGCTTAATGGCAAGGTGGCCCGTCTCGCCGAAGAGCACGATGGCGAGAAGCGCCGAGAGGGCCGTCGAGGACTTGTCGATGGGCACGACTTTGTTCACGTCGCCCTCGGCGAGCGCGGCGAAGTAGCAGATCCAGCTGCCTCCCGTGGCCAGGCCGGAGAGCGCGAGGAACACGTACGAGCGCGCCGAGATGCCGGCAAGCGCCGCGCCCACGTCCCCCACCGAGATGGCCGCCATCACCCAGCTGAACACCAAAACGACGGCCGTGCGCACGGCGGTGGCCACGTCGGAGTCGGTGTGCGCGATGCCCACCTTGGCCAGAATCGAGGTAAGGCCCGCAAACAAAGCCGAGGCCAAGGCCGCAAGAACCCAGCTCACAAGAATCGCTTCCTTAAGGACGGTACGTCGCGCAGTTCATAGGGGTCTCGTAGACGTCGACCTGCGAGCAGGGTAGGCCACGGGCGATAAGCTCGTCGGCGAAGTGGCGCGCGAGGTTCTCGGCGGTGGTGCGGAACGGCACGATGGTGAGGCTGAAGCCCTCGCCCTCGAGCGCCTCGATGGTCGCGGGCTTGAGGGTCCCCTCCTCCACGAGGAAGGTGTGGTCGTACTCGGCCGCGAGCTCGCGCAGCGCGCGCTTGAAGACGCCGAAGTCGAGCACCATGTCGCGCATGGTGCCCTCTGTCTGCAGGTCGTCCTGCTCGATATAGGCCACGACGCGCCAGCGGTGGCCGTGGAGGTTCTCGCATTTGCCGTAGTAGTCGGCGAGGAAGTGGGCGGCGTCGAAGGACGCCTCGGTCTTGAGGCCAAAGGACATGGGCGCTCCTTTGCGGGTGCTTTACGCCTCGACCAGCCCGGCCGCCTGCTTGGCGGCGATGATGCGGGCAACGGACTCGTTGATGCGGTCCTCGGTGAGGCGCCCGGATGTGACGGCCTCAATAATACCGTCGCGCGCGGCCCATGGATCGGGCGACATGAGCACGCAATCCCCGCCCGCCTCCACGAAGCGCACGGCGGCGTCTCCGGGCTCGTAGTTCTGGCTGATGGCGCCCATGCTCATGGAGTCGCTGATGACGACGCCGGCAAAGCCGAGGCGCCCCCGCAGGACGTCGGTCACCATGGTGCGGCTGAGCGTGGCGGGAAGGCCGTCTGCCGCCGCGTCGGGCGTCTCGATGTGGCCGACCATGATGAAGGGACACCCCGCCTCGGCAGCCGCCTGGAAGGGCACGTACTCGCATTCGCGCAGCTCATCGGCTGTGCGATAAGAGCAGACAGCACCGGTGTGCGAGTCTCCCTGGGTGTCGCCGTGGCCAGGAAAGTGCTTGGCGCAGGGCTGCGTGCCCGTGGCGAGCATGGCCTTGACCTCGGCCGAGACCATCTCGGCGCAGACCTCGGGGTCCGACGAGAAGGAGCGGTGGCCTATCACCGCGTTCTGGGGGTTGGTGAGGACGTCGGCGCACGGGGCGAAGTCGAGCGTAAAGCCGATGTCGCGCAGGTAGGAGCCTATGGAGTTGCCCACGTACGCGGCGCGGGCCGGGTCGCCCTCCTGGCCGATCCACCACATGTTGGGGAACCGCTCGACGTCGAAGCAGCCGGAGTTGGCCACGCGCGCGACGAGGCTGCCGCCCTCCTCGTCCGTGGCGGTGAAGACCGGTATGCCCGTCCCTGCGCCGCGCGAGAACTCGACCGTGTTGGCGAGCATGTCGCGAAGCTGCTGGTCGCCCTCGATGTTCTGGCCGAAGTAGATGACGCCGCCGACGGGCAGCTCGGCGAGCCCCGCCTGCGTGAGGGGGCCGGCCTCGGTGGCCACGTCCACGTCCGCGAGCTGCTCGGGCGTGACGAAGAGCATCTGGGCGACCTTCTGCTCGAGCGCCATGGAGGCGAGAAGGCGCTCGGCCGTGGTCTGCGCGGGCGCCGGGGCGGACACAGAGCTCTTGGCGGCGCCGTCGGAGGCGGGCGCGGCGGCGTCAACGGATACCTGGTCGGAGGCCTGGCCGCTCCCCTGCCCCGCGCCCTGCGGGGAGGAGCATCCGCCGAGCGCGGCGGCGCCCGCCGCGCCGAGAGCCTTGAGCGCCTGGCGGCGGGTGAGCTGAGCGTCGACGACGGGCAGGCGCATGGGAGTTCCTCTCGGGGTTCTTGCCGGCCGGGCAACTTGGCGCTCGGGCGCGCGGCGTTCGCTTACAAAAAATGCGGCGAGCACGTGGCCCGCCGCACAAATTGTAAAGCCGCTTAAAGCGTTTTGCGACTCGTGACGCTCAACGCGCACTTGAGCCGGACATTCTCGGCGATTCCGCCGCCTGCCGCCCCCGACCAAAGGCTCGTCGGTCGGCCACCCCGCAGCATCGCGCCGAAGGCCGCGCCGCAGAAGGCCGCAGGCGTTTACGAGCAGCAGCCGATGACCCAGGCGAGCAGGTTGCTCGCGGGGCTGCCGGAGCGCTCGGCCAGCACGTGTCCCTGGCCCCAGACCGGGGTATAGACCACGTCGCTCACGCCGTCGTACTTGCTCAGCGCGAAGGCCATGTTGGCCGACGTGCACGGTGAGACGTAGCTGTCGAAGACGCCCTCGTTGATGCGCCAGTGCGCGGCGACGCTCGCCTGGCCGTAGCCCGCGTAGGCGCCGGAGAGCCAGTACAGGGGGTTCATCATGTCGACGCGCGTGGCCATGGTGGTCTTGAGCGAGTCGGTCTTGGCAAGGTCGAGGCTCCAGGCGGTCTCGAAGGAGGCGTCCCAGTCGCTGCAGCTCGCATAGACGCTCGCGTTCTTCTCGACGAGCTCGCCCTCGAGGGCGTTGAAGTGCAGCGTGCTCTCCTCGCCGATGCCGAAGAGCTGGTTGGTCTTGGATGAGCGGTCGGGGCGGTCGAACGGCGAGCAGGGCATCTCGGCCGGGCGGACATGGGTCGCCAGGTCGCGCAGGCTCTGGACCGAGACCGTCTCGCGCTTGAGGTTGTAGTCGATCCAGTGGTAGTCGGAGTTGAGCGCCGCGAAGTAGTTGGAGGCGGTGTCGTAGATGGTGGACTGGACCTGCGTGGTGCCGGTGAGCTGGGAAGAAGCGCTCGTCGTGGTCGCGGCGGCGTCGGTCGCGGCGGCCGTGCTCGTACCGGTCTCGTCGGAGGCGTCGGCCTCGCCCGTGGCGTCCGCGCTCGCGCTCGCGGCAGCATCCGCCGTGGTGCTGTCGGCCGCCGACACCGCGCCGCCGACGCCCGCCGCCTGGGCGGCCGAGCGCGTGGACTGCAGGTTCGGGTCGCCCGGGAACGTGGGGTCGTCGAGGTGCTGCGGCGTGTAGGTGTACGGGAACGGCGTGTTCTGCACGAAGTGGGTGGCGGCGTCGTTGATCTTCTCGATAAGCGCGTCGGCGTAGCTGCCCATGGTGTACTGGCCGCCCTCGGACTCGTCCAGGGTGAGCTGCTCGTCGTCGGCGTTGCGCAGGTCCATGCTGTTGACCCAGGCGCCGTACGCGCCGGCAAGGCCGCTCGAGAGCTGGGCGCGCCAGGTCCCCTCGGCGCGGGTATCGGCGCTCGAGTGCTGGCCCATCGCCCACTCGTAGGCGGCGTCGGCGGTGTCGAAGCTCGTGATCGGGCACCAAGAAGCGCTGCCCGCGATGGCGTCCGAGAGCTTGTTGCCCTTGGCGTCGTGAGTGGCCGCGCCGATGCTCTCGAGGTAGGGCGCGTACAGTTCGGCGTCGCCCGAGGCGCCCATGACGGCGCTCACGCCGCCGCCGGCCGAGAAGCCGAAGACGAAGACGCGGCTCGACTCGAAGGGCAGCTCAGAGGCGTTGTAGCGCAGGTAACGCACGGCGGCCTTGAGGTCGACGACGGGCCAGGGGGCGCCGCCGGGATACATATCGGTCGAGCCGGAGGTGGTGTCGACGCCGGCCGAGCGGCCGCGGAAGCCCGCGTAGACGTAGACGCAGCCCTTCTCGAGGTAGGTGCCCAAACCCGAGTACTCGTAGGTCGTCGGGCTCTGCTGCGCGCCCATGGTGCCCGTGTTGATGGGCATGAGGACCGGCGCCGTGGCGGGCGTGAAGTTGCCGACGACGGCCTTCTCGTTGACGGTGCACTTGTACGTGGAGCCGCTCTTCTCGCCGGTGAAGAACTTGCCGGGCACGAAGATGGCGAGAGACTCGTAGGTCGTGGTCGCGGGCTTCGTGCAGTACTTGAGGCCGAGCTGGTAATAGCAGTCGTTCTCCTCGTCGTACTTCCAGGAATCCATGTTGATGGCGAGGTCCTTGAACTCCTCGAGGTTGACGTCGGTCTTGCCGGCGTCGGAGGAGCCGTCGTCGGTCGAGGACTTGGTCTCGGAGGGCTTGGAGCAGCCGGCGAGGCCGGCGGCGCCCGCGAGGCCCGCGAACGTGAGGAATTCTCTTCTGGTAAAGCCCATGGTCTGGTCTCTCCTTCGTGGACAAAAGCAGTTCTGGCGCGGCCCTTCTTCGCCTTGTACCCCGTTCGGGGCGCGGGCGGAGGGCCGCGGGTGGTTCTGAGGGATGCGCCCGAAGCCGGTCAGGGGCCGGAGCGCGGGCGGGCGGCGGCGGGTCCGGGGTTGGCCGGGACTCCGGGGCGTGGGGCCGGCGGGTCCAGGCGGCAGGTTGCCCGCTTTTGAGGCGGCGGCCCCCGCGAAGCCGCGCCGAGCCGCCGCGCGCCCCGGCGACGCGCCCGGACGGCGCGGACCCGGCGCTAGCCTTCTCGGCGGTCCTTGCCCCAGAAGACGCAGGACACCATGCCGGGGCCGACGTGCGAGCCGATGGTCGGGCCGATGGTCGGGCGCAGGACCTCGAGGGTCTCGTCGAAGGCGCGCAGCTCGGCGGCCACGTTGAAGCCGTCCTCGGGCACGTCGGCGTCGCCGACCGCGACCACGTTGGCCTCGTCGCCGTGGACGACGTTCTTCTTGTAGTGCTCCACGAGCTTGCGCAGGCCCTTCTTGCGGCCGCGGGCCACGCCGCAGATGCCCAGCGTGCCGTCGAGGTTGAAGTGCAGCATGGGCTTGACGCCGAGCGCGTCGCCCACGACCGCCACGCCCTTGGGGATGCGGCCGCCGCGGTGCAGGGCGTCGAGGTTCTCGACCATGAACATGACGCGGACGCGGAAGCGCGCCTCCTCGGCCCAGGCCACGATCTGCTCGGCCGAAGCGCCCGCGTCGCGCTTGTTGCACGCCTCGTTGAGCAGCAGCGTGAGGGCGGTGGAGGCGATGAGGGTGTCCACGACGTAGATGGGGATCTGTTCGCCGGGGTGGTTCTCCTTGAGGCGATCGAGGCTCGCGACGGCGCCGTTGTATCCGCCCGAGATGCCGCTCGAGATGCAGAACATGACGGTGGGGACGCCGGACTCGTAGGCCGCCTGGAACGCCTCATCGTACTCGAGCTGAGAGGGCTGCGAGGTCATGGGGGCGGCGCCGTTGCGGATGGCGTCGTAGAAGTCGTGGGCGCAGCGGGACTGGAAGAGGTCGTCGTCGCCGCTGAGGCCGCCGTCGGGCTTGCCCGCCTCCACGTAGTGGAACGGAAGGATGGTGACGTTGCGCTCGGCCGCCTGCTCGGCGGTGAAGTCGCAGGTGGAGTCGCACATGATGTTGCAAATTGCGGACATTTGGTTCCTCTCGCCCAAAAACGGCAGGTGTGGAGTTCCATAGTATTGTAAAGCCCTGATGGGCGTCGGGCGTCCACGAAGGAGGGCTCAACATGTTCTGGAGACGCGAGGAGCGCCGCGGGGCCGCGGCCGCCGAGTCCATAGCCGACCTTATCCGCGAGGCGCGCGGCGGCGGCTCTCCCGACCCGGAGCCCGAGGCCGTCGTCAACGATTCCGGAGAGGCGCTTATCCGCCGCAGGTACCGCTATGTGGGGCAGGTGCAGGGCGTGGGGTTCCGCTGGACGTCTCAGCGCATCGCGATGTCGCTCGGGGTCACGGGCTGGGTGCGCAACGAGGACGACGGCTCGGTCACGCTGGTGCTGCAGGGGACGCAGGAGCAGCTCGGCGCCTTCGCGACAAAGCTCGCCGAGAACCTCTCCCACTACGCGCGCTACACGATGGCCGACCGCGCCGACGAGCCCGTCGACTCGCGCGAGACCAAGTTCTCCGTGCGGTACTAGCGATTAATACGCGTGGACCTCGGAGCCAGGGGCCCTCGGAGCCAGGGGCCCTCGGGGCCAGGGGCCCTCGGGGCCAGGGCCCTCGAAACGGCGGATGTGCGGTGCTCGACGAAGCGTCGAGCCGCACATCCGCCGTTTTGAGGGTGAATCCCCCTCGATTTGGCAGAAGTGCGGTGCGGCGCCGAAAATTGCACCGCACATCCCCGGTTTTGAGGGGACCGTCGAATCCGAATCGCCCGGCTATCGCGGTGAACGATAGCCGGGTTATACTTTTGCGCGAAATCTACCGACCCAACACCGCCGAAGGACCCTCATGACCCTCCAGCAGCTCCGTTACCTCATCGCCGTCGCCGAGTACGGCTCCATCAACGCCGCCGCGGGCAACCTCTACACGTCGCAATCGAACGTCTCGGCCGCCATCAGCGAGCTCGAGCGCGAGCTCGGCGTCGAGGTGTTCACGCGCTCCAACCGCGGGGTCACGCTGACGAACGATGGCACTGAGCTGCTCGGATATGCACGCCAGGTAGTCGAGCAGGCCGACCTGCTCTCGCAGCGCTTCAAGCAGAAGAAGGCCGCGGGCGCGCGCCTGGCCGTCTCGACGCAGCACTACGCGTTCAGCCTGCAGGCCTTCGTCAACGTGGTCGAGAAGTTCCAGGGAAGCGAGTTCGACTTCGTGCTGCGCGAGACCACAACGGCGCAGATCATCGAGGACGTGAGCCAGTTCCGAAGCGAGGTCGGCATCATCTATCTGGACGATTTCAACGAGCGCGTGCTGCGACGGGCGATTTCCGACGCGCGCTGTGAGTTCCACGAGCTCTTCGAGGCGGATGTCCACGTGTTCGTGGGCACGGGGCACCCGCTGGCTGCCAAGGAGTCGGTCGAGCTCGACGAGCTCGCGCCGTACGCGCGCTACAGCTTCGAGCAGGGCACGATCAACTCGTTCCACTACTCTGAGGAGCCGCTCGCCTACATCCCCTGCTCGAAGAGCATCCGCTACACGGACCGAGCGACGCTGACGAACCTCTTGACCAGCTATAACGGCTACACGCTCTCGACCGGCGTGCTCACCGACGAGATGCAGTCGGGTATCGTGAGCATCCCGCTCGAAGACGCGCCTGTCATGCACGTGGGCTACATCATGCACGCGGAGCGGCGAGCGACCGAGTTGGTCGAGCGCTACATCGCCGAGCTCGAGGCCGTCATCGCGGCTAACCCGAACGTCGAGGCCCGCTAAGACGGGAGCCGCGGCCTCGCGCGCGCAAGCGGCAGTATAGTCAAAGCCACGGTTTACCTGCGGAAACGGCCGCAGCCTCGCACGCGCAGGCGGCGGGCAAAACGGCGTAGCTCTACGCGGCACAGACGGAGTTGCCCCG
>CAVDQW010000028.1:0-12713 GCA_963610995.1 bacterium | reverse complement strand
CCTTAAGGTCAAGCCCTTCTACCTAAAAGCAAGGTAGAAGGGCGGGGAGTCTTCCTTGAACGGTTTTTGAAAGCGGGTGGCTTAGCGTTTCAGGCCGGCCGCTCCTCTGGCGGCGCCGACGAGAAGGTCGATGGCGGCCACGAGCGCCGCGACGGCCGCCGGCGCCACGAGCGGGTTGCTGGCGAGGCCCTCCTGGACGTGACCTCTGAGCAGCAGCCACACGCCCGTCCTGAACCCGCAGCCGAGGCACGGGTTGGCTGCGGAGCAGGCGTACTCGAACGGGTCGGCGAGCATCATGACGGCGGCGTAGGCGGCTACAACGGCATACGCGTCGACCCTCGCACGAAAGAAGTCCCGGCTGTAGAGGAAGCGCAGCAATCTACTTCGGCATTCTCAACGAGGACTTCAGCATCTTGACCGAGCCCCATGTCATGAGAACGGGCTCCCAACCAAAGACCCACCCGACGCACATGAGCAGCATGTTCCAGCCGGCGAAGATGGATAGAAGCACCGTCAGCGAGGCGATAAGGCTTGAGCACGAGAGAATGAGGGACTTCGTGCGGTTGAGCTTGTTGCCGAAGGCGATGCCGATAACAAAGCAGATCGCCCCAACGATTACACCGCAGAGAATCGCTGGAATTACAATTGTCCATCCTTCCGCCGGATTGGCGCTGATGGTGATGGCGGCTGGCCTATCCGGTGTGTTGTCGTCAATTGCTTGCAAGATCCCGAGGACAATCGGATAGCCGATCGCCCCGATGAGTCCCGTGATCGCGCCCGGGCGAACGGAGTGCTCCTTCTCCTGTTGCGTCGCCTGCACGCCGGCGATGGGCGCGCCGCATGACGGGCAGGTCGTTGCCTTGTCCGAGACTTCCTTGCCGCACTCGGCGCACTTGACCATCGCCATACGGGGCCTCTTCCTTCTCACGGCTTGGCCTTAAGGTCAAGCTCTTCTACCTAAAAGCAAGGTAGAAGAGCGGGGGAGTCTTCCTTGAGTGGGCTTTGTGGGGTGGTCTCGGCCCGGAAGCGCAGTGAATTGTTGTCCCCTGCGCGGCGTATGGCGGGCCTCTTAACGTTGGAAGAGGGGAGCGATGCGCATGAATATCGTTTTACGAATTTCTTTGCTGGACAAGAGCTCGGTGGGGTACAATAACGTTGTACGAAATGTGGGTGAGGGTTATGTATGACGTTTATGTCCACCCTCATGCGACCTGTCACGGATTAAGCGAGGAAGAAATATTGTTTGCGTGGGTGAACTTCGTTCGCAGACAGCCTCGCAAGGCACCTTACGAGGACCGTATCGTTTGCGTTGGCTATGGAATGAAGACGGCAACGCCAATTCAAATGGTTGCGGCGTCCAAGGATTATGGTGTCCTGATCTACCACGCGATGACGCCGCCGCAGAAGAGCGTTCTTAAGGAACTTGGCTTGCTAGGAGGTAAACGATGAAGTCCGCAAAAGAGCTCGAGGAGCTGTTCGGCGTCACGAATGAGCAAATCGAGCAATGGGAAGAAGAGGCCTCTCGCGGAATCCTACCCGGTGAGCCGTCCGGTCCGGTCGTCACGGGTCCGGGCCGGCCGATGAAGTTCGGCGAGGAGATGCGGCAGGTGGGGTTCAAGGAGCCGCTCAGCCGCGTGGCGCTCATCGATTCGCGCGCGGCACAGCTTGGCCTTAAGCGCTCCGATTACCTGCGCGAGCTCGTCGACAAGGATTTGGCCGCCGCGGGGCTTGTTTAGGTGACGGCGTTTCTCCGCGCTCGGGATCAAAGTCGGACTTTACCGGTATGGGTCGTCTACTTGTTAAATAACGCGCAGGTAGAAGCGCTGTACTGAAAAATGCCCGCGTCAAACGAATCCGATCGCGGGCATAACAACTATATATGTGCTTTGGCGGGGGGTCCCGGGGTTTTGGCGGGCGGTGGAAACAGCGGCCTCGCCGGACCGGCGCGCTATCGCGCCAGTGCGGTCAGCGCGACAACCGCGGCGTGGAGCACCGCGATCACGCCGGCCGTCGCCAGTGCAATCGCCATGGCCGACCCCAGCGTGACGAACAGGCCCCTTGCGGCCATCTGGTTGTCCATTGCGTAGGCGTTTGCGTTCATCTTGGGGCCTCCTGCGGGTCACTTGCGTTTGTTTGCAAGATGAAGGGTATTGCCCGGACCGCATCAGAAGCGCATCACGAGCGTCGCGTCAGCAACTGATTTGTGTGGGGGCACGGACGGGGGCGGCAAATATGGTCCGGTCTTTTGCCGCGCGACGATGGGGGGATGGCTTCTCTCGCCAGGACTGGTCGCCGCCCCGACAGCGAAAACCGCCGCGAAACACATGCCGTCCGCGCGGTCGGCCGGATTTAACACAACGCTCACCGTACGGCATTAAACAACACTTGAATATTCCGTACGAGCTGCGTATATTCAGTATCAGACACATTGTTTGGAAGCCAAACAAAATGTCGGGATGCAAAATGAAGAGCAGGAAAACCTCCAATCCAAAGGAGAAACGCTGTGAGCGAGAAAATCGAGTGGGCAATTAACCACATGCCGAAGAGCGACGATGCGCACCTCGGCATCATGAGCCTTCAGAACATCGAGAAGGCCCGCGCCTTCCACAGGAGCTTCCCGCAGTACTCGGTCACCCCGCTCGCCCGCCTCGACGGCCAGGCCGCCCGCCTCGGCCTCGCCAACCTTTGCGTCAAGGACGAGTCCTACCGCTTCGGTCTCAATGCCTTCAAGGTGCTCGGCGGCTCCTTCGCCATGGCCAACTACATCGCCGACGAGACCGGCCGCGACGTGGCCGACTGCACCTACGATTACCTGACTTCAGATGAGCTGGCCCGCGACTTCGGCCAGGCCACGTTCTTTACCGCCACAGACGGCAACCACGGCCGCGGCGTCGCCTGGGCCGCCAAGCGCCTGGGCCAGAAGGCCGTCGTCCACATGCCCAAGGGCTCCACGAAGCCCCGCTTCGACAACATCGCCGCCGAGGGGGCCGAGGTCACCATCGAGGAGGTCAACTACGACGAGTGCGTGCGCATGGCCGCGGCCGAGGCCGACGCGTGCGAGCGCGGCGTCATCGTGCAGGACACCGCCTGGGAGGGCTACGAGAAGATTCCGTCCTGGATTATGGAGGGCTACGGCACCATGGCCTCTGAGGCGGCCGAGCAGCTGCGCTCTATGGCCATCAACCGCCCGACGCACGTTTTCGTGCAGGCTGGCGTGGGTTCCCTGGCCGGCGCCGTCGTGGGCTACTTCACCAACCTCTACCCGGACAACCCGCCCACCTTCGTCGTGGCCGAGTGCGCGCCGGCGGCGTGCCTGTACAAGGGCGCCGCGGCGGGCGACGGCGATCCGCGCATCGTCGACGGCGACATGCCCTCCATCATGGCCGGCCTCTGCTGCGGCGAGCCGAACATCCTCGGCTGGGACATCCTTCGCAACCACGTCGCGGCTTTCGTGAGCTGCCCCGACTGGGTCACGGCCCGCGGCATGCGCATCCTGGGCGCCCCCGAGAAGGGTGACCCGCGCGTCATCTCCGGCGAGTCCGGCGCCGTCACGACCGGCCTCGTCGCCACCCTCATGAGCGACCCGGCCTATGCCGAGCTCAAGGACGAGCTCGGCCTCGACCGCACGAGCTCCGTGCTGTGTTTCTCCACGGAGGGCGACACCGACCCCGAGCAGTATCGTCGCATTGTCTGGGAGGGCGAGTACGCCACTTGCTAAAGCTGCGCACGGTCGTTTACCTGCGCTTGATTTAAATCTTGCAACAAGTATTGCACCAAGGAGAGAAAGGTTTCGCACATGGCTAAGGATCTTGATTTCGACCTCATCAAGAAGACCGCCCAGGGCTACCAGGAGGACATGACCGCGTTTTTGCGCGCCATGATCTCCCACCCGTCCGAGTCCTGCGAGGAGGGCGAGGTCGTCGCCTGCATCAAGGCCGAGATGGAGAAGCTCGGCTTCGATGAGGTCAAGGTCGACGGCCTCGGCAACGTCATGGGCTTCATGGGCGATGGCGACAAGATCATCGCCATCGACGGCCACATCGATACCGTGGGCATCGGCAACCGCGACAACTGGGACTTCGATCCCTACGAGGGCTTCGAGGACGACCAGCTCATCGGTGGCCGTGGCGGCTCCGATCAGGAGGGCGGCGTCGCCGCCGCCACCTACGCGGCCAAGATGATGAAGGACATGGGCCTCATCCCCGAGGGCTACAAGGTCATGGTCGTCGGCACCGTCCAGGAAGAGGACTGCGACGGCATGTGCTGGCAGTACATCTACAACGTCGACGGCATCAAGCCCGAGTTCGTCATCTCCACCGAGCCCACCGACGGCGGCATCTACCGCGGCCACCGCGGCCGCATGGAGATCCGCGTCGACGTCCACGGCACCTCTTGCCACGGCTCCGCTCCCGAGCGCGGCGACAACGCTATCTACAAGATGGCCGACATCATCGCCGACGTCCGCGCCCTCAACAACAACGGCTGCACCGAGTCCACGGACATCAAGGGCCTGGTCAAGATGCTCGAGCCCGAGTTCAACCCCGAGCACTTCGAGGACGCCCGCTTCCTCGGCCGCGGCACCTGCACCGTTTCCCAGATCTTCTACACCAGCCCCAGCCGTTGCGCCGTGGCCGACTCCTGCGCCATCTCCATCGACCGCCGCATGACCGCTGGTGAGACCTACGAGTCCTGCCTCGAGGAGGTCCGCAACCTGCCGGCCGTCAAGAAGTACGGCGAGGACGTCAAGGTCTCCATGTACATGTACGACCGCCCCTCCTGGACGGGTGAGGTCTACGAGACAGAGGCCTACTTCCCGACGTGGATCAACAAGGAGACCGCGCCGCACGTCAAGGCCCTCGTCGACGCCCATAAGGCCCTCTTCGGCGACGAGCGCATCGGCTGCGAGAAGTCGATGAGCAAGCGCGCCGGCCGCCCGCTGTGCGACAAGTGGACCTTCTCCACGAACTGCGTCTCTATCCAGGGTCGCTACGGCATCCCCTGCGTCGGCTTCGGCCCGGGCGCCGAGTCCCAGGCCCACGCCCCCAACGAGGTCACCTACAAGCAGGACCTGCCGACCTGCGCCGCTCTCTACGTCGCCGCGCTCAACCTCTACGAGCCCAGCGCCGAGATGGCCGACGCCACTGCGTTCCGCGCGACCCTCACGGATAACGACATTAAGTAAATTTATCGACGAGTTACCGGGTTTTCCTGGTGCCCCAGCCAGGGAGCGACAAGCCCGAGGATGCGTACTTCGGTACGTGACGAGGGTTGGAGCCCCTGGATGGGGCACCAGGAAAACCCGCCGAAATGTAGCAACTACCTAGGAGAGGAAAACAATGAGCGAGATCCAGCAGTACCTCGACACGCTGAGCGGCCTTGATTTCAAGGGCATGTACGGCGAGGACTTCCTTCACACGTGGGACAAGACCACCGATGAGCTGCGCGCCCTTTATGCCACGGCCGCCACGCTGCGCAACCTCCGCGAGCGCAACATCTCAACGCGCATCTTCGACTCGGGCCTCTCCGTCTCGCTCTTCCGCGACAACTCCACCCGCACCCGCTTCTCGTTCTCCAAGGCCTCCAACCTGCTCGGTCTTGAGCTCCAGGACCTCGACGAGAAGAAGTCCCAGATCGCCCACGGCGAGACCGTGCGCGAGACTGCCACGATGATCTCGTTCATGGCCGACGTCATCGGCATCCGCGACGACATGTACATCGGCAAGGGCGACGCCTACATGCAGGAGGTCTCCGAGTCCGTGCAGCAGGCCTACGCCGACGGCGTGCTCGATCACCGCCCCACGCTCATCAGCCTGCAGTCCGACTCCGACCACCCCACGCAGTCCTCCGCCGACATGCTCTACCTCATCAACGAGTTCGGCGGCCTTGAGAACCTCAAGGGCAAGAAGGTAGCGGTGACCTGGGCCTATTCGCCTTCCTACGGCAAGCCGCTCTCGTGCCCGCAGTCGCTCATCGACCTTCTGCCGCGCTTCGGCATGGACGTCACCCTGGCCCACCCCGAGGGTTACGACCTCATGCCCGACGTGGTCGACCGCGCCAAGCAGTTCGCTTCCGAGAACGGCACCACGTTCACGCAGGCCCACACCATGGCCGAGGCCTTCGAGGGCGCCGACATCGTGATCCCCAAGTCCTGGGCCCCGTACTCCGGCATGGAGAAGCGCACGAACCTCTACGCCGAGGGCGACGACGAGGGCATCAAGGCCCTCGAGAAGGAGCTTCTCGCCCAGAACGCCACACACCAGGACTGGTGCTCCACGACCGACCTTATGGCCAAGACGGCCAACGGCCAGGACACCATCTTCATGCATCCGCTGCCGGCCGACATCTCCGGCGTCTCCTGCGAGCACGGCGAGGTCATGGCCGACGTCTTCGACATGCACCGCGTGGGCATGTACAAGGAGGCCAGCTACAAGCCGTACGCCATCGCGGCCATGATGTTCCTGCAGAAGGTCGCCGACCCCGTGGCGACGCTCGCCGCCCTCGAGGAGCGCGCGACCCCGCGCTGGTTCCGGGCCTAATCGCATCCGCTTCATAACCGACCGCGCCGACCATGCCCGGCGCGGTCGGAGCTTCCCACCCCTAGCCGACTAGCATCGGTCGGCGAGGGGCTGGGCGGAGCCTTGTCAATTTCGCCTCTTGATGAAAAAGGGACAACTCATGGGCAAGAAAATCGTCATCGCACTGGGCGGCAACGCCCTCGGCAAGAACCTCCCCGAGCAGGCCGTTGCCGTGCGCAACACCGCCACGGCCATCGTCGACTTGCTCGAGCAGGGCAATGACGTCGCGGTCGTCCACGGCAATGGGCCGCAGGTCGGGATGATCGCCAGCGCCATGACCGAACTCACGCGCTCCGACCCCGAGAAGTACATTCCGTGCCCGCTCTCGGTCTGCGGCGCAATGAGCCAGGGTTACATCGGCTACGACCTGCAGAACGCTCTGCGCGAGGAGATGGAGTGCCGGGGCGTCCGCCACGGCGTCACGACCGTCCTCACGCAGGTGGAGGTGGACCCGGCCGACCCCGCGTTCGAGAACCCGACGAAGCCTATCGGTTCCTTCATGACGCTTGAGGAGGCCGAGGCCCTCAAGCACGACCGCGGCTACGACTTCGTGGAGGACGCGGGACGAGGCTATCGGCGCGTCGTCGCTTCGCCGAAGCCCAAGAGGATTGTGGAGCTCGACACCATCGACAGCCTCGTCGCGGCCGACCACGTGGTCATCTGCTGCGGGGGAGGCGGCATCCCGGTCGTCCCTACGGGCGTCCACAATCACCTGAAGGGCGCCGCGGCCGTCATCGACAAGGACTACGCGGCAGAACTTCTCGCCGAGTCCCTGGACGCCGATTTCCTCGTGATCCTCACCGCCGTGGAGAAGGTCGCCGTCAATTTCGGCACGCCTGACCAGCGCTGGATTGACGAGCTTACCCCGGATGAGGCCCGCGCATATATCGCCGAGGGGCAGTTCGCGCCCGGCAGCATGTTGCCGAAGGTCGAGGCGGCCGTGCGCTTCGCCGAGTCCAAGCCCGGCCGGCGCGCCCTCATCACCCTGCTCGATCGCGCGGCCGACGGCATCGCCGGCAAGACCGGCACCGTTGTCCGCGCCGAGTAAGACACCGGGACAGTCCCTTCGTCTTATAAAACGCGCCGCAGGTCGTGCATAGCGTGTATAGTTGAGCCAACCGTTGTTCCGCCGATAAAGCAACGCTCGGCGCGCGATTTCGTAGGAGGTGCGCATGCGTCCCGACCTGAGGGCATACCTGCTCGGCGACGAGGGCTTTCGCGCCTTCGGCCCCGGCCCCCGCGAACTGCTCCACCGCGTCGAGGAGACGGGGAGCCTGCGCGCCGCCGCCGTCTCGATGGGCATGGCATACACGAAGGCGACACGCCTGGTTAAGGATGCCGAGGCGGCCTTCGGGTTCAAGCTCACCGAGCGAACCATCGGCGGAGCCGGCGGGGGAGGAAGCAGGCTCACGCTCGAGGCCAAGGACCTGCTCGCCCGCTACGAGGCCTTTGAGCACGCCTGCACCGAGGACCTGCGCCGCAACTTCGACGAGTGCTTCAGCGGTTTTTGCGGCGTGCCACGCGTGGGTTGCGTCGTCATGGCCTCCGGCCTCGCTCGTCGTTTCGGCGCCAATAAGCTCATCGAGCCGCTCGCCGGCGTGCCGGTGCTCGAGCGCACGCTCTCGGCGCTGCCCGACGACCTGCTCGACGTTGTCGTGGTCACGCGCCACGAGGAGGTCGAGGAGCTTTGCGGCACCGTGGGTGTGCGCTGCGTCCGTCACGGCGGCCCCTTGCAGTCGGACACCGTGCGCGTCGGCCTGAAGGCGCTTCCCGGCGTCGCTGGTTGCCTCTTCGTGCCCGGCGACCAGCCGCTTCTTTCCGAGCGGAGCGTCCGCGCGCTCGTCGCGGAGTTCCAGCGCCACCCCGGCAGCATCGTTCGCCTCGGGTGGAAAGGCGCTCCCGCGAGCCCGATTCTGTGGCCCGCCGAGGAGCTGCCCGTCCTCGCCGCGCTCGAGGGCGACGCCGGCGGAAGCTCCCTTCTCGCCAGGCGCCAGGAGCTCGGTGTCCGCGTCCGCATCGTCGAGGCGTTCTCCGAGTCCGAGATACGCGATTGTGATACGAGGGAGGACCTCGCGCGACTCGAGGCCGCCCTCTAGGGTTCAAGGAGGACTTTTATGAGGATCCTTAGCAACGGCACCCTTGTCACCCCGGAAGGTGCGCGCGCAGGCGACGTCGCACTCGACGGCGGGAGAATCGCGCGCGTGGCCGATCGCATCGAGCCCGGCCCCGACGACGAGGTCGTCGACGTCTCGGGCTGCTGGGTCTTCCCGGGCTTCATCGACGCCCACACCCACCTGCAGTGCTGGACCGGCATGGACTGGACGGCCGACAGCTTCGAGACGGGCACGCGCGCGGCGGCCTGCGGTGGAACCACCACCGTGGTCGATTACGCCACGGCCGATCGAGGTGTCACCATGCCCGAGGCGCTCGCCGAGTGGCACAGCCGCGCGGACGGCACCTGCACCGCCAACTACGCTTTCCACATGGCGCTCGCCGAGTGGAACGAGACCAACCGCCGCGACCTGGCGAGCATGCGCGAGCGGGGCGTCTGTTCCTTCAAGACGTACTTCGCCTATGACCACCTGCGCCTGGACGACGCCGAGACGCTCGAGGTCCTCGAGGCCCTGAAGCCGCTCGGCGCCACGCTCTGCGTTCACTGCGAGAACGGCACGCTGGTCAACCGCCTGCAGCAGCGCGTCTTCGACTCCGGCGTCACCGGGCCCGAGGGGCACCCCCTGAGCCGCCCGGACGTCTGCGAGGCCGAGGCCATCAGCCGCCTGCTCTACATCGCGCACCTCGCCGGCGACGCCCGCGTGAACGTCGTGCACCTCTCCACGAAGCTCGGGCTCGAGGCCATCCGCGACGCCAAGGCCCGCGGCCAGAAGAACATCTTCGTCGAGACCTGCCCTCAGTACCTGCTGCTCGATGATTCGCGCTACAAGGAGGAGGGCGACGACGGCTTCGCGGGCGCCAAGTACGTGATGAGCCCGCCTTTGCGCAAGCCGACCGACGTGGCGGCCCTCCGTGAGGCGCTCGTCGCGGGCGAGATAGACACCATTGCCACCGATCACTGCAGCTTCAACCTGCACGGGCAGAAGGAGCGCGGCCGGGGTGACTTCCGCAAGATCCCGAACGGAGGCGCGGGCATCGAGCACCGCCCGGCGCTCATCGCCACGAGCTTCGGGGGCCAGCTCGCGCCCGAGGATCTCTGCCGTCTCATGAGCGAGAACCCGGCCCGCGTCTTCGGCATGTGGCCGCGCAAGGGGCGCCTCGCAGAGGGCGCCGACGCGGACGTGTGCGTGTGGGATCCCGAGGCCCGCTGGACCATCAGCGCAGCGACGCAGCACCAGGCGGTCGATCACACGCCCTACGAGGGTTTCCAGTGCCGCGGTCGTGCGCACCTCGTCTACGTGGGCGGCGAGCTCGTTGCCCGCGACGGCGAGCCCACCGGCGCCAAGCCGGGCGCATTCGTCTCGCGATAAGACGAAGGGACTGTCCCTCTGTCTTATCATTTAGCGGTCATAAGCTCGTCCGAGCTCAGACATACAGCAAAGGAGAACATCATGTCCAACAAGGCAATCGTCACCGATAAGGCCCCTGCGGCCCTCGGCCCCTACTCCGCCGGCGTCGTTTCCGGCAACGTCATCCACGTCTCCGGTCAGCTGGGCGTCGTGCCCGAGACCGGCGAGTTCGCGGGCGAGTCCGCCGTCGACCAGGCCCGACAGAGCCTGACCAACATCAAGAACATCCTCGCCGCCGCCGGCGCCGATATGTCAAACGTGGCCGAGACCACGGTGCTTCTCACCGACCTGGCCGACTTCGCGGCCGTCAACGAGGTCTATGCCGGCTTCTTCGCCGATCCGTACCCGGCGCGCGCTTGCTTCGAGGTCGCCGGCCTGCCCAAGGCCGCCAAGGTCGAGATCAAGGCCGTCGCGTACCTGTAGCGCGCCAACAGGCATAACGCAATTCAGCCGGCTTCGGGAACGATCCCGAAGCCGGCTGAATTCGTTTTAAGAAACACGTGTCGGAACTCGTGGAAATCGAGTAGTCTTTACCGCACGCGCACAGCGGCGCCCTCCGAGTCCTGCAGGCAGATTGGAGGGATTCACTGTGACCGATCTCACCATGCTGGCACTTTCAGCGGCCGTGTTTCTTCTGGCGGCAATCATCTATCGCTTGATCTCTAGGCTTTAGACCTTGGTGGGGTGGCCCGTAAAGTGAATCAGCCGCCCTGCCAGGCGGCTGATTCTGGGGCGTGCCCCACTATCACCGTTTAATACAGGAGGGCGAAAGCCTCTGTACGTGACCGATTCTACCCGTTCATCGGGCCTGCGCGCAACGGGCGAATTCGGGGCGTGGGGCCTTCGGGCCCCGCGTTCCGACTACTTTGCGGCGCTACTCGGCGCTCGCCTCGGCGGCCGTGGGCTCCTCGTGGGGAAGGTCGCTGCCGCAGTGGCAGCACTTGGTGGCGCCGGGGTTGATCTTGTCGAGGCAATACGGGCAGGTCGGGGCAGGGGCTTCGGCCTCCTTCTCGCGGTGCGTGGCCTCTTCGGCGAGCTTATGGGCGGAGTTCACTGCCTTCACCAGCAAAAACACGATGAAGGCGACGATGAGGAAGTTGATGATCGCGCCGATGAACTTGCCGAAGTCGATGTTTGTGCCGGGAACGACGAGACCGCTGATGGAGTCGACGCCGCCGCCGGTGAGCGCGGCGATGAGCGGGTTGATGATGTTGTCGGTGAGGGCGGTCACGATGGAGGTGAACGCGCCGCCGACGATGACGCCGACCGCCATGTCCATCACGTTGCCGCGGTTGATGAACTCCTCGAACTCCTTGAGCAGGTTCTTCATGGGTCCTTCTTTCCTGTTCGGGTGCAAAACCGCATAACTATACCGTGAAGTCGCGTGCAAAGCCCAGCTCAATGAGCCGTGGAGAAACTGCGCTGAGCTGCTAAAGAGCTTCGAGCTGGTGGTCGCGGATGCTGCCGGTGAAGACCGGGAAGGGGAGAAGTCGGGCAAGGTGCCGTGACGCTTCTCTTGCCTGCTCCGTTTCCGCTTGGTTGACGATCACGACGTCGGCCAGGCCTTCGGCGCGAACGACGCGGGCAACGAGCTCCGGCGACGCGTCGTCGTCGGGCGAGCATCCGCCAAGGTCGCAGAATATCTGGGGACGGTGCGCGGCGTCGGCGACGCGCTTTCCGAAACCCGACGCGCCCACCACGAGCACGCGGCGCTGCGCGCACTCGGGGACGACCGGCTCCCATTCGGCATGTGCCTTGAGCGGCAGGCGCTTGCTCCCGTCGGCCTCCACGAGCACGTAGTCGGCAAGCGCCGCCAGCCGCTCGAAGCCGATCGCGGGTGCCGAGAGCTTCCCCTTCTCGGCAGGCTCGCCAACGCAAACGACGCCGTGGTCGGCGACCCCGCGCACGATCGCGGCGTCGCTCGCTCCGCTCAATGTGGGGACGTCGCCGAACGGCAGGATGCGGGTGCTCGTGGCGAGCACGACGGTGGCGCCATCGGCGCGCAGCTCTTTGGCGAGCTCGCGTAAAAGCGTCGTCTTACCGCCGCTGCCCAAGACGGCGGTGATTCCCGGAAGCGCGCCGATTGCTGCCTGCAAATTCATCAGACACCCTAACAATTAGTGAGAAACATGGCGATAAAGAAGGTTTACCGGATCCATTCGTCCTGCTAGGCGTTGCAGTAAGTCAAGTACAACGCCTATGGTTTTTGCTGCTACCATAGATATGCTGATTGTAACGCCGAAGCTCGTTTGGAGGGGTTTGATGCTCGTTTACGTTCGAGGCGCCGGAGACATCGCCACGGGCATCGCCCTACGTCTGCATCGCTGCGGCCTGAAGGTCGTTATGTCGGACCTCGCCGTGCCCACCTCGATTCGCCGCACCGTCTGCTTCTCGGAGGCTATCCGTTTGGGAGAGACGCTCGTCGAGGACGTGCGCGGAGTGCTGTGCGCCGACGTCGATGCGGCCCGCGCCGCCGTCGCGCGTGGCGACGTCGCGGTCCTCGTCGACCCAGATGCCGCCCTCGTGCCTGCCTTGGCGCCCGACGTCCTCGTGGACGCCATCCTCGCCAAGAGGAACCTGGGAACGACCCGCGGCATGGCCCCCGTCGTCATCGGCG
>CAVDQW010000027.1:0-4951 GCA_963610995.1 bacterium | reverse complement strand
CCATTGACCGTCACTTCAGTTCAACGAACATCTTCATGATTCTTACCGGCAGCAACCAGGGCTTTATGGAAGAGAGGGTCCTGGGTGCAGTTGCCGTGGAGGACTCCGCGGTCGGCCTTGGCGAGAAGAACCCGCTCTTCGGCCGCAGGACTGCCCAGATTCACTTGCGACCCTTTGGGTATCGTGATGCCGCTAAGATGCTGCCAGGGCTTTCTCCTGAGGATCTTGTTGCGTTCTATGCCTGCTTTGGCGGCACTCCGTACTATCTCTCGCTTGTTGATTCCACCGACACGTTGGAGCAAAACGTGGTTCGCCTTTTCTTCCGCAAGGAAGGCCTGCTCTACGAGGAGCCCATGATGCTCTTGCGGCAGGAGCTTCGCGAGCCGGCGGTCTACAGCTCAATCATGGGTGCCGTCGCATCCGGAACCAATACGCCCAAGACCATCGCTGACAAGGTGGGGCTGGAGCGCACGGCCGTCAATAAGTATTTAGAGACGCTTGCCGCTCTTCGCTTGGTGAAAAAAACTGTGCCCTATGGAGAGAATCCAAAGACCTCTCGCAAAGGTATCTATCGCATCGACGAGCCTTGCTACGCCTTCTGGTATCGCTTCGTTGAACCTTACGTGGGGTCCATCGAGCAGAACGCCGGCGAGCTAGCCGCGGCGGAAGCGCTTGAGCGCGGTCCCCTGATGACATACGTTGGTAATTGGTTCGAGAGCGTATGCCTTGAGTGGACTATTGAGCAGGCAAAGCTCGGGCAGCTTCCGGTACGCCCGGTGAGCTTCGGAAGTTGGTGGGGGACAAACCCTGCGCTGCGCGCACAGGATGACATCGACGTCGTGGCGGGAAGCCCCTCTCGCCATGAAATTCTGCTGGGTGAGTGCAAATGGCGTGAGAAGTTCGATGAGACTGAAGCGGTCGATAAGCTGCATCAACGTGCCAACGTTTTGAGCGGATACGACGAGTTCGCATACGCGCTGTTCTCGAAACATGGCGTTAGTGACGCGACTTGCGAGAAGTACTCCGATGGGCGTCACCTGTTTGTGAGCGCCGCCGATCTCTATGCATAGCTTCTCGCCGCCAAAGCTTTGTTAACACCGCGACACACGGTTGCCCTCGCCCGGAAATCGGGACTAACCTAATGCCTTGCGTACCAATGGGTTCGATCGGCGGCGCAAACGGCGTCGCCCCCGCAAGGAGATGCAAGCATGGAGAAGAAGGACATCGACTGGGGCAGCCTCGGCTTTGCCTACCAGCACACGGATTACAGCTACGTCTGCAACTACAAGGACGGCGCCTGGGGCGAGGGCGAGCTCACGCCTGACCACACCATCGTCATGTCCGAGTGCGCGGGCCTTCTCCACTACTGCCAGGAGGTCTTCGAGGGCCTGAAGGCATACACCACCGAGGCCGGCGACATCGTCTGCTTCCGTCCCGACATGAACGCCGAGCGCATGTACGACTCCGCGCAGCGCCTCTGCATGCCGCCGTTCCCCAAGGACAGGTTCGTCGAGGCCGTCGAGCAGGTCGTCAAGGCCAACGCCGCTTGGGTGCCGCCCTTCGGCTCCGGCGCCACGCTCTACATCCGCCCGTTCATGATCGCCACCGGCGACGTCATCGGCGTCAAGCCCGCTGACGAGTACCAGTTCCGCATCCTCGTGACCCCCGTCGGCCCGTACTACAAGGGCGGCGTCAAGCCCGTCAAGCTGCAGGTCCCCGAGTTCGACCGCGCCGCTCCCCACGGCACCGGCAACATCAAGGCCGGCCTCAACTACGCCATGTCGCTCTACCCGAGCGTCCTTGCCCACCAGGCCGGCTACGCCGACAACCTCTTCCTCGACCCGCAGACCCGCACCTACGTCGAGGAGACCGGCGGCGCCAACGTCATGTTCGTCAAGCCTGACGGCAACCTCGTGGTCCCGCAGTCCTTCACCGACTCCATCCTGCCCTCCATCACCCGTCGCTCCCTCGTGCAGGTGGCCGAGGACCTCGGCCTCGACGTCGAGCAGCGCCCGGTCAAGTTCGACGAGATCGACCAGTTTGTCGAGTGCGGCATGTGCGGCACCGCGGCCGTCATCTCCCCGGTCGGCGAGATCGACTACGGCGAGAAGAAGGTCGTCTACGGCATGGAGCACGTCGGTCCCGTCATGCAGAAGCTCCGCGAGACCCTGACCGGCATCCAGTCCGGCGAGCTCGAGGACAAGCACAACTGGGTCCACAAGATCGACGTGGAGTAGCGTTCGTGGGGGCTCCCCGCAATTACCTCAGTGCTCAAACAGCTTCGGAAGGCCCTGCCGACAATGTCGGCAGGGCCTTCCTGCAGAACTGCGCGCTGAGGTAATTGCGGGGAGCCTCGCGCGTCACCCGAGCGTCTGGCAGGGCGTTAGTGCCGAGCTTGCGGGGCGGGCGCTGCGCCCAAACGCCTCGGATTTGCCGTTCCCCGGGTCGCGCGGCGGGCGGCCGGTGGTGCCGAAGTCGGCTGTCAGCACGTTAACGCGCCCTGATTCGGGCTTACCGGGCCGATTTTGCCTCCCGTGTGCAACAGATTTGCGTTTGTGCGTGGTCCTGCGGCGTGTTTTGGGCCCCGAGGATGCGCCTTAGGCCATCTTCGGCGGTCGTTGGCTCGCGTTTGCCCAGTTGGGCGAAATCTAGGCTGCATAAATTCCTTAACAGCGCACGCACAATCGCGAATTCGTTGCTCGCATACGGGAATTCGCCGCGTTGGGCAGGCGGCGGAGTCAGGTGACCGTGAGGTAGGGCCGAATTTTCGTAGCAAGCCGCTGCGTTTGCCGCCATCGGCGCCCCTGTGCGCAAGAAATCTTGGGACAGGACCGTAGTAACGTTACTGGGCGCGCGGCCAGGGGAGTAGAGGCACGGGCCCTGCGCCGCGGCCGTGTATACTGAAATATTGGAAAACGGCGCCCGCGAGCAGCGCGGGCTTCTTGCGAGAGGAAACATCACATGGGACAGAAGGTTCAGGGCACCGAGGACCTCTTTGGCAGCTACATGCGCGCCTGGCAGCACATGCAGGACGTGGCGCGCGAGCTGTTCGGCGCATACGGCTTCGACATGATCGAGACCCCGGCCATCGAGCAGGTCGATACCTTTGTCCACGGCATCGGCGAGTCCACCGACGTCGTCCGCAAGGAGATGTTCCGCGTTGTCTCCGGCGCCCTCTTCGGCGACCTTCTGGAGAAGGGCACCGAGGCCGGCCTCAAGCCCCGTCAGCGCATGGCAATGCGCCCCGAGGGAACCGCCGGCGTCGTGCGCGCCGCCGTGGAGAACAACTTCGTCCCGCAGGGCGGCGCCCCCGTCAAGCTGTGGTACGCCGAGGCAATGTTTCGCGGCGAGCGCCCGCAAAAGGGTCGCCTGCGCCAGTTCCACCAGGTGGGCGTCGAGTGGCTGGGCGCCTCGGACGCAGCCTCGGACGCCGAGTGCATCATCATGCTGATGGAGTACTTCAAGCGCCTGGGTTTCGACCCCTCCAAGCTGCACCTTGCCATCAACTCCATGGGCGACGGCGCTTGCCGTCCGGCGTATCGCGACAAGGTCCGCTCCTTCATTCTCGACCACAAGGACGAGATGTGCGAGGACTGCCTCGAGCGCGCCGAGATCAACCCGCTGCGCGCCTTCGACTGCAAGAACCCGCACTGCCACGAGGTCATGGCCGCAGCGCCCCTGGTCAACGACCACCTCTGCGACGACTGCGCCGCCCACTACGCGCAGGTCAAGAAGTACCTCGACGCCGCCGGCGTCTCCTACACCGAGGACCCCACGCTCGTGCGCGGCCTGGACTACTACACCCGCACGGTCTTCGAGGTCGAGGTCGAGGGCGCGGGCGTCGGTGCCATCGGCGGCGGCGGTCGCTACGACGGCCTGATGGAGCTCGAGGGCGGCAAGCCTACCCCGGGCATCGGCTTCGCCGTGGGCTTCGAGCGCATCGCGCTGGCCCTGGCTTCCCAGGGCGTCGACCTTGCGACCGCCGAGCCTACCTGCGTCTACGTGGCCGGCACCGGCGCCGAGACCCGCGAGGCCGTCTTCGACGCCACGCTCGCCCTTCGCGCCGCCGGCATCCGCACCGAGGCCGACTACCAGGGTCGCAGCCTGAAGTCGCAGTTCAAGCAGGCCGACAAGCTCCACGCCACGCTGTGCGTCGTGCTCGGGCCCGACGAGGTGGCGGCCGGCCAGGCCACCATCCGCGACATGGCGACCCACGAGCAGGTTCAGGTCCCGATGGCCGACCTCGCCGCCGAGGTCGCCGCGCGCCTGGCGTAAAAGTGATTCGAGCGCGATGAGCGACAGTCGCCTGACCATGCGTCGGGCGGCTGTCGTTTCTTGCGAAGGCTCGCGGCGCGGGCCGGGGGAAGGGGAGAGCGAGTTGGAGAACGCGACGCTGACGGTCGTCTACGAGGACGACGCGCTTCTTGCCGCCGACAAGCCGGCGGGCCTGCTCGTGCACGGCGACGGAACGGGGGCGCAGACGCTCACGGACCTCGTGGCCGCGCACGTGGCCGAGGCCGGCCGCGAGGACGTGCGTCCCCAGGCGGTGCAGCGCCTCGACGTGGACACGACGGGCCTCGTGCTCTTCTCGCTTGACCCGGCGACGCAGCCTAAACTCGACGCCGAGGTCGCCGGACGCGATATGCGCAAGATCTACCTGGCCGTCGTTGCCGGGCGCTTCCCCTGGGGCGAGAAAACCATTGATGCGCCCATCGGCCGCGACCGCCACGACGCCCGCCGCATGCGCGCCTGCTCCGCGGGCCAGGGCAAGGCCGCCGAGACCCGCGTGACCAAGCTCGCCTTCAAGGGCGGGCGCACGCTCTTGCAGGTGGAGCTCCTCACCGGCCGGCGCCATCAGATCCGCGTGCACCTGGCGAGCCTCGGCTTCCCCATTGTGGGCGACGCGCTCTATGGCGGCGCCCGCGCGGACGCGAAGCGCGGCGAGTCCGGC
>CAVDQW010000026.1:0-11261 GCA_963610995.1 bacterium | reverse complement strand
CAATAAGAGGGCGGCGAAGAACCTCGTGTCCCTGGTCTTGCCGGCCTTCCAATTCCCCAGTTGGTACAATACCGCCACCAAAAAGGCCCCTCTGAGCAGGGGCCTTTTTGGTGGCGGTCAAATTTAAAACGACGTTTCGTGCGCCCAAATCAATGCTCCGTACGTCTTTTTCTGAAAAGCGTCTACCGAAAAAAGGATCGCCCGCCGACACCGAGTGATGTTGGCGGGCTAACCTTGCGGGTAATCACCGAAGGTGATTCCCTTGTCTAGCCGAAATGCCTTTCAACTCCCCAGTTGGTACAGCTATTGCCAGACAACGAAATTATACCTCAGGGGTAAGGCGGCTGAGATGCCAAAGCGGACTATTTGCATCCAGAATCCAGCAGCACTTTCAATCAAGGACTCGGCCCTCGCCATTCGGATGGACGGTGTGCTCAAAGGCCTCGTTCCGCTGGAGGACATATGGGTCGTCATCATTGAGACGCATCAGGCGCAAATCACCACCGCAGCGCTATCTAGCCTCGTTGATGCTGGTATTGGTGTCATGCTCTGCGGAGAAGATCACATGCCCAATGGGCTGCTTCTGCCTTTGGGTGCGCATTCGCGTCACGCGGCAATCGTCGAGGACCAACTGGCCATCTCGAAGCCTTTGCAGAAGCGGCTTTGGCAAAGGGTCGTGAAGGCGAAAATCGCCAACCAAGCAAGGACTCTGGATTTGATTGGCATTGACGGTTCGGGCATTAGAGCTATTGCCAAAGACGTGCTGTCCGGAGATTCGAACAACCGGGAGTCGGTCGCGGCAAGCGCATATTTCAAGCTGCTGGCACCGAGGGGCGGAAGAAGGTCCGGACCCATCACGCCGGCGCTGGATTACGGCTATACGGTTCTTCGCGCTGGCATCGGCCGTACTGCTGTTTCCGGGGGTTGGCTCGTGTCCCGTGGAATTCACCACTGCAACAATCTCAATGCCTTTAACCTCGTGGACGACTTGATCGAACCGTTCCGTCCTGTTGTCGACCTTTTGGTTATCCAGCGGGGATTGGCTCGGACGCTAGATCCAGATGTAAAGCGCGAGCTTGCGTCCATATTCGAGTACGTAGTGGGAACGCCTCAGGGGAGGATGCCGGTTCAATCCGCCATTGAGCTAGAACTTGATTCGCTTAAGGCGGCGGTTAACGCTGCGGACGCCTCTTTGTTGCAATTGCCCGAGGTCGTGCCGCTTGCAAAGGCAACGCTGGAATAAGGAGCTGTGATGAGGATCATGAGGATGCTGGTGCTGTTCGACCTTCCGACAGGGAGCAAAAAGGAGCGCAAGTCCTATGCAGAGTTCCGGAAGTTCCTGATTAAGGACGGCTATCACATGGAGCAATTCAGCGTGTATTCGCGTGTGCTGCTTTCGCGTGATAGTGCCGACGCGCACCTCAAGAGACTGAAGGCAAACTTGCCTGAGGTGGGCGAGGTCACTGTATTCACGTTGACTGAGAAGCAATATGAGAGCCGCAATGTGCTTGTGCATACGAGGACGGGAGGAGCCCAGGTCACTGACCCGGGCTCCCAGATGACGCTTGCTTTTTAGGGTTGGCGCGGCTTGAAAGTTGAATCTTCGGGATTCAGCTCGATGTTTTCATAGCAGTGACCTAGGCAGTCTTCCTGAAAGACGGAGACCTGCGTACCGGCGTTCCACTTCGCTATCTGAGGCCACCCCTTTATTTGCTCCCCGTCAATTAGGGAGTCGAGGAATAGCTGGCCATTTGAAATCTTGAATCTGCGAAAGCGACCCAAGTGATCGTCTACGCGTAAGACATCGCCAGCAAATAGCACTAACGGTTGGTTTTGTCTTGCTGTGGGCGGTACCTCTTCCCAATTTACGCGTGCTACGCCACGCGAATACGCCTTCGGGACATACTCGGTAGTATCGGATTGAGGGACATCAGCGTAATAGACGGGCTCCGCATACCATCTACCGTTGCCCTTATCGTTCCAGAGCCTTAAGAACGCCATCTCTTCGTGGAGTCTAACTCCGCCGTTGCTTTGAACAACGTAATTTCCTTGGGGCTGTGGCATTGACTTTCGGACCTTGTTGCTTTGCCTCGAAATATCAGCGTGGCCCGATTCACGAACCGCTTCTAAACGATAAACGAAGTCCTTGAAAACTGCGCCCGTTACGCCATGGTCAGCCATGCGGGTAGGGACAACAAGTTTCCTGCGTTCGACGACATCGCTGGCGAAAGTCGGCCAGGGTTGGGTCGCGGAAAGACGCGAATCACGTTCGCGTTCGAAAGTCTCCCTCCCGCGCTTGTGGGCGTTTGCAATAGCCGCAACGGTTTTACTTGAGCAAGCAGCAATTACTGCGGCGTCTACTGCGTGATGCCTATCGTCATCGCGGTCTTTGGTGTTTCCGGCGCCGAAGTTGAGCCCCCAGGCATGGCGCAGGGTTGCCGTTGCGCGCCCGGCGACGGCGAACACATGCCGCTTTCCGTCCTCTGGGAATGCCAGGCAATCTTCGATGTAGTCCTTTACCGCAACCGCCATGTACTTCGTGTCGTTGATATTGCGCTTAATAAAACCGATGGGGTTTTCGTCAAGTTCAGTGTTGAGTAGGTTCGCCCTTTTCTTCGGGTACTTGACGTGTGCCATGACATGCGATCGGAACTCGTCCCAATCGGGCGCGGATTCCTCGCCCGACGTCATCCACTCGTACGGTGTGCGCTCTCGCTTGTCCTGGTTGTGCTTTGCGAGCGTTAAGACCTTATTCGCTCGGCTGTTATCGGCGGTTCGAGAGTAGGGGAGGATGTGATCGATTTGAGCGTAGGCGTCATCCCTGACAAGCCTCTCAAGGTCGATGACGTCATTGGGAAAATATGGATCCTTGGCTCCCTGCTCTTCGCGCATTATGAGTTTTCGGATGACTTTGCCCTCAACTTCATCGGGGCTGCAGTCAAGTATGCCGGCTGCAAGCTCGGCCATGCATCGATTCGCTCTCTCGTTCTTTTTTTGATTATTTTCATAGCTGGCTTGCTGGGCCTTCGATTGCTTTAGCTTACGAGCGACTTCGATATTGATTTTGTCTGGCACACCGTAAATCTTAATTATTGAATTGATGATGCGCCTCATCCTGCTTATGGAGCGCAGGACTACGGGGTTGCTGCACGACGGGTCGTAGTCTTCGTAAGGCGGCAGAAGCTCCAGGCGGTCGCATTTATCGGTGAGTCGTTTTTGCTGCAAACCACATGTTTGCTCCGCGTCTGACAATGTGCGGACTTCCTCTTCCTCGAAAGCGCCGATAAGCATGTTTAGGGCCTTTAGGCTACGGTTGCCGTAGCCCTTGAAGAGCTTGCCCGTAAAGGGGACATTGAGGATTGACTCAAGCTCCATATCGTCGAGATCTAGCTCCTTAAGGCGCTCTCTAAGGCTCTCTTCTGAGCTGGCAAAGGTCAGGGATTCGCAGATAGCGTCCCCAAGCTCACGGTTGGAGAGCATCCTCTCAAGCAGCTCTCTTGAGTCCATGTTTCTGCGCAGGCAACGCCATGACTTTGGAATGTAGACCTCGGCGGACTCTTTATCTTTATTGATGCCCTTGAAAACCGCGGTGTCGCTTAGACCAAGGGCCTTACGTATTTTTCCGTACGTAACATCCTTGGGGTCAGTTTTCGTTTTTATAGGTGAAGTTGAGAAAAGGGTTGCGACATAGCTATCGATTCGAGCATGCTCCAGCCGCGTTTCCGAGCCGTCTTCATTAACGATTGTCAGATGCTTAAACTTCTCGTAAGCAGAGCAAAGCTCAGAGGACGGGTCGGCCTTTGCAGCGCGCTTTTCGTCCGGAAAATAGGTGCAGGGGCCCACCTCCTCGTACACCTTCTTGTCGTAATCAGGGTCATACTTTTCCCAGATTAAACATTTTATGTAGTCTTCTTCAAGCTGCTTCGTGGCCTTATGATTACCGCGATTGCGCTGGATTTCGAAAATAAGACGCGCTTCGTCCTGGATTTGTTTGTTCAGAACGCAGTAGTTGTAATTTCCGTTTTTATTTCGCGACTCACCTTTCGCGTTTAGCATTTCGCCGATGGTTCGGTAATTGCTGCTGGCGAGTCTTTCGCTGTTCTCCTTAATGGCGCTCAGGACTTTTTTACCCTCATCGTCCGTCTCGCCTTGACGACCTTCGCCGTGCGGAATGTATCCACGGTGGTTGCAAAGAGAATAGAGCACCTGGGCAAACTCTCGATCGGTTAACAGCCTGTTGAGCCCTACGGCCCTGAGTTTGAGAATCGGCTTATCTTTTTTTACCGTCTGAAACCAGGCTCTATCTGCATCTCCAGGAACAAGACCCGCCTCTTTAAGTAGCTCCAAGCAGTGCTTCAGACGGTCATTTGTCCTCTGATTGTTTCTCCGTGCGCTGCGCGCGTTACGACGATTTGCCGCCAGGCTGTTGCCTTTATTATCTTGAGGTGCCTTATGAAGGTGGGAGCCCATCTCCAATATTGTGTGGTCAGTCATATCGAGAAGGCAGAAGCCCGTGCTCGCTATGCCCTCATCGATTCCTAGAACAAGTTCGTGGCGTTCGTTGCCCATGGACGCTCCTCTAGAGAGGTTGATGAATGAGAAAAGTATAGGCGCGGTTGGGGACAACAATTGAGGTGCTATCGCTGGGCGTATTGGTGAGTGAGGCAAAGTCGCGTTGAAGGGCCCTAATCTATTTCGCATGCACGAGCGCTGCCGCCGCTTGCCCACCGGTTGCATCCTGCCGCTTGGCCCTCTCGCCGTAGCTGCTTGCTAACCACGCGCGCTACAGTACCGACGCCACCCGCCGCCAGAGAGGAGCCCGCCGATGCAGAACGTCACCGCGCTCGTCATCGACGTGGGTACCTCGAGCATGCGGGGCGTCGTGTTCGCGTGCGGCAAGAAGGCTTTCGTCTCTCGCTGCGCCTACCAGCCGGAATACGGTGCGGGCAGCGTGGTCGAGCAGGACGCCTCCACGTTCCTTTCCGCGCTCGCCGCTTGCTGCCGCGAGGCTGCGACCTACGCCGCCGAGCACGGCCTCGCCATCGACTTCGTCTCCCTCACCTCGCAGCGATCGTCCATCACCGCCATCGACGCCGACGCGCGGCCGCTCATGCCCTTCATCATGTGGCAGGACACGCGCAACGCCGCGCTGGTCGCGGACCTCGCGCGCTCGGGGGACCGCGTCTTCGAGCTTTCCGGAACCAGGGTGAACACGGTGTTCTCCGGCGCGAAGATGGCCTGGGTCGAGCGCTCGCTGCCGGAGGTCGCCGCGGTCGCCGCGCGCTACGTCACCATCCCTGAGCTGCTCATTCACGAGCTGTGCGGCACCTGGGCCTGCGACCAGACCTACGCCAGCCGCTCGAACCTCATGAACATTCGCGCCCGCGACTGGGACCCGGAGCTGCTCGGACTCTTCGACGTCCCTGCCCACAAGCTCTCGCGCGTCGTCGAGCCGGGGTCGGTCGTGGGCAACGTCACTTCTGCCTTCTCGGCCATCACGGGCCTCGCGGCCGGAACGCCCGTGGTTAGCGCGGGCGGCGACCAGCAGTGCGGCGCGCTCGGGCAGGGGATCGTCTCGCCGGGCACGGTCTCGATCGTGGCCGGTACCGGTGCTTTTCTCGAGACCTTGGTCGACGAGGTGCCCGCCGGCCTCACCGATTCCGTGGTCTGCAACGCCTCGGCACTCGCCGGCCGCTACACCCTGGAGGCGAGCGTGCCCGCGTGCTGCTCGGCCTTCGACTGGTATCGCCGCACGTTCTGCCCGGACATGGACTTCGACGCGATCGCCTCCGCGGTGGCCGCCGAGCACGAGCGTTGCGCGCCGACGGTCGTCTTGCCGCACTTCCAAGGCCGCGGGACGCCCGACTGGAACCCCGGCGCGCGCGGCGTCTTCGCGGGGCTGGACCTCTCGGCCACGCGCGAGAGCCTGCTCTATTCGCTGCTCGTCGGCATCTTCACCGAGGTCCGCACGGGTCTCGACAGCTTCGAGGACTACGTGGCCATCCGCTGCGGCAGCATCAGCGGCGGCCTCACGCAGACGCCGGTGATCAACCAGGTGCAGGCGGACGTGTACGGCATCGAGCTCGCGCGCCTGGCGGACGCGGAGTCCACAGCCCGCGGGGCGCTCATCTCGGCGCTCGTGGGGCAGGGCGTCTGCGAGAGCGCGGTGGAGGCGTTCGCGCAGGTAACCGACGGTATTGCCGTCGAGGGATACGTTCCCGACGCTTCGAAGCGCGCGCGTCTCGCCGCCGTCAAGGACGAGGCCCAGCGGATTTACGGCGGTTAGGGGAGGGCGGCGCCATCGCCGCGGTGTTTCTTCGTCTGGTTGCGCCTAACCGAAATGTCACGGGCCGCGCCGCCCATTCTGCGCTGTTACCCGAGCAACGCCAGCGTCGCCGCGCAGTTCTCCTTCACGGGCCCTAGCAGACGTTCGCGCAGTTCGTCCGTCCCGGGGATGCCCCCATCGATCGCCTCGTCGAACACGTCGGTCATGGCGTCGGGGATCGCTTGCGCGAGCTCGGCCATTATCGCCGCGCAGGCGTCGGCGTCGAGCCCCGCGCCGTCCATTGCCCTAGCGACCTTCACGTCGTTCCTTCCCGCATAGCGTTCGATGGCCCCACGGCCGACGCGCCCGAAGCGGTTCTCACCGCCGACGGACATCGCCAGGCGACCACGCCGTCGGGCGTTCTCGTATGCAAGTCCCGAGGCCACGTCGTACAGAGGGGCGAGCAGGGCGTTGCCGCCCACGCCCAGCAACAGCGAGTAGTTCTTGGCGTGCGCGTCCGGCGCGCCGATGAGGCAGTTGAAGAACAACATGCGCGTGAACAGTGCGAGGTTCGCGCGAGCCTGGCCGGTCCGGGCCAACAGGCCGATGACGTCGTGCGCAGCAGGCCCACCGTCCGATGTGTACTTCTGGTCCGGCATGACGCCGAGGCTTTGGCAGAGGTCCTCCTGATGAAGACGGTCGATGCCGCCGTCGGGCATCCCGACACGGTCGTATCTGCTCACGATGAGCGCGGGCTCGTCCTCGAATAGCCGGTACTCCACGTCGGCCGCCTCGATTCCGCAGGCCTTGGCGGTCCTCATGCACACGTATTCGTTGAGCGCCTCGAGCTTGAACCCGGCGACGCCGTTCTTAAAGATATGCGTGGTCGGAGCGGCGCCCCTGCATTCGCACCACGACCCGTCGCGCAGCGTGAGCGCAAACTTTCCCTGATTGCCGCCGAGCGACCAGCTCTCCTCGCTGCCCATCCACGTCGCGTCGCGGTCGCTGCGGATCGATCGGAGCCTTTGCGCTATCTCGCGGTCGGCGAGGGGGACGAACTCCTCGTTCCTGGCCGTTGCCGATGCTTCCTGCCCGTAGGGACAGAACTGGACGGCGCCGGGGCAATCGAGGCCGATGCGCTCCAGCATGGCGACCGGGTTGTTCGCGCTGATCCCGTGCTCGTTGGCGATGGCCCGGCGCTGCTGCTCGCTGTCGGGGAGCAGACCGAAGAGATACGGACGCACGGTCGATTGGCCGAAGACTCGGTTGCTCACGGGCATGGAGAGCGAGAGCGGCGCCCCGGAATAATCGCCGGAGTAGGAGAAGCTCATAAGGCCGCGCGAGTCCTGGCGCAGGGTGCCCGCGACGCGGCCGCAGATGATGACGGAGAGCGCGGTTTCTGCCATGTCAGCTCTTCTCTGCGGTGGGAAGGGAGACGCCCTGCTCTGCGGCGATCTGCGCGTACAGACTGGCGTAGGTCCAGTCGGCGTTATCGGTAGCGGGCTTGGAGACGTCAGAGGTCTGCGTGTTGATGTGCTCGGAGGGCTTCTTCGACTTGGCACGGGTTGCCGTGGGCGTTTGCCCTTGCGCTATGAGCGCGATGCCGAGGGCGCCAAGGATGGACAGCAGCTTGTCCAGACGGACTCCCGTGGCGTCGCCGAGCTCCAGTGACGCGATGAGACGCTCGGAGACCCCTGCCGCGTTGGCTAGCTGAGCGCGAGTGAGGCCTTGGGCTTCGCGCGCTTTGCGGACGTACTGCCCGGCTTGCCGGGGCGTCGTTATGTTGCCGAGGGTCGTGGCCATCGGGGAGCTGCTGGGCATGGGTCCTCCATTCATGCAAAGTTTTGCATGTAGTGTAGCATGCAGAGTTCTGCATATTGCCTGGTATGCAAAACTTTGCATGCGATTTGAATGCAACGATGGGGTACGGCATCGTTGGTGCGGTATCGCGGACGACGTCCCTGGAGTTTCTCGGAGCAGGTTCGAAGCGGTGTAGTTAACCTCGCCTAACACCTAGGGCCGCGGCCCGCTCGTGCAAAGGACTCGCCATGCCCACGCTGCGGATCGATACCTCGTGCCACATGTTTCCGAGCCGCGACGCACAGGCGCTTCGCTGCCGGTGAGCTGGGTGGATATTGGGATGTGCAGGTCAACGTCTCGCCGACGCCCGGCGGCGTCCAGATGGTCTCCGGCCTCTGTCCCGTCAAGGTGATGCTTGAGCGGCTGGGCCTCATGCAGTTTCTGCGCCCCATGTGCAACACGGACTACCCCAACATGGCGACCAAGAACCTCACGCTCGTGCGGCCGCTGCTCGTGGCCACGGGCGATGATGTCTGCGACATGCGCGTCGTCGGCCCCACGAGCGGGCTCGCCCGCGCCTGTCCACCGCGCGTCAACGCCGACGGCTATATCGTCAACGATATTCCCGAGGAGTACGCGTACCGGCCCGGCCGGGGTGAGGAATGGCGCCGTTGCTGTCCAAAAATCGAACTTGACGGTCGTTTTCCGACGATTGGTTAAGTAGCTCGAAACTTGGCAACTCGTCTACCTGCGGTTTCTAAATCGGAAATGGGCGCGATACTCTTGGATCCGGCTAAAAACGACCGTCAAGCTCGATTTTTGGACAAGCGCCGCCGTTCAAGGGTTGGATCGCCGCCCAGGGCGACTCGTTGCCCAGGCGATGAGCCTCCGCCCGAGCCGAGGGCCGGCGCACGGAGGCCGAATCACAGCCTTGATGGCCGAATCAGCGCCGCATTCTCAGGCCTTTTGCGCGAAAACCGGCCTTATCAACGGTTTTTCGCGCACCCCCGAGTATCCAAGGCCGAACGAATCGAAGCCACCTGCGGTTTTGTCCTCCGCAGGTGGCTTCGTTACTTCGCTGTTCTCAGAAAATCGCTGATAAGTCGGGTTTTCGTGCATGAGTCCGTTCGAATCGGCCGTTTTCCTACTGTGCGGTCACCGTCATGGTGTACTGCTCGCCGCCGACCTTCACGGTCACCTGGCCGGGGACGTCCGTGAGCTCGTAGGCAAGGTTGCACTTGACCGTGGAACCCTGGGAGAAGCACTTGATCTTGCCCTCGTACGCGCTCTCGTAACCCTTGTAGGAGAGGCCGGACTTGAGCAGGTCGGGGGTCTTGCCGTTGACGTAGAGCTGCACAGCCTGGGTCAGGTCGACGGTGTCGGCCGTCTCCTCGTTCGGGTTGTTGTAGCTCACGTTCTTCACGGTGAGCTCGAGGATACCGGGGGTGTTGTTGTCGCCGAACATCGGGGTCGCGCGGTAATCGGCGGTGGTGGCCTCGTCGGTCACGAAGTCATCGACCGTCACCTCAAGGGTGCCGTACTTGGTGTTGACGGTGATGGCGTCGGTGATGCCCTTGTCAACGGGCTGCACGTCGGTGCTCGAGGTGTCGGCGGCAGTGTTGTCGGTCGCGTTGTTGGTGTTGGCCGAGCTGGAGGAATTGCTCGCGTTGGAGGAACTGTTCGTGTTGGCCGAGCTGTTGGTGTTGCCCGTGTTGCTCTTGGTGGTGGTTTCCGTCGCGGATTGAGTCGTGTTCGAGGTGCCGGACGAGCCGCCGGTATTGTTTGTGTTCGTCTTCTCGATCGTGGTGGTCGTCGTGCTCTGCTGGGTGCTGCTCTTGGTAGAGGTGCTCAGGGCCCCGCATCCGGTAAGCGCGACGCCGCAGGCGAGGCAGGCGGTGAGTGCGAAAGTGACGGCAAGGTTGCTCTTCTTCATGATCTTCTTCTTTCCTTGAGGGCGCCCTCGGGCGCGGTGATTTCTTGTTGGTTGATTGGCTGCTAGTTGGCTGTTAGTTGCTCTCGTTCTCTGCGTTCTTCTTCTCGTCGCTCACTCGCTCGCTGCAGAGGAAGACGAGCGCGCCGCCGGCGATGCCGAGCATTCCGAAGGCGAGGAACACGGGTATACGCGGCATTCCTACGGGCCTGCTGCGCGCGATCTGGTGCGCGGCCGCCGCGTGGCCGCTTGCGACGAGGTTGCCGAAGATCACAACCGCTCCAAGGACGACCAGAGCGATGACGATACCGGCGGCGAAACGGGTGAGGTTCTTGTTGGCGTTCATTTTTGGGCTCCTTTGTTTTGGGGTTGCTCTTGTTGGCCTGAACATTACGGCCCTGTGCGCATCAAAAGCGCACCATGGTTTGCGAAATTCTTGCTTCGTGGGAAAATTCTTTATGGACGACCCTTGCTAGCTGGGCAAATGCATTCAGGTTTGGTGCAGGTTCGTCCATGATCAGGCGCGGACGCGCCCAGGATTTGATGCAGGCGCGCCGAGAACCCGGCTCGGATTTGCCGAGAACCCCGCACGGATTTGCCGAGAACCCCGCACGGACGCACCCAGAATCTGGTGCAGATGCGCTCAGGACACGACGCCGTGGGCGTGGCTTTCTTCTTGCGACCTCGCGAGTCGGATCACGGGCGAGCGGCTGGCGAACACCGCCTTCGACATCGGCGGCGGTCAATTGGCCGGCTCGAAATCGCGCGCCGGCCTGTCCTGCCCGCGGCCCGGGCGATGATTCGCGTCGAAGTCTGCCGCAAATCGGAAGTTTCCCCGCGGGCGGCGGCGACATGGCGGCTCCGATGCCGGGCATGGCGGAAGATCGCGGGGCGTGTCGGGCGATCCCGCGGGCGCGCGTGTCCAAATAAATCCGACTTATCAACGATTTTCTCAGGATGGCCGAGTATAGAAGCGGCTTGGAATCAAAAAACCGCTGGTCAGCACCTTGCTACATCCGTCAGATACTCGGATGGCGCCAGAAAATCGTTGATAAGTCCGGTTTTCGTGCAGCAAGTATTGGGGAGATTGCGGGAGGCGCTTCTATGGGCCCGAAGATGCTCGCCAAGGGCCAAAGTCGTCTGTTGCATCGTACGGAGCTGTGCCGTCTAGCCGCGGGCCGTGCCGCACGCAGCTGTGCCGTCTAGCCCGCGGGTCGTGCCGTGTAGGGCTGCGCCGTTTTGCCCACCGGTCGTGCCGTACGGGGC
>CAVDQW010000025.1:0-15811 GCA_963610995.1 bacterium | reverse complement strand
CGCCGGAAAGATGCCCGTCATCGCCGGCGCGGTAGTCGCCGTGGTCGCCATCGTGGCCATAGTCCTCTCGACGACGGTCTTCTCGCCGCAGACAAAGGCTGACAAGCTCTATGAGCAAGGTTCCTACGCCGAGGCGCTTGAGGCGTACACGGCAATCGGCGACGAGGACAAGAACGGCGCCAAGATGAGCGGCTGCCGCTATTGGATGTTCGTCAACTGGCTGCTCACAGAGGGGCCCTACAAGACTTCGCAGGGCGAGGTTACCTGGACTGTTGAGGGTTACTCAAACGGTGACATCAAGTGCTCTTTGGACGGAGACATTGCTGAGAAGTCTTACGTCGGAATGGACGAGCAGTGGACCATGACAGTCCACCACAGCGAGACCAGTGCAGACCTTTCGGCAACCTGCAAGGTCAAGATCTTGGGAAGGACAATCAACGAGTCGGGGACGGGAAAGATCGATCTGCCTTCTTACGCCTATGACAGGGAGATTACGTTTGACGACTACGAGAACACCGGAACCACAACGGGGACCTCAGTCATCAAGTCGAACTCAGGAACCGTCTCAAAGATGATCCAGAAGGGCCTTCTCGGCGCCCTCTCCGCAAGCGGGACAGGTGCCACACTTAGCGACCTCGGATTTACGGGGCTTCAGTAGACAAACTGTCATCACTCGCACGATTTACGGACATGATTTCGGCTGGTAGGGAGCGTAATCCCCGCCAGCCGTTTTCTTGTCCCTTAATCCGCCAGCTCCAGCTCCAGGAAGTCCGCGGTCAGCTCGCCCTCAAAGCGTAGGAAGAGCGCGGACTTCTCGCTAGCCGGCGAAAGCGGTGCCGAGAAGGTCTGCCACTCGTGCGTCAGCGCCCCAAGCTCCACCACGCCCAGGGCCTGCGAGAAGTTCTCATCGGCGGCCACGGCAACGCGGCAAGCACCGCACCCGCGAAGCCGCAGCGCGATGCCACGCGTCGCCGAAAGGTCGAAGTACTTGAAGCCCACCACGGCGCCGTCGCGCAGGTTCGCCACGTACTGGCGCCCTTCTCGCCCGCGACCCTCCTGCGTGAAGTACGGATGCACGGCCAAACGGCGCCTCACGCCGTTGCCGTCCACACGCGCGGCGCCCCTTGCGCTCCACAGGTTGCAGGCTATGCGGGCCTGGTAGACGCCCTTGCCAGCCAGCGGCCCGCCCGTTCAGGCCGCAGCTCGTGACCTCCGCCTGGAGAAAGCGGCCGTCTGTACCTCGCTGGAGCTTCTCGGCGCAGGCCTGACGCGCATAAGAGCACCGGTTGGTCTGTCGATGATAAAAGATGTAATAGTCGTCACAAATGCGCAGCATGCCACCATGGGTGTTGCCCAGATAGTTTGTGGCATGGGCCTCATCGACGTGACCCGGCAGGCCCACGTCGCCAATTGAGACGAGCGTGCCGCCGTACTCAAAGCCGCCGTCCGGGCGGTTGCTCACGGCGTAGCAGAGCTCGTGGTTGTGGACGGAGCTGTAGACAAAGTAGTAGCGCCCGTCGAACTTGCGTATGGAGCTAGCCTCAAAGAAGCCGTGGTCCGCAAACGAGCCCAGCCCCTCCGTGGGAAAGAGCAGGCGCTGCTCGCCCTTGATGGTCAACATGTCCGGCTCAAGTTCCAGCAGGTAACCACCCTCGTTCTTTGCTGCGCACATACCCGTGACCACACGCGGCACGTGGGTGCGAAAGCCGGAGTACATCCAGACGCGACCGTCGTCGTCCACCAGCACACCGGGATCAAAAGCAAAACCGTCACCCGAGCGGCGCCCATAGCGCGTACCGTCCGACCAGCTCACGTGGCCCAGATACTCGTAGGCACCCGCAGGCTCGTCGCAAACGGCGACGCCGATCGTGCCCATGAAGTCGAAGGCATAGAAGAGGTAGTAGCGGCCGTCCGCGCCTCTCGCTACATCCGGCGCAAACAGCAGGCGCAGACCCAGGCGGTTCACCGGGTCCTGGTTCTTGCGGAAGATCGTGCCCTCAAGTCGCCAATCGGACAGGTCGTCCACCGGCGCCGACCAGCACACGTAATCGTCCACGCAAAACATCGCCGCACCAAAGCGGTCGTGCGAGCCGTAGACATAGACGCGGTCGCCAAAGACGTGCGGCTCGCCGTCGGGCACGTACTCCCACTCGGGGAGATATGGGTTGAAGGCCTGCAGCTTCATAGCTGCTCCCTCATGGTGGCCGCGTCAGTGCTCCGTCATGCCGCCCGCCATCGTCGAGTTTGCGTATATGCACAGAAAATCGCCCTCCGGACGCCATAAGTGTGCCATGGCGCACACTCGGCGAGAACGGAGGGCGAGAAAATCTCAGATGCGGCTCGCGCGCGGCGCGTGGCCGGCGACGCTAGTCCAGGTCGCTCGGAAGCGCGATGTGGCCCACAATGGCGCTGGCGGCGCAGACGGCCGGGCTCGCCAGGTAGACCTCGGAGGTCGGGTCGCCCATACGGCCGACGAAGTTGCGGTTGGTGGAGCTCACGCACTTCTCGCCAGCAGCGAGAATGCCCATATAGCCGCCCAGGCACGGGCCGCAGGTGGGCGTGGAGACCACGCAGTGGGCGTTGATGAAGACGTCCATGAGGCCCTCGTGCACGCACTGCAGCCAGACGCCCTGCGTGGCCGGAATCACGATGCAGCGGACGTTCGGGTCCACCACGCGACCGCGCAGCACCTCGGCGGCGGCGCGCATGTCCTCGATGCGGCCGTTGGTGCAGGAGCCGATGACGGCCTGGTCGATCTTGATCTGGCGGCTCTCAGCCACGGGGTGGGTGTTGCTCGGCAGGTGAGGCCAGGAGACGCACGGCACGATTGTCGAGGCGTCGATGTGGATGACCTGCTTGTACTGGGCGTCGGCGTCCGGGTGGAACTCGCGGATCGGACGCTTGGCGCGGCGCTCGACGTACTCACGGCACTTGTCGTCGACCTCAAACAGGCCCGCCTTGCCGCCGGCCTCGATGGCCATGTTGGCAATGGTCAGGCGACCCTCAACGGAGAGAGCCTCGATGGTGGAGCCGGCGAACTCCATGGCGCAGTAGAGCGCGCCGTCCACACCGATCATGCCGATGATATGCAGGATGATGTCCTTGGCGGTGGCGCCCTCGGGCAGCTCGCCGTCAATCACAAAGCGGATGGTCTCGGGCACCTTGAACCAGGCGCGGCCGGTGGCCATGCCCACGCCGGCGTCCGTGGAGCCCACGCCCGTGGAGAAGGCGCCGATGCCGCCGTAGGTGCAGGTGTGGGAGTCCGCGCCGATCATGAGGTCGCCGGGAACGACGACGCCCTGCTCGGGCAGAAGGGCGTGCTCGATGCCCATGCAGCCCTGCTCGAAGTAGTTGGTGATTCCGTGCTCGTGGGCAAAGTCGCGCGTGACCTTGGTCTGCTCGGCGCTCTTGATGTCCTTGTTGGGGCTGTAGTGGTCCGGCACCAGGCAGATGCGGTCCTTGTCAAAGACGCCGGCGCCGATCTCGCGCACGGTCTTGATGGCGATGGGGGCCGTGATGTCGTTGGCAAGCACGAGGTCAAGGTCGCACTCGACGAGCTGACCGGGGACGACCTCGTCAAGACCGGCGTGCGCGGCCAGGATCTTCTCGGCCATGGTCATGGAACGTGCCATGTTGGTTCCTCTCCTAGGGGCTGTTTTGCAGCAATGGACTAATGATACTCTCCCCTGACGAATGTCGCTTTGAGACAAACTGCCGCCATCTCGACGCCGTGACGAACGCTAACCGGGCGTTCGCGAATTCGCGCCCGAGATGGCGGCAGTTTTACAGAGAAGCGGCCGGGCGGGGCGTCGCGCCGGCGCCGATTACGCTTCTCGCCCATTCTTGTAAGCCGCGCTCTGCGATCGCGTCGCAGAATAGCTACTCCAGGTAACGGCCCGGAGCTTTTCCGCAAAGAAAACCGGCTGAGTTGGTGACGCAGCGGCCTCGCTGCAAAGAAAACACGGCGAGTTGGTGGCGCGGCGACCTCGCCGCGAAGAAAACGCGGCGAGTTGGTCGCTCTGAGTCATCGCCGCGAAGAAAACGCGGCGAGTTGGTTCAGGTCGGCCAAGTCAGCACGTTTTCTTTGCAAATATCGAGGTCAGAAACCAAGTCAGCCGATTTTCTTTGCAGAGCGGGCGATTGCGCACCAAGTCGACGGGGTCTCTTTGCAGAGCGGGCGATTGCGCACCAAGTCGATGGGGTCTCTTTGCAGGTGGGCGACCGCGCGCCAACTCGAAAGGTTTTCTTTGCAACGCCCAGGCCGCCGACCAACAAAAGCGGTCGGGAGTGCAAGGCTCCGGCAACTCAAGCAGCGCATTTTGCACAGACGCCTGAGATGGCGATATCGAAACAGCCGAGAGTGAGCGAGGCCACGAGCTCATGAGACACGGGGGGCGGCCGCACAGGTAATAGCCCACATGGTTCCGTTTGCCGAGTTCCGCGGCAACCCCCCGAAGTCATCGTGGTTTTATCCGAGCTCAACACCGTTCTCGTCGCAATAGGCTTGACACGCCTCGAGCAACGGCTCGAGGTCGCGCTCGATCACTTCCCAGATAATCTGTCGGTCCACCTCGCCATAGGCATGGGCCAGTCGGTTCCGCACGCCGCTCGCAGCGGCACGTTCAAAACCGAACCGCTCGGCCACGCCATCGCTGATCCGTCCCGTCTCCTCGGCAATGCGCAAGACGCGATTCATAAGGCCTTCGGCGATCAAATCGTCGGCGTCGTCCAAAGGTTCGAGAAACCGTTCCCCGGTAAAACCCAGGACGGCTATTTGGCGCTGAGTTTGCGTGGCAACGTCCCAGATTTCCTGTACCCTTGCGAGATCGCTACTCTTCGCGCTCATAGATGAGCTCCTTATCGCGCTCGAAAGCTGCTTTGAGCTGAGGATTCTTGATTACCTCCGCAGACACCACGTCGATTTCCCGCCCGGCGAGCTGCTCCATCTCCTTGCCAAAGTGGCTCAGCTCGCGAAGACCGAAGTCTTGCGAACGGTCCAGCTCAATCCGCAGGTCGACGTCGCTGCTCTCCCCATAGGTTCCGCGGGCGAACGAGCCGAACAGCCAGGCCTTCTTTATGGCCGGATATCGCACCGCGACTTCGTGAACCGCAGCCACAACCGCCGCCTTGTCTCCCCTAGCCGCCTTCAAACCTTCCGCACCCAAACGCTCAAGCACCGAGTCGAGCTTCTCGGATATCTCCTGCAGAGCCGCCGAGTCGGCACGATCCTTCTCCGCTTCGAGCCCAAGACGAAGAAATCGCACGTAGGCATCGGTTTTGCTCAAGCGGTTCTCATCTGCATAGCGCTCGATCCGCTCCGCGAGCTCCGGCGGAAGGCGCAGCGAAACGCGTGTCCTCTCCTCGCGCGCCGGCGTGACAACGATCATGACGGCCTCCTTGTGTATGACGTTTGTCATACAGAATACCACATCAACCGTCGCTTAAACGCCAATGCAAAGGACGGCCAGGGCGCGTCAGCCCCGGCCGTCCCTTGCTCTTCCCTAAGTTTCGCCGGCTTCCCTTCCGGCTATCCCCTACTTGCCCTGCTTGGAACGGGCCGTCTGGATCATGCGGTTGATGGCGTTGACGTACGCCTTGGCGGACGACACGATGATGTCGGTGTCCGCGCCGCGGCCGGAGTAGACGCTGCCGTCCTCGGCGGTCACGCGCACCGTGACCTCGCCGATGGCGTCGATGCCGCGGGTGATGGCCTTGACGTTGAACTCCGCGAGGTCGCCGTGCACCGCCACGACCTGGTCGACGGCCTTGTATGCGGCGTCGACGGGGCCGGTGCCGGTGGCGCAGACCACGTGCTTGACGCCCAGCTCGTCGGTGACGGTCGCCGTGGCGGTCGGCACCAGCGGGTCGCCGCAGGAAACCTGCAGGGCCTCCAGGGTGTAGATGGCCTTAACCTCGCGGTCGCGCTCCTGCACCATGGACTCGAGGTCCTCGTCGTAGACCTCCTTCTTCTGGTCCGCGATCTCGAGGAAGCGCGTGTAGATGTCGTCGAACTCCTCGTCCTTGAAGACGTAGCCCAGCTCGCCCAGGCGGTGGCGCAGGGCGGCGTGGCCGGAGCGGGCGGAGAGGATGATCTCGGAGCCGGCGGCGCCCACGTCGGCGGGGTCGATGATCTCGTAGGTGTTGCGGGCCTTCAGCACGCCGTCCTGGTGGATGCCGGAGCTGTGCGCAAAGGCATTGGCGCCCACGATGGCCTTGTTGGCCTGCACGTTCATGCCGGTGATGCGGCTGACCAGGTGAGAGGCCCGGGTGAGCTCGGGAGTCACCACGTCGGTGTGGGCGTCCAGCTCCTCGCCGTGCATCTTGATGGCCATCACGACCTCCTCGAGCGCGGTGTTGCCGGCGCGCTCGCCCAGGCCGTTGATGGTGCACTCGATCTGGCGGGCGCCGTTCTTGACGCCCTGCAGGGCAAGCGCGGTGGCCATGCCCAGGTCGTTGTGGGTGTGGACCGAGATGATGACGTTCTCGATGCCGATGACGTTGTCGGACAGGCTCTTGATGCGGGCGCCGAACTGCTCGGGCAGGCTGTAGCCGGTGGTGTCCGGGATGTTGACCACGGTGGCGCCGGCGTCGACGGCGGCCTGGATCACGCGGATGAGGAACTCCTGGTCGGAGCGGCCGGCGTCCTCGGCGTAGAACTCGACGTCCTCAACGTACTTCTTGGCGTAAGAGACGCAGTGGCGGGCGCGCTCGATGCACTCCTCCTCGGTGATGTGGAGCTTGTCGCGCAGGTGAGAGGGGCTGACGCCCAGGCCGGTGTGGATGCGGGGACGCTTGGCGGTCGCGAGGGCCTCGGCCGCGCGGTCGATGTCCTTGTCGACGGCGCGGGTCAGGCCGCAGACGGTGCAGGAGTCGCCGGCCAGGCGGCCGATCTCCTGAACGGAGCGGAAGTCGCCCGGGGAGGAGATGGGGAAGCCCGCCTCGATGACGTCGACGCCCATGCGGATGAGCTGCTGGGCGATGACGAGCTTCTCCTCGGTGTTCATGGAAGCGCCGGGAGACTGCTCGCCGTCGCGCAGGGTGGTATCGAAGATGTGGATCTTCCTGGTCATGATGCTTCCCAATCGTTTGGGCGCCCGTGCGGGCGGGCGCAGCTTGTGGCGGGGTTCGGCGTCGCAGCATAGGGCTGCAGAAAAAAGCGGCCGCGGCTAGCGGGTAGCCGTCGGCTCAGGTCACGCGCGCAGGTATGGGCATCATCCCTAACGCGCGGACGTAAGTAGGAGGAGATCTAGGCCGAGAAGGAGCTCAGCGCCCGCGAGTCGGCCGCGCGAAATCTCGCGCTCGCTCACAAAGACGACTGCAGCCTTCTGACGTGCCATTGCCTGGACCCCCTTGGAATCTCGCGCCCCGAGTGGGCACGGTGCTTTGAACTATGCCACATCTGCGTTATGCGTGCTTGCGCGAATAGGCGAGCGGGGCGCGCAAGCTGCCGCGCGTTCGATTGGGACGGGGACGCGCGGATGGCGCGGGGCATGGAATCGGCTGCGGCGGGACCGGCGGTAATGAAGCGATGGTAAGCATCCGGAGGAAATGGGCCCACAGATAACGGCGCTCGGCCCAGCAATGGAGGCTGGACCGGGCGCCGATGAAGGGCTTTGAGGGCAAAATCGCCGCCACGTCAACGCTCGGCAAGCGCCCGAATCGACACTTGGCCGCGGTCGCAGTCGAAAACGGTGTCAACCCTTGACCGGCAAACACTCGGCACCGCAAAGGCCGCCGAATACGAGAGCCGCTACGCGCTCGGCCGGGAAGCGAAGGCCGGGTTCGCCACGCGCACGGAGCCGGGGAAGTCCTCGAGCAGGCGCTTCCATGCGGCCGTGACCTCCGCGGGCACGTCGACGTGGGCAATGAAGCCGGCGCCCGCGGGACCGTAGCCGAACTCGTCGTCGGTCAGGCGCCGGACCTCGCCCATGAGGAGCGTGAGGTAGTGGGCCATGTCCCACATGCCGAGGGGCTCGTCGTCGAAGACGAGGCCCGCGAGCGGGTCTTCCGCCACGGCCTCGGCGCTCGCCCCGCTCGGCACAACGCGCACCTGGTAGGCAGCGTAGTTCACGCGGCGCACGCCCGGCATCTCCTTCTCGATCTGAGCAGACATGCGCCGTTGCATCGAGACGTCGTGGATAAACGCCATGCTCTCGCACGCCACTCCCCTCTTTGCCAAGAGCGCCCGCAGGTTGACGACGTTCGCGCCGCAGTTCGTGGACTCGCATTCGAGCAGGTCGGCAGAAAGACCGTGCTTCGCCTCGAGATAGGCCTCGAAGACCTCCGCCTCGGAAGCGTCGTCGGCAAAGGCAACCTCGCAGCAGAGCTCGCGGGTGCGCGCACGGAAGGCGGGCGTCGTGTGACCCGCTCCGCCCACGATGGCGTACGACCTCGCCACGCCCGCGCGCATCGCGTCGGCCAGCACGTCGGCGCCCGCGAGCGGTGCCCCGCCGAAGAGCGTGAGCACATCTACCTGCGGTGAGTTTATCGCCAAGCGCAGTGCCTCGGGGGTGAGCGCGGGCACATCTCGCACGCCCTCGAAGCCCGCGAGCACGTTCATATCGCGCGCGATCCGCGCGAAATCCTTCTCTACCATCGAATTCCTCTCGCTTGAGCGCCCCTCTTCGCAAGCGCTCCCCGGCGGATGCGCGGCGCAGCGGCTTACCCAGCATCGCGCGGCCCCGATTATGGCCCAAGGCCTCACGTATAACTCACCCGCGAATGCCGCCCTCCGGGTCGCGACGCCCCTCCGGTGTCCCCGTCGCTGCCCGGCGCACGTTAATCGGCCGAAATCGGGCGCCTCGGGACCATTCTCGCCCTTCACGTGCAACAGATTTGCGATTGTGCGTGCCCCGAGACGGGGTTCGGCGCCCCCATGAGGGCGAATCGAGGTCCTCGCGGCAGCCTTCGACGTGGCATCGCCCGCGTTTTCCCAGTTGGGCGTGATGCGAAGCAACATCAAGGATTTAATAGTGCACGCACAATCGCAAATCCGTTGCACGCCAAAGCGACAACACCCCTCACTGCAGGGATTTGCAGGCCGCATCCTCCACATTTAAGGCCGCACGCGCCGTGGCAAGCGCAAAATCCCGCCTTACGCCAGCTTGCTCGCGTCGATCTTGCGGACCTCGGGCACCGCGCGGTCCACCACGAGGCCGGGCACGTTCATCGGCTCCTGCTCGGCAAGCGCCGCGACGATGCTCATCGCAGGCCCCAGCATGTCGACCGACGGCACGCCGCGCGCCTCGAGCTCCTCGCGGATGCTGCGGCGCAGCTCGCAGTCGAGCACCGTGTGGAACACGGCGGTCTTCTCGCCGGGAACCGCGTAACGGTCCAGGTAGGTGCGCACCTGCGCCAGGTTCTCCACGTGGCTCAGGGTGCTCACCATGACGCTGCCGCGCGGGATCTGAACCACTGCGGACGCGACGACCCTGCGCGCGGTCGTCCCGAGCGAGTCCGAGATGATGTGGATGGTGACGGTCTGGGGGTCGCGCTCGAGCTCGTCGCTCATGGTCGTTCCCTCCTCGCGACGCCGCGGCGTGCGCCGGGCGTCCCTCATCGGTGCAAACAAGTTGGGGCCGGGCCGCTTTCACGACTCGGCCCCTGGGCTCAAAGCAAGGGTAAAGCTATGACTTCTGGCATATCTGCGCAGGTAGGCGTGGGGGGGTGACACCTGTGCTTCTTGCCATCAGGTCCATGTTTGTGAGGCTTGCCGCCTCGAGGCCCTAGAGGTTCTTGGCCTCTTCGGGGGTGCAGTCGAGCACGACCGGGGTGGAGCGGTAGCCGACGCCCATGCGGTCGATGCCCATATCGATGAGCTGCAGGAAGTGCTCGCGGGTGCGGATGCAGCCGGAACCCTTGACGGCGATCTCGCCGTTGGCGGCGTCCATCATGAGCTTGACGACGCGCGGAGAAGCGCCCTCGGACTCGTGGCCGGTGAGGAAGCCGGTGGAAGACTTGATGAAGTCGGCGCCGGCCTCGACGGCGCAACGGGTGCCGTCGGCGATCTGCTCGTCGTTGAGGGACTCGGTCTCGATGATGACCTTGACCTTGGTGCCGTGCTTGTGGCAGACCTCGACGAGCGGCTTCAGGTCCTCGACGACCTTATCGTGGAGGCCGGAGCGCAGCCAGCCGTAGTTGGCGACGATGTCGAGGTCCTCGATGTCGTACTTGGAGCAGTACTCCTCGGCGAGCATGGCCTTGGCCTCGGTGGTGGCCAGGCCGAACGGGAAGTCGCAGACGACGCACAGGCCGGTGTCGGTGCCCTCGACCATGGGGGCGACGATCTCGAGGCTGGCGGGGTTGATGCAGATGGTCTTGCAGCCGAAGTCGATGCCCTCCTGGGTGTACTTCTTGATGTCGTCGACGGTGAACTCCGGCTTCAGGACGGACTGGTCGATGTAGCGGGCGAGCTCCTTGACGGACATCTCGGCTGCGGGCTTGGTGGGCTTCATTGCGGTTTCTTTCTTCCGACGTGCGTTGGCTTGACTTGCCTTGTTTTGCTTGTGCAGTAGTTGCTGTACTTGCTGCACCTACAGAATACGAACCGCCATCCTGCGCGGCGTGTAGAACCGGAAACACGCGCGTATGTACAGTACATGCAGAACGTGAGATACGAGGAACGAAGATGGACACCCTTCAGACGCTCGCCGCAGAGCCGCTCGACCAGGACTCCGATATCCCCCTCTACCAGCAGCTTAAGGAGCGCGTTCTCCAGCTTTTGGCCACGCGCGCCTTCGACGAGTCGACGCCGCTGCCCCGCGAGCAGGACATCGCCGATGCCATGCATCTCTCGCGCGGGACGGTGCGCCGTTGCTTCCAGGACCTCGTCGACGACGGCACCATCGTGCGCAAGCGCGGGCGCGGCACGTTCGTCTCGTTCCGGTCCGAGGCGCGCTCCATCGGCACGGCGTTCAACTTCACCGCCGAGATAAACGCCCTGGGCAAGAAGCCCTCGTCGCGCGTGCTCAGCCTGCGCAGGCGAACGGCAAAGGCCGGCGTCTCCAAGCGACTCGGCGTGCCCGACGGCACCGAGGTCTGGGAGATCCGCCGCGTGCGCTACGCCGACGAGCACCCCATGCAATACGTGACGGCCTTCGTGCCCGTCGCCGTGTGCCCCGAGCTCACGGCCGAGGCGCTCGCTTCCTCGCTCTATACGGTGATCGCGGGCGCGTCGGGCCGCATGCCCGCGCGCGCGACCGAGACCTACGAGGCCGTCAACCTCGACAGCAACGAGGCCAAGGCGCTCGACGTGCCCGCGGGCGCGGCGGCCCTGCGCGTGCTGCGAACCACCTTTGACCAGCACGGGCGGCCCTTCGAGGCGAGCGTCATCGTCATGCGCGGCGACCGCAACCGCTTCATGCTCACCCTCGACACCGCCGGCACCACGTTCTCCAAGGTCACGAGCTGCTAAAACTCGGGGATAAGACAGGGGGACAGTCCCTTCGTCTCATTGCGAGTTTGATATATTAGCAAATAAGACGAAGGGACTGTCCCCCTGTCTTATCGCAGTAAAATGAACGGATGATTCCACTCGGAACAAGGAGCCCCTTCATGTACAAGCTGATCGCCTGCGACCTCGATGAGACCTTGCTCGACAGCGACCACAAGATCCCGCAGCGCGTCGTCGACGCCATCCATGCCGCCGGCGAGAAGGGCGTGAAGTTCGTCCCCGCGACCGGTCGTCCCTTCACCAGCGTGAACGACGTTCTCGAGACCCTCGGCCTCGACGGCCACGACGACGAGTACGTCATCAGCTTCAACGGCGGCGCCATCACCCGCAACTCGTCGCCCGAGCCCCTGACCTCGAGCGAGCTTGCGCGCCCCTGCGCCGAGAAGCTCTGGGACTACGCCATGGAGCACGAGCTCTGCGTCCACGTCTACACGCTCGACCCGGTCTTTATCTGGAACTACTACGACTGGGAGCGCAGCTACATCGAGGGCCGCATGAACATCGTCGAGTCGCACGCGGCGACGCTCGACGAGGGGCTCGGCGACCTCGTCATCACCAAGATGCTCTTCGCGAACACGAACCAGGACGAGCTGCGCGCCTACGCGGAGGAGCTCGCGGCGGCCGGCGTCACCGAGGGCCTCGACGTCGTCTACTCCAGCAACCGCTACCTCGAGTTCAACCCGCACGGCATCAACAAGGGCAAGGGCCTGCTCGGCCTCGCCAACCTTCTCGGCATCAAGCAGGAGGAGACCATCGCCATCGGCGACAACACCAACGACCTGGCCATGATCGAGGCGGCCGGCCTCGGCTGCGCCGTCGCCAACGCGAGCGCCGACGCCAAGGCCGCGGCCGACTACGTCTGCGCCGACGACAACAACGCCGGCGGCGTGGCCGAGGTCATCGAGAAGTTCGTCCTTTAAGCCATGCGCGCGGCCCGGCGCCCGAGGCCGCGCGCACGCACACCGCTCGCCCGCACGGAGAAAGGCTCCCGATGCACCCTGAGGCAACCCGTCGCACCCACGCGAAGAACCTGCTCATCGCCATTGCGCTCGCCGCGGCGGCGATTCTTTCCTGCCCGCTCGAAGCCCTCGCGGCCACGTCTCCCGAGGGCTTCGAGTACACGAGCGAGCTCGGAAGCGTCACCATCACGGGCTACTCCGGCGCGGGCGGCGACATCGAGACGCCGACCGCCATCGCCGCCACCCCGGTCAAGACCATCGCCAGCGACGCCTTCGAGTACAACGCCTCCATCACCTCGGTCAAGGTGTCCGACGGCGTCACATCAATCGGCGAGCGTGCCTTCAACGACTGCACGGGCCTCACCTCGGTGAGCCTCCCCTCTTCCCTGGTGAGCATCGGTACCTGCGCCTTCTACGATTGCTCGCGCCTCGAGGCCATCGACTTGCCGAGCAGCCTGGAGTCGCTCGGCAACTACGCGTTCGCGTTCTGCTACTCGCTCAAGTCGGCCTCGGTCCCCGGCTACATCAGCGGCTGGGGCATCGGCACCTTCTCGCACAGCGACGCGCTGGAGACCGTGGCCATCGCCGACGGCGCGACGCGCGTGCCCAACTCGACCTTCAAGGACTGCGGCTCCCTGTATGAGGTGAGCCTGCCCGAGAGCGTGCAGACCATCGGCGACGACGCGTTCAGCGGCTGCGTCACGCTCGCCTACATCGACCTGACACACGTGGCCACCTTCGGCGATAGCTCCTTTAGCAACACCGCGGTGGCCTCGCTCGACCTCGCCTCGGCCACGCAGATCGGCGAGAAGGCGTTTCTCGGCTCGGCCCACATCGGCACGCTGAGCATGCCCAAGGTGCAGGCCGTTGGCGCCGAGGCCTTTGCCAGCAGCGAGAATAAGCCGCTGGTGGTTGAGGGAGAAGGCGACGAGAACGGCGCCGCCGGAGGCGACGGGGACGGGGCCGGCGGCGACGTTTCAACCGATGACGCCGCTGCCGGGGCCTCGTCCGCCGAGGCAGCCTCGGCCGGTGCCGCGAACGCCGGCGCCGTCAGCGCAGAGATCTTCTCGGCCGACGCCGCGAGCGGCGAGGTCGTCATCGCGAGCGTCACCGGCGGGGCCGACGCCTCCGCGATCGCCGACGAGCCCTGCGAGATCTATCTCCCCTCGACCCTGCGCTCCATCGGCGACCAGGCGTTCGCCGTGGCGGGCTCGGTCCAGCTGAGCGTCGCGGTCGACGAGGACAACAGCACCTACCAGAGCGTCGACGGCCTCGTCTACTCGAAGGACGGCACCGCGCTCGTGCTCGTGCCGACCGGCTACGCGCAGATCGGCCCCAAGCTCGTCGTGGCCGAGGGAACGACGCGGATCTCTCCCCACGCCGCCAAGAACGTATGCGGCGTGACCAGCGTGACGTTGCCCGAGACCCTGACCGAAATCGGCACGGGCGCCTTCCAGAACGCGCTCGACGTCAGCAGCGTCAACTTCCCCGAAGGCCTGACGCAGATCCCCGACTATGCCTTCAGCGGCAACGCATTCACGTCCCTCGACATCCCGGGCACCGTGCGCAGCATCGGCAAGAGCGCCTTCGCGGAAAGCTCGAGCGCAAACCCCGTGCAGGTCAACGTGGGCGAAGGCGTCCAGACCATCGGCGAGAAGGCCTTCTCAAGCTCGAACGGGGCAAACATCCAGCTCCCCTCCACCTTGAGCTCGCTCAACCCGCAGATGATCTCGGGCATGCTCAACGCGAACGTAAGCATCGCCGAGGGCGGCTCGTACAAGATGGGGCCCGACGGCCACAGCATCCTCACCGCCGACGGCTCGACGCTCGCGCTGGTCTTTGGCCTGCAGGACGCAAGCGCCGACCAGGAGGCGCTAAGCGAAGCCGCAGAAGCGGTCGTGAGCAACGACGCGCAGCCCAGCGATACCGCCGAGGGCGCGCAGGCCGCCGAGGAGACCCCTGCGGCCGATGCGACCGCCGCCGAGTCGCAGGACACGGGAGCCGAGGGCGAGACGGCAATAAGCGATGCGCAAACCGCGCCGGAAGCCGAGACGGGCGACGCCGTCCAGGCCGATGCCGCCGAGCCCCTGGTCGACGAAGCCGCTAGCGACGCCGCCGCCCAGACGAGCGAAGCCGAGGACCTCGCAGACGAGGCGGCCGCCCTCGCCGCCGCCCAGTCCCTCGCCGAGTACACGATCCCTGACGGCGTGACGACCATCGGCGCGCGCGCCTTCTGCGCCACCAGCCTTACGAAGCTCAACGTTCCCGCCTCCGTGAGCGTGGTCCGCGAGAAGTCCATCGCCTACGAGGACGCCGCGCTCTCCACGAGCGGCGACTTCGTCAACACGAGCCTCAAGATCATCGCGCCCGAGGCCTCCAAGGCCTTGATTGACTATGCAAAGACCAACGAGCTGGCCGTCTTTACCGGCGAGCCCGTCGTCTCCGCCGAGCAGTTCTCGCTGGAGGCCGGGCAGACCGCCAAGTTCACGCTCAGCGGCTCCGTGAGCGACCTGCTCCTCTACGCGAGCTCCGACAACTCCGTGGTGAGCGTCGACTCCGACGGCACAGTGCGCGCGCACGCCGGCGGCGAGGCGGACATCTTCGCCTGCGAGGGCACCGTGTGCTTCTCGGCCCACGTAACCGTGAGCGGCGAAGCGGCCACGAACCCCTACGCGGGCTACGCCGTTCTCACCAGCAGCGACCAGAGCAAGCAGTGGGCGCAGGAGGACGCCGAATACAACGGCGGCAACCATCCCAGCAAGCTCGACACCCCGGCGACCTTTGCCTACACGGGCAACAGCTACACGTTGATCAACGCCTACCTGAGCTCGACCTACAAGGTGAGCGCCGATGAGCTGTACGGCACGGGCGGCTACGCCGAGTACGAGCAGACCGCGCGCAACGTGGCGACCGAGCTTTCGCGCTACAGGCTCAAGGGCGACCTGGTCCTCTACAGCGGCCGCAAAAACATCTCCGACGTGACCGGAGGCTCATCGACCCTCGCCGAGGGCCTTGCCTGCACCGGCAAGACCTTCACGAGCTCGCCCATCATGAGCACCTCGATGCTCGAGAGCGTCGCCATGAACTTCACGGGCGGACTCGCCACCAACTATCTCTTCGAGATCTACGCGCCCAAGGACATGACCGTCGGCGCCGACGTGAGCCTCGGCACTGCGGTCGACGGCGAGGAAGAGGTCACCATCGCCAACGGCGTCGAATTCAAGGTGATCGACTCCGGCATCCGCTACGCGACCGACGGCGGCGGCAACACGGTCGCCCAGCGCTTCATGAAGCTCGCCCTTTCCACCGATAAGGGCGACACAACCGCCATCGACGAGGCCAACAGCCAGAACATGCCCCGAGCCGTCGGCGCAGTGGCCGGAGCCGTCGCCCTGCTCGG
>CAVDQW010000024.1:0-19580 GCA_963610995.1 bacterium | reverse complement strand
GCGCTCCGGCGACGACATGCCGAGCATAGGTGACGTCGCCTTCCTCGGAGCCGGAATCATGGCGGTGGCCGGCGCGGGCCTCGTCGCGCCCTCCCTCCGTCGACGCTGTGACGAGGGGTAACGGCTGGGATCCAATAGCGATGTTTTCACGAGCCGGCCGCCACCCGCAAATCGCGTTGATGGCCGGCTCTTTTTGCCTATCCCCCGCAGCTGCATGGGGGCGAATATGCCCCTTGACGCTATACTTGCCTGGTTGGGAAACCACATAGTCGAACGAGGGGAGGAGCGCATGTCGGATGCCATCAAGAACGCCGTGCTCGTGATTCCCGCTCTCGACCCCGACGCAAGGCTCATCGAGCTTCTCTGCGGCCTTTACGGCCGTTGGGAGGGTGGCGTCGTCGTCGTGGACGACGGGAGCCCTGCTCGCTGCTTCCCGATCTTCAAGAAGTGCCGAGAGCTCGGCTGCGAGGTCGTGGTGCATCCAAAGACCCGCGGCAAGGGCTCGGCCCTCAAGACCGGCATAGCGCGCGCGACGGAGCTGTGGCCCCTCGCCGTCGGCGTCGTGACCTGCGACTGCGACGGCCGTCACCTTCCGAGCGACGTGATCGCCGTGGGCCAGGCCGTCGAGCGCGACCCGGCGGCGCTCCATGTGGGCACGCGCGACTTCCTTCACGATTCGGTGCCGCCTAAGACGCGCGCGTTCAACGCCTTCACGCGCCTCGCCATCCGATTCTTCTGCGGCGTCGACGTGCGCGACACCCAGAGCGGCCTGCGCGGGATGCCCATTTCCTTCGCCCGCAGCCTCATCGACGAGCCTGCGGACGGGTTCGACTTCGAGTGCGCCCTCTTGTGCGACGCGCGCGAGGAGAAGCTTGTCTTCGACGAGGTCCCCATAAGCTACGCCGCCGACAAGAACGGGACCGACACGCATTTCGACCCCTTGCCCGACACCGCGCGGATCCTCGGCGTCATGCTGGAGCTCTTCGTCAAGTGCACGCTCACCTCCGCAGGCTGCTACGCGCTCGACATCGTGCTGTTCGCGGTGCTTGAGCAGGCGTTTGTTGCGGCCGGTATGGATGTGCTCGCCGTGGGCGCGGCGACGGTCGCGGCCCGCGTGGTCTCGGCGGGCGCGAACTTCGCCGTCAACCGCCGGCGCGTGTTCGGCGCCGATTCATCTGCCGTGCGCGTCGCCCGCTACGCGGTGGTCGCCACGGGCGTCATGTGCGCGAGCGCCGTCGGTACCACGGTTCTCTCGGAGTTCCTCGGCGCCCCTGCCGTTACCGCCAAGGTCGCGGTCGACCTGGTGCTCTTCTTCGCAAACTACAAGCTCCAGCACGCCTGGGTCTTCGCGTAAGCGGAGTATGTCCGCGCGGTCCCTCGCCCCGCAGGCCCCAAGGCCGCGAGTGTATAGTGAATACCCGTGTTACCCGACGCGAGAAAGGTCCCTTCGATGGCCCAGAATTCCGCAGGCGCGAGCGCGCCGCTCTTCGAGATAAACGATGCCCAGGTGGTGAGGGCCGAGCGCACGATCCTGAACGTGAGCCACTTCGAGCTCGCGGCCGGCGAGCACGTGGCGCTGCTCGGCCCCAACGGCGCCGGCAAGTCCACTTTCATCCAGCTTCTCACCCGCGAGGTCTTCCCGCTGTACCGCGACGAGCCGCCGGTGCGCTTCCGCGGCGCCGCCCGGCCGCTTCTCTCCGACATCCGCTCCACGCTCGGCGTCGTGAGCTCCACCATGCATGAGCAGGTGCGCGTTCACCTGCCGGCCCTCGAGATCGTGGTCGGCGGCATCTTCGGCACGCTCGGCCTGCCCATGAGGGGCGAGGTCACCGACGCCCACTGCGCGGCCGCCATGGACGCCCTCGAGCGCCTCGGCATCCCGAACCTCGCCGATCAGGACATCATGACCATGTCCACCGGCCAGGTGCGCCGCGTGCTCGTGGCCCGCGAGCTCGTGCGCGACCCGCAGGTCCTCGTGTTCGACGAGCCTTGCACCGGCCTCGACCCCGAGGGCATGTACCACGTGCGCGACACTATGCGCACGCTCGCAGCCGAAGGCCGCTCCATTATCCTCGTGACCCACTATCCCGAGGACATCATCCCCGCCATCGACCGCGTGCTGCTCATCAAGGACGCGAGCATCTACGCCGACGGCAAGAAGGAGGAGCTGCTGCGCGACGACGTCTTGTCCGACCTCTTCGACGTGCCGCTCATGGTGGGGGAGAACAACGGCTGGTACTCGCTGCAGGGGCGCTACTAAGGGCCGTCCGAGCGCAACCCGGCGCCTCAAAACATTGCGTCTTTGAATGATGCGCCGCTAAGGAACGCGCCGCCGGTTCGTGCATTTGCTGCACGGGCCGGCGGCGCGTCGTTTGGGGTATGAATTCGTGCGCTACTTTGCGATCCAGAATTTGAGCAGCGGGAAGCTCACGATGACGGCGAGCAGGGTGTTCACGATGGAGGCGACGGTGCTCGAGAGCGAGGCGTCCATGCCGAAGGTGCCCTGGCAGAAGCTCGTGACATAGCCCGGCAGCACCAGGTTCACGACCACGATGATCACGGCGAGGATGGCGTACTTCCAGGCCGCGTCGCCGTAGCCGTTCGACGACTTGAAGACCCACTTCATCTGCACGAAGAAGTTAACGACCTGCGCCAGGACCTCCGCCACGAGGAACGTGAGGAAACCTCCGAGGCCGTTCGTGCCGGGGTCGGAGTAGTTGAAGATGAGGAACCGGAACGGCTGCGTGAGGCCGAGCGCGTTCACGAAGACGGCGGCACCCACGGCCGCGCAGACGACGCGCGTGATGGTCGAGATGTTTGAGAGCACGTTGAACTTGATGAACTCCCAGATAGCCTGGTGCTCCTCGGTCCACTGCTTAAAGCTCATGGTGGTTCCTTTCGGGCTGCACGGATAAGACGAAGGGACTGTCCCTTCGTCTTATTGCTTCTTGGACGCGGCGGCGATTCTGCTGGCGAGGGCGGCGTTCTGGATGAGGTTGGCGATGAACTCCACGATGAAGCGCAGGATCCCGATGACCCAGAAGCCGCGGATCTCCATGACGAGGGCGTCGACCATGCGCATGTTGACCATGCCGTTCGTCATCTTGGCGAGCGCGCGCAGGGGCATGTTCCAGATAAACAGGACGTTGAGGTTCGGTTTGCCCGACTTCTCCGCCCGCGATTTGATTGCCTTGAGGACAAGCCAGACGATCCAGAAGATGGGGGAGCGCCCGTGGTCGAGGTCGCGGAAGCACATGTTTCGGCCGATCGCCGGGCCTGAGTCGGGTATCGGGTGGCCGAGAAGGGCCTCGAATGCGTCGTCTCCAACGTTGAGGACATCGGCCTTCTCATATGCCGAGACGTCGCGGCCCTCGTAGGGGTCGGGCGCGTCCGTCCCGGCGACCCGGACGCTCGCGGTGAGGCGGACGTCGCGGCTGCTCGCGGCGACGCGCAGCTCGTACTCTCCGCCCTCGATCTCCCAGGCGTTCGTCTCAACGTTGAAGTAGGCGAACGAATCGCTGGTGAGAGGGAGCGTCACCATCTTCGACTCGCCAGGGGCGAGCTCGATGCGGGCGAACCCCGCGAGGGCCTGGCAGGCGCGGAACACCTTGTGCTGGGGCTTCGCGACGTAGAGCTGGGCCACCTCGGCGCCGGCGACGGTGCCCGTGTTCGTTACCGTGAAGGTGACGTCGCGCTCGCTCGCCTCGAGGTTTCCGTAGGCGAAGGTGGTGTACGAGAGGCCGAAGCCGAAGGGGAATGCCACCTCGGCGCCCGCGGTGTCGAAGTAGCGGTAGCCGACGTAGATGCCCTCGCGGTACTGGGCCTGTTTCTCGTCTGAGGGGAAGGATGCCGACGAGGGGACGTCGGCCAGGCGCTTGGGCCAGGTCTCGGCGAGCTTTCCGCAAGGGCACTTCTTGCCGCAGACGACGTCGAGCGCCGCCCCCGCCCCCGCCTGGCCGCCGAGGGCGCAGTAGAGCACCGAGCGGGCGTCGTCCATCCAGTCGGACTCCACGCAGGAGCCGCATGAGAGCAGCACGACCACATTGGGGTTGACCTCGGAAACGGCGCGCAGGAGCTCGGTCTGGTTGGCGTTGAGCGCCATATTCGTGCGGTCGGCGCCCTCCGACTCGGCGACCTCGTCGAGGGCGAGCGCCAGAATCGCTACGTCGGCGGTGCGGGCGAGCGAGAGGGCCGCGTCCTTGAGTTGCTGGTTCTGCCCGCCGTGTCGCTCGAAGCCCTGCTCGTAGCCGATGAAGTCGAGCCTCGTCTCGCCGATTCGGTCCAGCAGCGAGTCGACCTTGGTCGAATTGACCGCCGAGGAGCCCGCGCCCTGGTAGCGCGGCGTCTTGGCGAAGTCGCCGATGAGCGCGACGCGCGTCCCGGCCGTCAGTGGCAGAAGGGGAGAGCCGCCCGCGACGGCCTCGTTCTTGAGCAGCACGCAGCCCTCGGCCGCCGCCTCGCGGGCAAGGGCGTGGTGCGCCTCGACGTCGAAGGTCGAGGGGGCGGCGAGCACGGCGGGGCGCACGGCACCGGCGAGCTCGATGACCTCGTCGACGCGCTCGTCGATGTCGGCCTCGGACAAGGTGCCGGCGGACACCGCGGCGAGAAGCTCGCGGACGGAACCGAGCCCCGGGGCGGGCATCTCGAACGTGGAGCCTGCGGCCACGCCCGCGGCGTGGTCGTTGGAGCCGCCCCAATCGGTGACGACGGCGCCGTCGAAGCCCCACTCGTCGCGCAGGATGTCGCGAAGCAGGTGCTCGTTCTCGTTCGCGTACGTCCCGTTGACCAGGTTGTACGAGCTCATGATGGTCAACGGGCCCGCCTCGCGCACCACGACCTCGAAGGCCCGCAGGTAGATCTCGCGCAGCGTCCGCTCGTCGATGATGGAGTCGGACGCCTGGCGGCGGGTCTCCTGCGAGTTCACGGCGAAGTGCTTTGGGCAGGCGGCGATGCCCGTCGACTGGATGCCGCGCACGTAGGCCGCGGCCATCTTGCCCGCCGCCAGCGGATCTTCCGAGAAGTACTCGAAGTTGCGGCCGCAAAGCGGGTTGCGCTTGATGCAGAGCCCGGGCCCGAGCAGGACGTCGACTCCCTGGCTCGCCGCCTCGGCGCCCATGGCGGCGCCCAGGCGCTCGGCAAGGCCCTCGTCCCAGGTGTTCGCGACCGTTACCGCGCAGGGGAAGCACGTCGCCGGCTCCGAGCCGTTGAGGCCCAGGTGGTCGGCGGCGCCCGCTTGGTGGCGCACTCCGTTGGGGCCGTCGGAGAACTGGATGGACGGGATGCCGGCGCGCTCGTTGGGCCAGCCGCCGAACGTGGTGGCGCCCTGCAGCAGCGCGCATTTCTCCTCGAGGGTGAGCGTGTCGATGATGTCCTGGTGCCTCATGGCGACTCCCGTGTGCGGTCGTTTGTTTGACACCATGATGCTACGGCCGAACGGCGACGATTGTCCCGCGGGCGGCACAATCGGACGTAATCGGGACACGATCGGTCGCGGACGCCGTGCACCGCTTCGGCGAGAGGGGCGCGCGAGTCGCGTGCGCGCCCCTCTCGCGGGTACGTGCGCGGCGGGCGGGCCTTAAGCGCTCAGGTAGAGGTTCTTGCAGCTCCCGATGTTGATCTCGCGGGTGGGACGCCTCATGCTGCGCGTTCGGGCCGAGCAGAGGTCGTCGAGCCAGTCCTGGAGCCAGTCTTCGTAGCAGCCGAGCTCCTCGTAGGGGTCGTACTCCTCGTCGCCAGCCTGCTCCGAGGGGTCTTCCTCGTCCCCGGAGGAGGAGACGAGCAGCTCGCCTGTGAGGTCGGCCAGCGCCGCCGCGAGCTCGTCCTGGGCGTCGAGAAGGTCCTCCATGAGCTCCTCGGGGTCGCGCTCGTCCCGCGCGCCCTCGCCGCTCGGCGCCGCGGTCCCTGCGTTCTTCCTCGCCCCGGGCGCGGACGAGGCGGCGGGGCCCGCGTCGCGGGGCGCACCCTGCTCGTGGCGGCCCCCTGCCTGCCCGCGGCGCCGCTCGTGCTCGAGCCTCGTCTCACGGTCATGGATGATCTCGGAGAGGAAGGCGGTGAACCTCTCGTCCGTCGCCTGCGCCTCGCTCACGTAGATGCGCGCGACGCTCTCGTCGAGCTCGGCCGGCGGCAGCCCAAACGGCTCGGGTATGATCTCCACCGCCACGTCCGCCTCGGGAAAATAGATGCTCATGATTCTTCGGCTCCTCTCGCCTCGGGTTCGTTGTGGCTCCGAACCTTAGCGGCAACGTCGCCTGCGTTGTTTTCCCGAATTCTTACAGCAGTCTTCCGCCGCTGGTCGAGGGACGTGGCGCCCGGGGCGCAAGCCCGGCTTCTTCGGTGAGCGGCTTGGGTTCGCCTGCGAGCGACGGACGCCTGCTTTTCTTACCGAATTCTGCGCGCGGGCGCAGTTTTGCTGCGGTTACCTGCGGCTTTATCCGCCCTTAACCTTCACCTAACAATCAGGCATAATTAATTGGTTAATCAAGCGACCTCGTTAGGTGCCCAGACAATGGAAATCACCGCCATCTGCAGCGTGTGCCTCGCGTGCACGTCGCTCATAGTCCTGCTCGATATCGTCGGCGGCGTCGCGGCGGGCGAGCGCCTCCGCGTCACCGACGTCCTGTGGGCCGCCGTCCCGGTCGCCGCGCAGGTCTTCGTGTTCTGCTGGGGCTGCGCGGGCCTCCTCGATTGGGCGGAGGGCTCCGCGCTCATGGTCGCAGCGCCCGCGCTCAGCGTCGCCTGCATGTTCTCGGCGCACATCGCGCTGAGGCGCCGGCGAATCGCGCGCGGCCTCGGCGCCGCCGTGACCGACGACGGCCGCGCCGCCTACCGCGTGGCCAGCCTGCCCATAGACCTCATAGCCCTTCTCGCCGTCGGCGCCCTTTGCGTGCTCTCGATCGAGCTGCCGCACAACCACGACTTGGCGCAGGTGAGCTCGGCCTCGCTGTTCGTCGAGTGGGCGCTTGCGAGCACGGTCCTCGTCGGGCTCTACTTCGTGGGGCAGCGGCGCGGGTTTCTCGCCGCTTTGGTGCCTGTGGCGAGCGCCGGCATCGGCATCGCGGAGTACTTCGTCTTCCTGTTCAAGAACCAGCCGCTGCAGCCGGGCGACTTCTTCGCGCTCGGAACCGCGGCTTCCGTGGCTGATGCCTACACCTACGTCCTCTCGAGCCATTGCCTGTGGGCGATGGCCTCGGCCGTCGCCGCGCTCTCGGTTCTGAGCCTCGTGTCCCATACGCGCCTGCATGCTGAGGCTGGCGGTAGCCACAATCCCGAAGCCTTAAACAAGCCGCAGGTAAACAACGCTGTTTCTCTGCGCCCTGCCGCCGTCTGCGTCAACCTCGTCGTCGGCCTCGCGCTTCTTGCCTCGGTCGTTTCAAACGTCTGCGGCGTCGATTACGTCTCGGAGTACGACATCGAGGTGAGGGGCTGGGATATCCAGAACTGCTTCAGCGAGCAGGCCTACCTGCCCACCTTCATCGCTGAGTTCCAGGTCATGGTCCCCGATTCTCCGGAAGGCTACACCGTCGAGGGAGCGGCCGACCTTCTCGCGACCTACGCGGCTGCCTACGATGGCGACCCCCTGCTCGGGGCCTCGGCGTCCCGCTTGGAGGCGTCTGCCCAGTTCGATGAGGAGAAGCCCTGCGTGGTCGCCGTCATGAACGAGACCTTCAGCGACCTCTCCATCTTCGAGTGGATGGACCCGACCTACGCGGGCCCGGTCTACTACAACTCGATCGACAATTGCCTGCAGCGCGGGTCTCTTTTCGTGTCCATCAACGGCGGCGGCACCCCGAACAGCGAGTTCGAGTTCCTGACCGGCAATTCCATGGCCAGTTTTGGCTCCGGCGTCTACCCGTACAGCGTCTACGACCTGTCGCGCACGCAGAGCCTAACGGAGCAGTTCAAGGCCCTCGGGTACAGCACACTCGCGGTCCACCCGTACAACGGGCAGAACTGGAACCGCGTCAACGTGTACCAGACCTTCGGGTTCGACCGCTTCGCCACCATCGACGACTTCGCCGACGCCGAGACCTACCGCACGCGCGTGAGCGACCAGGCGACCTACGATTACATCCTCGCCCAGCTGCAATCGGGCACCTCCCCGCAGTTCATCTTCGACGTCACGATGCAGAACCACTCCGGATACGACACCGGCCTGGTCCCCGCCGACGAGTTGGTGGGCTATCAGCTGGCGGACGGATCCGACGATCCCCTCATCGACGAGTACGCGGCGAGCATCGCCAAGTCCGATGAGGCGCTGAAGAGCTTCCTCGCGGCGCTCTCGGAGCTCGACCGGAAGGTTGTCGTGGTCTTCTTCGGCGACCACCAGCCGTACATGACCGTCACGTACAACAACCGCTTCAACGGGGATGAGGAGGGCGACGAGCACCAGCAGAGTGTCTATCAGACGAGCTACATCATCTGGGCTAACTACGACGTCGCGGGCAACGACCAGGTGAGCCTGCACGTCGACCTCGACGCGAGCGCCTTGGGCGCCGAGCTCATGCAGCTCACGGGAGCCCCGCTCACCGATTTCCAGAAGGCGCGCCTGACCCTGCGCGAGGCGCTTCCGGCCATTGACGCCGCCGGGTATCGGGACGTCTACGGCGGGTGGCACTACCCGAGCGACGATAGCGGCGTCGACGAGTCCGATCGGGCACGCTCGGACCTCGGAACCCTCGAGTACTACAACATGTTCGGCGACGGGGCGAGCGTCTTCGCCACGAAGCTGCAGAGCGAGATCAACGAGTAGGCTTCCCGGAGACGGGCGCCCGGCCCAAGGCCCGTTACTGCCCGCAGCCTGAGATGAGCCCGTCGTACCAGGCGATCTTCTTGTCGAGACGCTCGAGCCCCGCCTGAAGCTCGTCGAGGCGCTCCTGGGCGCGCTCGCGCTCCTCGATCAGGATCTGGCGGCGGGCCTCGCAGGTCGAGTCGCCCTGCTCGAGGAGCTGCATGTACTCGATGAGCGACTCGATCGAGACGTTCGCCCCGCGCATGCACTTGACGAACTCGATGCGTGCCAGGTCGTTCTCGTCGTAGTCCCGGATGCCGCTGGCGTTGCGGTGGACGCGCGCGAGAAGGCCGATGCGCTCGTAGTAGCGAAGGGTGTCCGCGCTGATGCCGTACTTCTCGGCGACCTCGGCGATTCTCATGGTGCGTCCTTTCGTTGGTCCCCCTACCTGTGCGTCGTTTGCTCAAGCTTATACAACCTGGACCCGGCTCCAAGTCAAGGAGCCGGGTCCAGGATTATCGGGGCGAGCTGTTGCGCGCGGCCTAGCGGATGAAGTTCGTGTTGGAGCCCGTCTCGGTCTCGGGCGCCTCGATGCCCGCGGCGCGGCCGGCCTCGATGCACTTGAGCATCCAGGCCATGTTGCGGCCCAGGATGCGCATGGTGAGCAGGCCCTCGGTGTCCTGCTCGGCCTCGGCGGCATTTGTGCCGTGGATGTTGTTCCAGTAGCGTGAGCTCACGATGGGCATCTGGCTGATGGTGAAGAACTTCTGGATGTCGTCGAGGGCGGCGGTGGTGCCTGCGCGGCGGGCCGAGGTGACGGCGGCCGCGGGCTTGTGAGTGTGCTTCTTGCCGAAGCCCGAGTAGAAGAGGCGGTCCATGAAGCCGAGGAGCGAGCCCGCGGCGTGCGCGTAGTGGACGGCGCCGCCGAAGACGAAGCCGTCGGCGTCAGCGGCTTTGGCCGCGAACTCGTTCACGGCGTCGTCGTGGACGCAGCGGCCGAGCTTGGCGCATCCGCCGCAGGCCACGCAGCCGCCCACGGGCTGGCGGCCGATCCAGAAGATCTCGGCCTCGACGCCGTTCTCCTCGAGCGTGCGGGCGACCTCCTCGAGGGCGCGGTTGACGCAGCCGTCCTTGTGCGGGCTGCCGTTTACGAGCATGACCTTCATGTTGTTTTCCTCTCCCTTGTCGCGCCGCGCGGCCCCTCAGCCAAAAGGCGCATGGTTAACGTTTCCCATTCTAGGCTAAGCTCGCAGCCGGCGAGCGCCGTGACCTGCATCGGGGACAGTCCCCAAACCCCGCAGCGCCCGCCATTGGTGACAGTTTTTCGCGTTGCAAGGGAAACCGAGCTGATGCGAGGAAGTCCGTCGGTCCGTTGTCCCTTTGCCGCCACGTGCGATGTGAAACGCGGTGACAGTTTCCAATGGCGGGCGGCCCACGTGTCAAATAACTTCGCTACCTGCGACGTGTTCCAAACAACAAAGCGCCTGCCGCCGATGAGTGTCACCGGTGGCAGGCGCTGTTTGCCGTATTAGACGGGTTTTACCAGCTCAGCAGCTCGTATCCGTCCTCGGTGACGACGAGCTGGACCTCCCACTGGGCGGAGTCGGAGCCGTCCTTGGTGCGCACGGTCCAGCCGTTGGGGTCGTTCATGTCGATGCCGGGGTCGCCTGCGTTGACCATGGGCTCGATGGTGAAGCACATGCCCGGCGCGAGCACGACGCCCTCGCCCGGCTCGCCCACGAAGCCGACGAACGGGTCCTCGTGGAACTCCAGGCCGATTCCGTGGCCGCCGAACTCGCGGACCACGTTGAAGCCCGCCTCCTCCACACAGGACTGGACGGCGTGGGCCACGTCGCCCAGCGTGTTCCAAGCGCGAACCTGCTCAAGGCCGCGCTTCACGCTCTCTCGCGTGACGTCGACGAGGCGCTGGCGCTCCGACGAGACCTCGCCGATGCAGAACATGCGGCTCGAGTCAGAGAAGTAGCCGTCCAGGATCGTGGAGCAGTCGACGTTCACGATGTCGCCGTCGCGCAGCACGTCGTCCTCGCTCGGGATGCCGTGGCACACCACGTCGTTGATGGAGGTGCAGACGCTCTTGGGGTAGCCCTCGTAATCGAGGTCGGCGGGGATGCCGCCGTGCTCGACGGTGTAGTCGTAGATCCACTTGTCCACCTCGGCGGTGGTCACGCCGGCATGGATGTGCTCGGCCACGTAGTCCAGGACTCCGATGTTGATGGCCGCCGAGCGCTTTATGCCCTCGATGTCCTCAGGCGTCTTGAGAAGCCCGCGGGGGAGCACCTCGCGCCCGTCGTGGTACAGGCGGTCGAGCTTCTCGTCGATGCGGGCGTGGCACTTCTTGTATTTCTTGCCGGAGCCGCACCAACAGACGTCGTTGCGGCCGGGGACGTAGTCGTTGTCATACATGGTTAACTTCCTTTCTTCACAAGGGTAGAGTATGACACGTTGTGTTCTAAGATGCGCTGCTCGCGGGGCTTTTCTTTGCGTCGTGACGGGCCGCGGCGCGAGGGTGTTGCGAAAATCGAGGGCTCTCATTGAGCCGATGCGCCGAGAATCACCGGCGCCCCGCGCTGCGCCCGACGATCTCGCGGCCTGCTTCCCCGCCGCTATTCTCGTTTCCGGACCGATGGCCGATTAACGAGCGGTTTATTGAGGAATGTTCCCCCTATCGGGGTTATCCTGAATCCACGTGAGCGTCGGGGCTTACCGCCGCGACGTGGAGCCGAGGAGAGGCGCGAGGAGCATGAGCGACGATTCCGTCATTCGCATGACCCAGGCACAGGCCGACGAGGAGGTCCTGCGCTACAAGGAGCTCTATCCGGTGGTCGACCTGCTCGATGCCGAGACCATAGCCAACGAGAGCCATTGCCTGCTCTGCGGCGACGACTGCCCTTGCATGCGCAAGGTGGCCGACGAGGTCCTGCGCAACGGCGGCGAGCAGAGCCACTCGCTCCACATGGGCGACGCCTATCACCGCGCCACCGCCCGCTACATGGAGGTCGACGGAGAGCCGCGCGTGTTCCTCTACTCTTCGCCTATCCAGCTCGAGACCACCTAGTCGCCCGAGGATGACCTCCTCTGCCATGATGCGCTCTCCGGCGTCGGCGGCGATGAGTTCGTGCTCGTCCTGCCGGGTATCGGCCGGGACGACTTCGCCAATAATCTCGACTTCGTCGCCCTCAAGGTACAACAGGCGACGGTGCGCGGGTACCCGCTGCTGAGGCTCTCGGCCTCGATCGGCGGCATGCTCGCCGCGGGCCTCACCGTCGAGGACGCCCTCAAGCTGGCCGACAAGCTGATGTACCGCGCTAAGCAGCGCAAGGAATCCGTTGTCACCGAGGCGGACCTCTCGACGCTGCCCGACTACCGCCGCCTCTCCAGCCTGCTCGCCCGGCAGTTCTACGAGCGCGTCCGCGAGCGCCGCATGCTGGTGAACACCCTCGCCGGCGCCATGGGGCTGCGAAACGGCTAGAGCGGCCTGCACATTCTTCACATCCGCAACTTCACCGAGATCCTGGTCGAGCGCCTCTCGCAGAAGAGCGACGAGTACAGCATGTCACAGGCCGAGCGCCAGGCCATCGCCATGGCCTCCGCACTGCACGCCATCGGCAAGATGGCGATACCCGACAATATCCTGAACAAGCCGGGGCGCCTCACTGATGAAGAGTACGCGCTCATGAAGACCCACGCCGCCATCGGCGCTGAGATGCTCGAGCGCCTCGATCAGTATCGTGACGACCCGCTGATGAAGACTGCCGAGACCATCTGCCGCGTCCCGGAGATGCTTCCGGCCGTCGAGGAGCAGTACGACAAGATTGCGGCCGCGCTCAGCGAGTAGCGCTTCGCGTGCCCGTGCCTGTTTCCAATGGCAGGTCCCCGCATAACCGGAGCCCCAATTACCTCGCGAATCTCCCCAAAATCCAGCACGCTGCCCGTCTCACAAACCCTTGCTTGGCCGCGATGTTGCCCGCCTCCTCGCCGCAGCGGATCGCGACCAAAAGACCGTCGACGGCCTCGGAGGTCGCCCTGCGCCAGAAGCCCAAGCGAGGGGAGCGCGCGAACGCCTCCACGGTTCGGCTGTGCGCCACGGCGACGCCCCCGCCCCAAACAACGCCGCGCTCATCGCAGCACTCGCCGAGCACGCTCAAGATGCCGAGCGCGTCCTCCGCCACGCGATCCCCGCACGCCAGGACGGCGTAGGCGATCGAGCCGGGTTCGAGCGCGGCGAGAACCTCCTCGAAGCACGCGTCGCTCACGTCGAGCCCGAGCACCGCAGCGTCGGCTCCCGCGAGACCCGCCGCATCGTCCACCCGCTCGAAGCCGATCCGGTCCTCGACTCCCGAGCGCTTCTCGTAGACGTCCCCCGCTTCCGCCATGTCGTCCAGCAAAAGCCCGAGCTGGCGCCTCGCCGGCTCTGCGCGTCCCAGGTTGATAAGCACGGCGTTTTGTGGGCGTTTGCTTCTATCCACGGCGAACCCTTCTCGGCGGTGATTCTGGCGGTACCCTCTTTTACAAATCCTAACCAGTTGGAGGCATCAATGCTCGACTCCCTTTCGTACAACTTCATCACTGGCAACAAGGTCCTGTTCGGGCCGGGCAAGCTCGCGGCGCTGGGCGACGAGAAACTCCCTGGCAAGCGCGCGCTCGTCGTGACGACCGGCGGTAAGTCCGTCAAGGCCAACGGTTACCTCGACCGCACCATCGCCGAGCTCGACCGCGCCGGCGTCTCCCACGTGCTCTTCGACCGCATCGAGCCGAACCCGCTGCGCCAGACCGTCAACGACGGCGGCTGGCTCGCGCGCACCGAGGGCTGCGACTTCGTGGTCGCCCTCGGCGGCGGCTCCGTCATGGACGGCTGCAAGGGCATCTGCGCCGTGGCCGCGAACCCGCTGGTCGCCGCCGACGGCGCCGAGTCGCCCCGCGACATCTGGGACTACGTGATGGGCGGCACCGCCCGCGGCATGCGCATCGAGAACGACCCGCTGCCGCTCGTCTGCATCAGCACCACGGCCGGCACCGGCTCCGAGGTCGACGCCGGCGCCGTCATCTCCTGCGAGGAGAACGACGAGAAGCTGCGCCTGGGCGACCCGCGCCTCATGCCGCGCATCGCCGTCGTCGACCCCGAGCTCATGCTCACGGTCCCTGCGCGCCTCACCGCCTTCCAAGGCTTCGACGCGCTCTTCCACTCCGTCGAGTGCTTCATCGCCAACAACCACAACCTCATGGGCGACATGATCTGCCGCGAGGGCATTCGCAACGCGGCCGCGGCGCTGGCCGCTTGCGTGAACGACGGCACGAACGTCGAGGCCCGCACGCAGCTCGCCTTCGCCAACACCCTCGGCGGCTACGCGATGGTCTGCTCGGGCTGCTGCGGCTGCCACGGCACCGAGCACGCCATGAGCGCGCATCACCACGACCTGCCGCACGGAGCCGGCCTCATCATGATCGCTGTTGCTTATCACCAGCACATGATCGACGCCCACGCCTGCGACGAGCGCTACGTCGAGATGGCGCGCCTCATGGGCAACGAGGGCGCGACCGAGCCTGCCGACTTCATCGCCGAGCTCGAGCGCCTGATGGCGGCCTGCCACGTTGACGACCTCAAGATGAGCGACTGGGGCATTGCGGAGGGCGAGCTCGACGCCATGGCCTCCAACGGCCTCGCCACCAACGGGGCCCTCTACGCGCACGACCCCGCGCCGCTCTCCCACGACGACGTCCTCGCCATCCTTCGCGCCAGCTACCGATAAGACATGGGGACAGTCCCCCTGTCTTATCTGCTCGACAGCGGCCGCTAACCTGCGCGAAACACCGGCGTTTCCGTACAGCCCCACTACGGGTGTTAGACTCCCTTATCGACTGCAGGAGCCGATAGGGGAGTTTTTCATATGTGTGCAGCTCAGAAGGCTGATTCCAAAGCCAAGTCCACCGCTGAGGTTCTCGTCGAGTGCCTCCAGGCGGAAGGCGTCGACGTCATCTTCGGCATTCCGGGCGAGGAGAACCTCGACCTCATGTTCGCCATCAAGGAGGCAGGCATCCGCTTCATCCCCACGCGCCACGAGCAGGGCGCGGCGTTCATGGCCGACGTCTACGGACGCCTGACCGGCCGCGCCGGTGTGTGCCTGGCCACGCTTGGCCCCGGCGCCACCAACCTCGTGACCGGCGTGGCCGACGCCTTCCTCGACGGCGCGCCGCTCGTGGCCATCACGGGCCAGGTTTCCACGGAGCTCATGCAGCTCACGAGCCACCAGTATCTTGACCTCTCGGCCATGTTCGCGCCCATCACCAAGCGTTCCAAGGTCGTCATGCGCCCGGATACCGTGACCGAGATCGCCCGTCTCGCCTTCAAGTACGCCGAGAGCGGCAAGCCCGGCGCCACCCACATCGACCTGCCCAAGAACATCGCCCACATGCCGTGTCCCGCGAAGCCGCTGCGCCGCCAGCAGCCGCCCGCGCTCTACGCGGACCCCGCCGCCGTCACGGAAGCTGCCCGCATGATCTCGGAGGCCAAGAACCCCGTCATCCTCGCCGGCGCGGGGGCCGTGCGCGGACACGCCGCCCAGGCCGTGACCACCATGGCCGAGCGCCTGCACATCCCGGTGATCCAGACCATGATGGGCAAGGGCATCATCCCGTGCGACAACAAGTACCGCATGGGCGTCGTGGGCATCCCGCAGCACGACTACATCATCGACGCCTTCGACATGGCCGACCTGGTCATCGGCATCGGCTACGACCTGGTGGAGTGCTCGCCCAAGAAGTGGCATACCCACGACGACATGAAGATCATCAACATCGCCGCGCTGCCCGCCGACGTCAACCAGCTCTACGAGCCGGACGTGGAGGTCGTGGGCGACCTGTCCGACAGCATCTACCAGATCCTGCGGACCGCCCGCCGCGACGATAAGCCCGAGCCCGCGGCGATGCTCGCCGTGGGCACCCGCCTGCACGAGGAGCTCGCCGAGCAGGGCCGTGACGACTCGTTCCCCATGAAGCCTGGCCGCCTCATCTCCGATATCCGCAAGGTTTTGGGCCGCTCCGACATCCTGGTCTCCGACGTGGGCGCCCACAAGATCTGGATCGGCCGTGAGTACCCCTGTTACGAGCCGAACACGTGCCTCATCTCCAACGGCTTCGCCTCCATGGGCTTCGCGGTGCCGGGCGCCTTCGCGGCCAAGCTGCTGCACCCCGAGAAGCGCGTGCTGGCCGTCAGCGGCGACGGAGGCTTCATGATGAACTCCCAGGAGCTCGAGACCGCCGTCCGCGAGAAGGTCCCGTTCGTCACCCTCATCTGGGAGGACGCCCACTACGGCCTCATCAAGTGGAAGGAAGAGGAGCAGTTCGGCGACGTCTTCGGCGTCGAGTTCTCGAACCCCGACTTCTGCGCGCTCGCCGAGGCCATGCATTGCCACGGATACCGCGTCGAGTCCACGGAGGACCTTATCCCCACGCTTGAGCGCGCCTTCGCCAACGACGACGCCCCCAGCGTCGTGGTCGTCCCCGTCGACTACAGCGCCAACATGGAGCTCACCGAGACGCTGCGCGCCGAGTACGAGTAGGACGCGCGCCCGGCCCTCGAGGGGGGCGACAACTCGGCTATTGAACAAGTAAAGGAATAACCCGCAGGCTTCTGACCTGCGGGTTATTCCTTCTCAACGTTCATAATCGCCGTCGGATCGGCTATTTCTCCGCGCGTTATCGCCCGGGCCGAGTCTTGAGGGCCTAAAGGAACAGCTGGTATGCGCGGCGCGGCTGGGTGCGGTCGCCGTTGATGTAGATTCGGCCGGCGTAGGCGAAGCCGCAGCCCTCGATGACGTGGCGCATACGGACGTTCTGCTCGTGGGTGTCGACGCGCAGCTCGGAGAAGCCGCGGACGCGCGCCTCCTCAATAAGACGCTGGTAGAAGCGCTTGGCGATGTGATTTCCGCGGTAGGCGGGCGAGACGGCGACGCGGTGGATCGTCGCATAGATGCCGCTCGGGTTGCCCGTTCGGTCCCAACGGCCCTCCTCGATCACGTCGTAATTCGAATCGGGCCCGGGGATAAGGGCGGCGGTGGCGGCCACCTGGTTGCGCACGCAGAAGACGCGGCCCCAGCCTTGCATCAGGTCGCGGGTCACGTCGGAGGCGTTCGGCCCGGTGCCGTTCTGCCACTGGTCGATGCCGTCGTCGGCAAGAAGCTTGCGCCCGGTCTCCAGGATGGCGATGATCTGGGGGACGTCCTCGACCATTGCGGGTCGCATATCGCAGTCGGCAAGCTTGACCTCGGTTTTGTTCATGTATCGCGCTCTTTTCGTTAGATGAAGCTTTAGCTGTACGATTATCCGACAACCCTGACTTCGTGGCCATGATTTCTCATCATCCCCAGAACTTATGGAGATGCGCGGCCGCGAAGCCATGGCGGCGCCCCCCGCCGTTAGGCTAAGTGGCGCGCGGACGGAAGTCGGGGCCATGCGGCCTCTCGGCCCGTATCCCACGTCTCGTCAGCGATTGATTTTTGGAGTGATTTGCCTTGAGTACCACCGCTTCTGTTTCCGGCGGTCGCGCGAAGCTGTGCGTCGGCCTCCTCGTCCTGCTCGCCTTCGCGCTCGGCTGCACGGAGTTCGCCGTCATCGGCATCGAGCCTGAGCTTTGCGACGCGTTCGGCGCCACGCTCGCCGAGGTCGGCCGCCTCATCAGCCTCTATGCCATCACCTACGCGGTCTCCACGCCGGTGCTCGCCCTCGTGACCGGGCGTTTCCGCCGCTTCACGCTCCTTCTGGCCTACGCCGCGGTCTTCATCGTCGGTAACGCCATCGCGGCCTTCGCGCCCTCGCTCGCGGTCATGGAGGTCGCCCGCGTGGTCTGCGGCCTCGTCTCCGGCTCGCTTCTTGCCCTCGGCGTGACGTTCCTGCCGGAACTGGTGGGGGAGAAGAAGACCTCGCTCGCCGTCGCCGTCGTCTACGGCGCCTTCTCGGTCGCCATGGTCCTCGCCACCTCCGCCGGCAAGATGCTCGCCGCGGCCGCGGGCTGGCGCTCCGTCATGTTCGCGACCCTCGTGTTCGCGGTCCTTTCCTGCGCGCTGCTCGTGGCTTTCCTGCCGCACGAGGGCGCCACGGACGAGCCTGCGGGCGTCCGCGACCAGATCGGCCTTCTCGCCGAGCCGTCCGTCCTTGCCTGCATCGCCGTCTTCGTGTTCGGTATCGGCTCCATCTACGTGTTCTACGGCTACGTGACGCCGTACCTTGAGGAGTTCCTCGGCCTTAGCACCTCCGAGGCCAGCATGGCGCTGCTCGTCTACGGCGTGATCCTCTTCGTCTCCAACATGATGTCAGGCGTTCTGGACGAGAAGTTCGGCCTCAAGGCCAACGTCGTCGTGTTCGTTGTTCAGGCGATCGTCCTCGCCGTTATGTGGGCGGTCGGCAACGCCATGCCCGCGGCTCTCATCGTGATCATGGTCTTCGGCCTGCTCATGTACCTGTGCAGCGTGCCCTGCGTCACCCTCTTCATGCGCATGGCGAGCGAGCGGCACCCCAAGGCCCTCACCCTGGCGAGTTCGCTGGAGCCCGCGGCGTTCAACATCGGCATCTCGTTCGGCACCGCTATCGGCGGCGTGGTGGTGAGCGCGGCGGGCCTCGGCACAGTCGGCCTCGTCGGCGCAGTGATGGCGCTCGCCGCCTGCGCCTGCGCGGCCGCCGCGGCCAAGCTCGAGCCGAAGTCTGCCGAGTAGGGGAGTTTCCTGGCAATAAACCGCTCGTCATGGGCCTTGCTTGAGATTCGCGGGTTCTTCTGCGCGGCGCTGTCCATCAGGGGCTTCCAACAAAAATTCGCTTCGCCATAAGGGCGGCGGGCATCGTGTTCGCGCACGATGCCCGCCGCCCTTTTTCATCTAGGCGCGCTTCGCTGTCCCCATCTGTGTGTGCGGCGTTTCGCGAGACGCCCTGGGGCGCCCTACCGCCCTACCAGATGCCGAGAAGCCCCTCGAGGTTCTCGATGAAGCGTCTGCGGTCTTTGTCCGTGAAGGCCGCCGGCCCCTTGGTGCGCCCGCCCGCGCGCCGCACCTTCTTCTCCTCCGCTCGGATGAACAGGTCGGAATCGATGGTCGCCGTCGAGTAGACGCGCCCGCGCACCCCGATGGCACGGGCGCCGCGCCCGAGGACCATCGCAGCCAGCCCGATGTCCTGCGTGACGACGACGTCGCCTGCCTCGAGCTCCTCCACGATGGCGAAGTCCGCGGAGTCCGCGCCGCAGCTCACGACCAGCGTGTCGACCCAGAACCTCCTCTTGGCGCTCTCCTCGTCGCGCGGGTCAGACGCCCGCACGTGCCGCTCGAGGTTCTGCGTCGTGTTGCCAGCGATGACGACGGGGACGCCGGCGCGGCGAGCAACGGCCAGAGCGTCCGCCGTGACCGGGCAGGCGTCGGCGTCGATGAACAGCCTCGTCATGACCGCCCCTAAAGGCAGCTCTCGTAGATGCGGCGGCAATCGTCCATGGTGAGCCGCTGCAGCTCGCCGATCTCGTGCCCCTTGTTCTGCTCGAGCGTTGCCAGCAGCGCGTCGATGTCGCCCTCCGTCACCCCGAGCTCGCCCAGGGTGCGCGGCATGCCGAGCGAGCAGAAGAACGCCTGGATCTCGTCGATGGTGGCCAGCACCGCGTCCTCCACGGCCTCCTCGGGCGTGGCGTCGATGCAGTCCTCGACCACGTCCACCGGCTCGATGCCGAAGACGTCGCGGCCGAACGAGAGCCAGCGCTCCGGCGCGCTTCTCCACACGTAGCGCATCCACGCGGGCATGACGACGGCGAGGCCGGCGCCGTGCGCGATGCCGGGGAAGTGGGCCGAGAGCTCGTGGTCGAGGG
>CAVDQW010000023.1:0-16497 GCA_963610995.1 bacterium | reverse complement strand
CGACGACGCCGTCCACGAGTCCGAGCTTCTGGAGCTCCGGGGCCGTGAGCGCGAGCGCGGCGGCGGCGTCCCCCGCGCGCTTGGGGTCCTTCCACAGGATCGATGCGCAGGCCTCGGGGCTCACCACCGAGAGCACCGAGCTCCCCAGCATGAGGAGCTTGTCGGCGACGCACAGCGCGAGCGCGCCGCCGCTGCCGCCCTCTCCCGTGACCACGCTCACGACGGGGACCTTGAGCCCGCTCATGGCGACGAGGTTGCGGGCGATGGCCTCACCCTGCCCTCGCTCCTCGGCCCCGATGCCGCAGTAGGCTCCCGAGGTGTCGACCAGGCACAGGACGGGGCGGCCGAACTTCTCGGCCTGTCGCATAAGGCGCAGCGCCTTGCGGTACCCCTCCGGGTGCGCCATGCCGAAATTGCGGCGCACCCGCTCCTTCGTCGTGGTGCCGCGCTCGATGGCGATCACCGTGAGCGGCCGGCCGTCTTTCCAGCCGATGCCGGCCACCACGGCCGCGTCGTCGCCGTACAGGCGGTCGCCGTGGAGCTCGACGAAGCCGTCGAGGCCGCGCTCGATGATCTCCGACGCGGTCGCGCGCTCGGCGGACCGCGTGAGCTTGACGATGTCGTAGGGGCTTCTCGCGACCGCAGCCGCCGCCGTAGCCGCAACCGAGCCCGCGCCCTTATCCTTGCCCTTGGCCTTTCCTCCGCGCTTGGCGGCCGGCCGGCTCTCCCGCGCGCCCCCAAACCCATGGGGCGCGTCCTCGCCCGGGGCCTTTCCCGCATGGAGCGCGAGCAGCTCCGCCAGCGTCGCGGCCATGTCCGCGCGCGCCACGATCGCGTCGCAGAACCCGTGCTCCAGGATGAACTCCGAGCGCTGGAAACCGGCGGGGAGCTTCTTTCGGGCGGTCTGCTCGATCACGCGCGGCCCGGCGAAGGCCACGAGCGCGCCCGGCTCCGCGAGGGTGACGTCGCCCTCCATGGCGAAGCTAGCCGTGACGCCGCCCGTCGTGGGGTCGGTGAGCACGCAGATGTAGAGAAGCCCCGCCTCCGAATGGCGCCGAACGGCCGCCGAGACCTTGGCCATCTGCATAAGGGAGGTCACGCCCTCCTGCATGCGCGCGCCGCCGGAGACCGTGAAGCCGACGACGGGCAGGCCGTGCTCCGCGGCCCTCTCGAACACGCGGCAGACCTTCTCGCCGACGACCGAGCCCATGGAACCCATCATGAAGTCCGCGTTCATGAAGAAGAGCGCGCACTCACGGCCGCCGATGCGGCCGCGGCCGCAGACCACGGCGTCGTTCTCGCCCGAGGACTCGCGCGCGGCCCCGAGCTTCTCCTTGTATCCCGGGAACCCGAGGAAGTCGACGGCGCGCAGGCCGGCGTCCCATTCCTCGAAGCTCCCCGCGTCCACCGTCATGCGCATGCGCTGGCGGCCCGAAACGCGCAGGTGCTTGCCGCAGCGCGGGCAGACCTCCAGGTTTGCCCGCAGGTCCTCCTCGTCGATGGCGCGCCGGCAGCCCGGGCACTTGACGAGCACACGGCGCGCGGGGAACTCGGCGCAGACCTCGGTCATGGGGGCCTCGAGCGTGTTCAGCGCGTGCGCGATCCTATCGCTCAGCATAGATGTGCTCCATCAAATCGGTGTGGTAGTTGCCGGACAGGAACTCCTCGTTGGAAAGAATCCGCAGCTGAAGGCCGCTGTTCTCCTCGACGCCCTCGATCACGAGCTCGCCCAGCGAGGAGCGCATCTTCCGGATGGCGCCGTCGCGCGTGGGGGCGCAGACGATGACCTTGGCGAGCATGGAGTCGTAGTACGGGGGCACGGACGCGCCGGGAAAGAGCGCGGAGTCGAAGCGCACGCGGGGCCCTCCGGGCACGTGCAGCATCGTGACGGTGCCGCAGGAGGGGAGAAACTCCGGGGTCTCGGCGTTGATCCGGCACTCCATGGCGTGGTTCTTCACAGGGACGTCCTCCTGCGAGAAGGGCAGCGACTGGCCGGCGGCCACGCGCAGCTGCCACTTGACGAGGTCGACGTCGGCCACGAACTCGGTGACCGGGTGCTCGACCTGCAGACGGGTGTTCATCTCCATGAAGTAGAAGCTGCCGTCGTCCGAGTAGAGGAACTCGATCGTGCCGGCGCCCTCGTAGCCCACGGCGCGCGCCAGGTCGCGGGCGGCGCGGTGCATCCGCTCGCGGACGTCGTCGCGCCCCTCGAGGCACGGCGCCGGGCTCTCCTCGACGAGCTTCTGGTTTCGCCGCTGGACCGAGCACTCGCGCTCGCCCAGCGAGAAGACGCGCCCCTGCTTGTCGGCCATGATCTGCACCTCGACGTGGTGCGCCGGCGAGACGAACTTCTCCATGTAGCACTCGCCGTCGCCGAAGACCGCCTGCGCCTCGGAGCGGGCCTCGGAGAAGGCCTTCGCGGCGTCCTCGACGCGCTCGACCTTGCGGATGCCCCGGCCGCCGCCGCCCGAGCGGGCCTTGATGAGGACGGGGCAGCCGATGCGCGCGGCCTCGCGCTCGGCTTCCTCGGGGCTCCGCAGCAGGTCGCAGCCGGGGACGACGGGGACCCCGGCCGCGCGGGCGGTGCGGCGGGCGGCGTCCTTATCGCCCATGCGGCTGATGACGTCGGCCGACGGGCCGATGAACGCCAGGCCGCACTTCTCGCACTCGCGCACGAAGCCGGCGTTCTCGGAGAAGAAGCCGTAGCCGGGGTGGATGGCCTTGGCACCCGACTTGACGGCGCAGGTGAGAACGGCGTCCTCGTTGAGATAGCTCTCCGCCAGGCGGGAGCCGCCGATGCAGTAGGCCTCGTCGGCCAGGCGCACGTGGAGCGCCTCGGCGTCCGCCGGCGAGTAGACGGCGACGGTCCGCACGCCCATGTCCCGGCACGCGCGGATCACGCGGACGGCGACCTCGCCGCGGTTGGCCACCAGGATCTTGTCGAACATCCCAGCCTCCTATTTCCGCTGGTCGACCAGGGCGAACGACATGCTCGCCCTGCAACACGTCTCCCCGTCGACTCGCGCCTCGCCCTCGCAGAACCGGAAGGCCCCGCGCGAGCGGGTCAGGCGGCAGCGCATCTCGACGGTGTCTCCCGGGCGGACGGGGCGCTTGAAGCGGACCTTGTCCAGGCTCGTGTAGAGGGGCGTCCCGCCGCGGGAGAGCTCGTCGGCAAAGAGGACGCAGCAGGCCTGGGCGAGCATCTCGCATTGGATGACACCCGGGACCACGGGGTTTCCAGGGAAGTGCCCCTGGACGAAGTACTCGTCGCCCGTGATGGTCAGCCTGCCCACCGCCTCGCCGTCGACCAGCTCGGCCTCGTCGAGGAGCAGCATCGGCTCGCGGTGCGGCAGGATGTTCTTGATCTCTTCTTTGTTCACAGGGGGCTCCTAGCCGATCGTCATCAAGCGGCCGCCGTACTCGACGAGCTCGCCGTCGGACGCGTCGATGGAGAGAACCTCGCCGTCCGCCTCGGCGGCGACCTCGTTCATGACTTTCATCGCCTCGATGATGCAGAGCGTCTCGCCCTTCTTCACCTTCGAGCCGACGCGCACGAAGGGGTCGGCGCCGGGCGCCGGGGCGGCGTAGTAGACGCCGACCATGGGGGCCTTGACCTCGTGGGCCTCGGGCTCCTGCGGGGCGGCCGGGGCGGGATCCGGTGCCGCTGCCGGCGCTGCGGGCGCCGCCGGCGTGGCCGGGGGCGCGGGCACCGCGGCGAGCGTCGCCGCCGACGCGGCCACGGCGGCGTCCGCCGCGACGACCTGCGGCACCACGACGGCGGGCACGGGCGCCTGCTCGACGGCGCGCTCGAGCTCGAAGGCGGAGCCGTCCGGCTCCTCGACGCGGACGCGCGTGAGGCCGCGGTCCTCCATGACGTCGGCTATCTGCGCGATCTTGTTCGAATCCATGCTCATGCCTCCCTGACGGCGCGCAGCGCGACGCACGCGTTGTGCCCGCCGAAACCGAGGTTGGTCGAGAGCGCCCAGGTCAGCTCGCAGGCCACGGCCTCGTTGGGCGTATAGTCCAGGTCGCACGCGGGGTCGGGCGTGCGGTAGTTGATGGTCGGGGGCACCACACCGTCCGCGAGCGCGAGCGCGGACGCCATGACCTCGACGGCGCCGGTCGCCCCGATCATGTGGCCGGTCATGGACTTCGTCGAGCTCACGCGCGCCGCCCGCGCGGCCTTCTCGCCGAGCGCGCGCTTGAGGCCGAGCGTCTCGGAAGAGTCGTTGAGCCTGGTCGACGTTCCGTGGGCGTTGATGTAGAGGCCTTCCTCGGGACGGACCCCGCCTTCCTCGACGGCAAGGCGGACGGCACGCGCGATCCCCGCCGCGTCCTGGTCGGGGCTCGTTATGTGATGCGCGTCGTCGGTGTTCCCGTAGCCCACGACCTCGGCGTAGATCCTCGCCCCGCGCGCGACGGCATGGTCCCAGCGCTCGAGCGAGAGGACGCAGCCGCCCTCGCCCATCACGAAGCCGTCGCGGTCCGCGTCGAACGGGCGGCAGGCCGTCGCCGGATCCGGGTTCGTGGTCAGCGCCCGGCAGGCGGTGAAGCCGGAGATGACCTCCGGGATGATGGGCGCCTCGGCGCCGCCGGCGAGAATCGCGTCGGCGTAGCCGTGCTTGACGGCGCGGAACGCCTCGCCGATCGCATGGGCCGAGGTGGCGCACGCGGTGACCACCGGCAGCGTCGGGCCCTTGGCGTTGTGCCGGATGGCGACGTTGCCCGTCGCCATGTTCGGGATCATCATGGCGACCAGATAGGGAGAGGCGCGCCTCAGGCCCTTCTTCTCCATGAGGTGCACCTGCTCGGTGTAGGTCTCCACGCCGCCTATGCCGGAGCCGATGTAGACGCCCAGGCGCTCGGGGTCGACGGCGCCCTCCTCGCCCAGCCCGGAGTCGGTCATCGCCTCGTCGGCGGCCGCCATGGCGAACTGCACGCAGCGGTCGAGGTGCCTAGCCTCGCGGGCGCCGAAGTACGACTCGCCGTCGAACCCTTTAACCTCCGCCGCCACCTGAACCGCGAAGCCCTCCGCGTCGAACCGGCCGATCCGCCCGATGCCGCAACGGCCGGCGCGCATGGCCTCCCAGGTGTCGGACGCCGTGTTCCCAAGCGGTGTGACGGCTCCGATGCCCGTGATCGCCACCCTGTGTTCCATCGTCTTCTCCAAACCGGGCCGGCTGGCGCCGGGCCCTCTCTACATCGCCATGCCGCCGTCGACGCGCACGACCTCGCCCGTCACGTACGCGGCGGCGTCGCTTACCAGGAAGCGGACCACGGCCGCCACCTCGTCGGGCTCCGCCAGGCGCCTCAGGGGAATCTGCCCCTCGTATCGCTCGACGGCCTCGTCGGGCAGCGCCGCCGTCATGTCGGTCCGCACGAACCCCGGGGCGACCGCGTTCACGGTGACGCCGCGGCCCGCGAGCTCGCGGGCGACCGACTTGGTGAGGCCGACGAGGCCCGCCTTCGACGCGGCGTAGTTGGCCTGGCCGGCGTTGCCCATGAGCCCCACGACGGACGACATGTTCACGACGCGGCCCCCGCGCTGGCGCATGAGGGTGCGGGCCAGGGCGCGCGTCATGTTGAAGGCGCCCACGAGGTTCACGCCGAGGACGCGCGAGAAGTCCTCGTCCTTCATGCGGGCAAGGGCTCCGTCGCGCGTGACGCCGGCATTGTTCACCAGGGCCCAGACCGAGCCGAAGTCGGCAAGAATCACGTCGACGGTTGCCTTGACCTGCTCGGCGTCCGAGACGTCGCATCGGTAAGCGCGCGCCGTGGCGCCGAGCGACTCGCAGGCGGCGACGGCCTCGGCCGCGGCCCCGTCGTTGCCCGCGTAGACGAGCGCGACGTCTAAGCCGTCGGCGGCGAGGCCTTCCGCGACGGCGCGGCCGATACCGCGGGAGGCGCCGGTCACGAGCGCCGTGCGGCGGACGGCGTCCCGCGCGACCGCCGGTTCCTTACCTTCCATTCGAGGCTCCCTTCCCGCCCAGCAGCTCATCGGCCACCGCGTCGAGCTCCTCGGGGGTCTCGACGTGATAGGTCCTCGCGCCGTCGAGCGTCCTGCGGACGAGGCCGGACAGCGTGGCGCCGGGGCCGACCTCCACGAAGGCGTCCGCGCCCGCGGCCTGCATCGCGCAAAGCGTCTCCACCCATCGGACAGGGTTGCTCACCTGCTTGGAAAGAAGCTCGGCCAAGGCCTCGGGGTCCGCCGGGTACGGGCGCGCCGTGTTGTTGGCGAACACGGGGATGCGCGTCTCTCGCGGCAGGCAGCCCTGCCGCATGAAGGCCTTAAGCCCGCTGGCCGCAGGCTCCATGTACGGGCTGTGGAACGCGCCCGACACCGCGATCGGCATCGAGCGGCCGCCTGCGCTTCTCACCAGCTCGTCGAGCTTCTCGCACGCGGCGGGCGACCCCGCGACCGCGGTCTGCATCGGGCTGTTGTAGTTCACCGGCCAGCAGTCTCCGTCGGTTGCCCCCGCGGCCTCGCGGGCAAGCTCCTCAACCTGCGCCGACCCGAGCTTAACGACGGCGCGCATGGCGCCCGGCCGGGCCGACGCGGCCTCCGCCATGAGCTCGGCCCGGCGGCACACGAGGCCGAACCCCTCTCGGTCGCCGAACGCGCCCGCGAAGGTCAAGGCCGCGACCTCGCCGAGCGAGAAGCCCGCCGCCATGTCGGGCTCGACGCCCCGCTCCTGGAGCGCACGCGCGCACGCCAGGTCGACGGCGAACACGCACGGCTGGGTGTTCGCCGTGAGGGAGAGCTCCTCCTTGGTGGCCGCCCGGCACTGGTCGAAAGTCCGGGGGCGCAGGGAATCGGCAGCCTCAAAGACGGCTCGGGCAGCGTGGGACGCCGCTGCCAGGGCGACGCCCATGCCGGGGTGCTGGGCACCCTGCCCCGCGAAGAGAAACGCTACCTTACCCATACGCTCCCCTCCGAAAGGACCCGCTCGGCGCCGCCGACGAGGTCGTCGACGATCTCCGCCGCGCTCTGCCGCCGGCGCACCATGCCCGCGACCTGCCCGCAAAGAAACGACCCGTTCTTGACGTCGCCGTCCTTCGCCGCGCGGCGCAGGGCGCCGGTGCCGAACTCCGCGAGCTCCTCCGGGGTGGCGCCCGCGGCCTCGAGCCTGGCGTACTCGTTGGTAAAGCGGGTCTTGAGCGCCCTGACCGGGTGCCCCGTGGAGCGGCCCGTCGCGCGGGTCGATATATCCTTCGCGCTTATCACCAGCTCTTTGTAGGCGCCCGACACGGTGCACTCGTCCGCCACGAGGAAGCGCGTGCCGACCTGGACGCCCTGGGCGCCCAGCATGAGCGCGGCCGCCACGCCCCGCCCGTCCGCGATGCCGCCGGCCGCCACGACCGGAATGTCCACGGCGTCGACGACCTGCGGGACGAGCGCCATCGTGGTGAGCTCGCCGATGTGGCCGCCCGACTCGGTGCCCTCGGCCACGACCGCCGCCGCGCCCGCTCGTGCCACGAGCTTTGCCAGCGCCACCGAGGCGACCACCGGCACGACCTTGACGCCCGCCTCGATCCACGCGCGCATGTACTTGCGCGGGTTTCCCGCGCCGGTGACGACCACCGGGACCTTCTCGTCGGCCACGACCTGGGCGACCTCGTCGGCAAACGGACTCATGAGCATAACGTTCACGCCGAACGGCTTGTCCGTGCGGGAGCGCAGCTCGTGGATCTGGCCCCGGAGCCACTCCGGGCCAGCGTTCATGGCGGCGATGATCCCGAGGCCGCCCGCCTCGGAAACGGCCGAGGCCAGGGAAGCGTCGGCGATCCAGGCCATGCCGCCCTGGAAGACGGGCTTCTCGATTCCCAGGATGTCGCAAAGCGGAGTCCTCAGCATGGCTACTTCTCCAGCCGCTCCTCGACCAGGTCGACGAACTCGCCGACGGTCGAGGGGGCCGCGTCCTGGGAGATCTGGATATCGAACTCGTCCTCGCAAGCGACGACGACCTCGACCGTCGCCAAGCTGTCGAGGCCGAGGTCCGACATCGTGGTCTCGCGCGCGAGGGCGACGTCGCCGGCCCCGGCGTTGTCGCGGATGATGTCGCACACGCGGTCGAACGTGGTCTTCTTGTCCATGGTGAATCTCCTTTGTTCTCCTCTGCCGGCGCGCATCGGCCGGCCTTCTGCGCGGAGTGCTCCGCGCGTTCTTCTATGCGTCCTGCCGCCTACCAGCGGAGCAGGCATGCGCCGATGTCGAGGCCGGCCCCGAAGCCGACCATGGCGATAAGGTCGCCGGGCCCGAGTTTTCCCGCGCGCGCGAGCCGTTCGAGGGCGAGGGGAATGCAAGCGCTCGAGATGTTTCCGGTCTCGCGAAGGGTGCGCGCGACGCGGGCATCCTCGATGCCGAGCCGCTTGACCGCCGCCGCAAGGATCCTCTCGTTGGCCTGGTGGAAGACAAAGTGGTCGATGTCGCCGATTCCCACGCCCGCCTCGGACGCCAAGGCCTCGACCTCGTCACAAATCGCGGCGACGCCGAAGCGGAACACCCGGCGGCCGTCCATCCTGAGCACGCTTGCCGGCCGGGCCCGGGCGAGGAACGGCGAGGCTCCGGCCACGCCGGCGACCTCGAGGGTGCCGACCTCGGGCGCCGTCGAGAAGCGCATGGCCAGGGGGTTCTTCTCGGCGCAGGGCCCTAGGACCGCCGCCGCGGCGCCGTCGCCGAACAACACGCATGTAGACCGGTCGGCCCAGTCGAGGACGCGACTCATCTGCTCGCACGCGACGACGAGCGCGTGCTGCGCGCGGCCGCGGGCGATATAGCCGTCGGCGACGTCAAGCGCGAGCACGAAACCCGCGCAGGCGGCCGAGACGTCGAACGCCGCGCATCGGATGCCGAGCCTCTGGGCAACCGCACAGGCCTCGGCGGGCATGAGGTGATCGGCCGTGGACGTCGCGCAGACCAAAAGGTCGATCTGCGTGGCGGCGACGCCCGCAGCCTCGAGCGCCCGGGATGCCGCGGCTTCGGCCAAATCATCGAGCGTCTCGTCGGAGCACACACGACGCTCCTTAATGCCCGTGCGGCTGAAAATCCATTCGTCCGAGGTGTCGAGAAACGCGGACAGCTCGTCGTTCGTTACCACACGATCGGGCAACGCGGAGCCTGTGCCGAGAATCCTGAAAGCCATGGTTAAAACGCGCTCCTACCGGTTCGTGATGTTGACTGGTCAACCTCTAAAGAGGAGAATACTGCAAGCGCGTTAGTTGTTGATTCATCAACTTCTGAAAGCGCGAATCGCCACGTTTGCTTCACACAACCGAACCGGGAGGGTCGAGCCCAGATGCGAGCGGTAGAAATCGTCGAGGTAACCGGCTCCACGAACGACGACTTGCTCAAAGCAGGTAAAGAAGGGGCGCCGCACGGCTATGCCCTGGCGGCGAGGCGCCAGACGGCCGGGCGAGGGAGGCGCGGCCACACTTGGGACTCGAGCGCGGGCAACCTGCTGCTCTCAATCGTCTTGAGGCCCAAGGTGAGCCCCGCCAATCTTTGCGGGCTGGCAGCTGTTTGCGGGTTGGCGGCGCTCGAGAGCCTTGAGGGGCGAGGGTTGGCGGAGGGCGTCCAGCTCAAGTGGCCGAACGACCTCTATGCCAGGGGGAAGAAGCTCGGAGGCATTCTTGTCGAGGCGGCCAGGGATCGCGACGGCGCGTATTTCGCAGTCGCCGGCATCGGCATCAACGTTTCGTACGCGCCATCGACCGTCCCGGACGCAGGGCTGCCGGCCGTGAGCCTTGGCGATCTGAACGGCACGGTGCCGGAGCTCGAGCCGCTTATCGCCGACGTTCACGCCGCAACGGTCAAGAAGTGCGACGAATGGGCCGCGGAGCTCGCGCGGTCACAAGCGCATGGGCCTCTTTCCCCGTTGATCAAGCAGTACCAGGGGCGCCTGGCGTGGATTGGAGAAGAGGTGACAGCGCTCTCCCCCGACGGCAAGGAGCTCGCGCGCGGCGAATTCACCGCCGTCGACGATTACGGCCGCGCCGTGCTGAGGACCGACAACGGCACACAGAGCTTTTCCTTCGAAACAGCCTCCCTCAGGCCCCTGCTTCGCCCCTATTAAGTTCGGAAGGCTTCCAAAGTTTGGAAGCCTTCCGAACTTTAGTTAACTTCTCTATATCCGCAGGTAGACGGCTTGCTGTTTCTGGCAAGAAGCGCCTCCTCAAGTTTGGAAGCCTTCCGAACTTTGGGGAGAGGGGCTTTGCCGCGCCACAAGGAAGCGCCCGCCGGCGGTTAGGCCAGCGGGCGCTTGTTGCTACGTCATTCGACGCTCTGAAGGCGTAAGCCTAGAGCTTGATCTCGATGTCAACGCCAGCGGGGAGGTCGAGACGCATGAGGGAGTCGACGGTGCTGGAGGAGGGGTCGAGGATGTCGATGAGGCGCTTGTGGGTGCGCATCTCGAACTCGTCGCGGGAATCCTTGTCCTTGTGCGGCGAGCGGATGACGCAGTACAGGTTGCGCTCGGTCGGCAGGGGGATGGGGCCGCTCACGCGGGCACCGGTCTTCTGAGCGGTGTCGACGATGAGCTTGGCGGACTGATCAACGACCTCGTGGTCATAGCCCTTGAGGCGGATCCTGATCTTCTGGCTGGACACTGTGGTACCTCCGTAAATGAGCTATCGCTCGGGTCGTTTAGTTGGTGCCGTTCTTGGCGACGATCTCGTCGCGGACGGCCTTCGGGACGGGCTCGTAGGAGTCGAACTGCATGGTGTAGCTTGCACGACCCTGAGTCTGGGAACGAAGGTCGGTAGCGTAGCCGAACATCTCGCCCAGGGGCACCTTGGCGCGGATGACCTTGGTGTCGCGACGATCCTCCATGCCCTCGATCTTGCCGCGGCGGCCGGAGAGGTTGCCCATGACGTCGCCCATGTACTGCTCCGGGGTCTCGACCTCGACGGCCTCGATCGGCTCGAGCAGGACGGGGTCGGACTTCTTGAGGGCGTCCTTGATGGCCATGGAGCCGGCGATCTTGAAGGCGGCCTCGGAGGAGTCGACCTCGTGGTAAGAACCGTCGATCAGCTTGACCTTGACGTCGACGACCGGGTAGCCGGCGACGACACCGGTCTGGAGCGCCTCCTGGATGCCCTTATCGATGGAGGGGATGTACTCCTTCGGGATGACGCCACCGACGATGGCGTTCTCGAACTCGTAGCCCTTGCCCTCCTCGTTCGGCTCGATGTCGATGACGGCGTGACCGTACTGGCCGCGGCCGCCGGACTGACGGACGAACTTGCCCTCGGCGTGGCTCACGGCCTTGCCGGCGGTCTCACGGTAGGCAACCTGCGGCTTACCCACGTTGCAGTCGACCTTGAACTCGCGACGCAGACGGTCGACGATGATCTCGAGGTGCAGCTCGCCCATGCCGGCGATGATGGTCTGGCCGGTCTCGTGGTCGGTGTGGACCTGGAAGGTCGGGTCCTCCTCGGCGAGCTTGGCGAGGCCCACGGACATCTTGTCCTGCTCGGCCTTGGTCTTGGGCTCGACGGCGACGTCGATGACGGGGTCGGCGAACTGGATGGACTCGAGGATGATCGGGTTCTTCTCGTCGCAGAGGGTGTCGCCGGTGGTGGTGTTCTTGAAGCCGACGCAGGCAACGATGTCGCCGGCGGAGCAGGCCTCACGGTCAACACGGTCGTTGGCGTTCATCTCGAGGATGCGGCCAAGGCGCTCGCGGTTGTCCTTGGTGACGTTGTAGACGTAGGAGCCCGCCTCGGCGTGACCGGAGTACACGCGGATGTAGGTGAGCTTGCCGACGAAGGGGTCGGTCATGATCTTGAACGCCAGAGCGGAGAAGGGCTCCTTGGTGTCGGCGTGACGGACCTCGGGCTCACCCTTGGGGGTGGTGCCGTCGATCTCGGTGACGTCGAGCGGGGAAGGCAGGTAATCCACGACGGCGTCGAGGAGCTCCTGGATGCCCTTGTTCTTGTAGGCGGAGCCGACGAAGACGGGGTTGATGCCACCGTCGAGGACGCCCTTGCGGATGGCGGCCTTCAGGGTGTCGACCGGAATCTCGGCCTCCTCGAGAACGAGCTCCATGATCTCGTCGGAGTAGTTGGAGGCAGCATCGAGCAGCTCGTCGCGCTTGGCCTGGGCCTCATCGGCGAACTCGGCCGGGATCTCGTCCATGGCCTCGGGGTAAATCATGCCCTTGGCGTCTTCCTTGAAGTCCCAAGCGGTCATGGTCACGAGGTCGATGATGCCCCAGAAGTTGGCCTCAGAGCCCATGGGGAGCTGGGCGGCCACGGCGGGAGCGGAGAGACGCTCCTTCATGGTCTCGATGGCGTGGTCGAAGTCGGAGCCGACGCGGTCGAACTTGTTGATGAAGGCGATGCGGGGCACGTTGTACTTGGTGGCCTGACGCCAAACGGTCTCGGACTGCGGCTGGACACCGGCGACGGCGTCGAAGACGGCAACAGCGCCGTCGAGAACGCGCAGGCAGCGCTCGACCTCAGCGGTGAAGTCGACGTGGCCCGGGGTGTCGATGATCTGGATGACGTGGTCCTTCCAGAAGCAGGTGGTAGCGGCGGAGGTAATGGTAACGCCGCGCTCCTGCTCCTGAACCATCCAGTCCATGGTGGCGGCGCCGTCGTGGACCTCGCCGATCTTGTGGTTCTTGCCCGTGTAGTAAAGGATGCGCTCGGTGGTGGTCGTCTTACCGGCGTCGATGTGGGCCATGATGCCGATGTTACGAAGCTTGTCGAGCTGATACTTAGCCTTAGCCATTAGTGGTTATCCCCTCGGACTAGAAGCGGTAGTGAGAGAAGGCGCGGTTGGCCTCGGCCATCTTGAAGAGGTCCTCACGCTTCTTGACGGAAGCACCGACGCCGTTGGAGGCGTCGAGGATCTCGTTGGCAAGACGCTCGGCCATGGTGTTCTCCTTGCGGGCGCGGGAGAAGTTGACCATCCAACGAATAGCGAGGGTGGTGGCACGACGGGAGCTGACCTCCATCGGGACCTGGTAGGTAGCGCCACCAACGCGCTTCGGCTTGACCTCGAGGGTCGGGCGGATGTTGTCCATGGCCTTCTTGAAGACGGCCAGCGGATCCTCGCCGGACTTCTCGGCGACCATGTTGAAGGCACCGTAGACGATGCGCTCAGCGGTGGCCTTCTTGCCGTCCAGGAGGACCTTGTTGATGAGCTGGGTCACGAGACGGTTGTTGTAAACGGCGTCAGGCTGGACCTCACGACGGTTAGCTGCTGCACGACGCGGCATGTGAATCTCCTTAAGTACTTAAAGCGGGTGTTTGCTTGGAAAGTCGTCTTACTTCGGGCGCTTGGTGCCGTAGCGGGAACGGGCCTTCTGGCGGTTCTGGACGGCAGCGCAGTCGTAGGCGCCGCGGACGATCTTGTAGCGCACACCGGGGAGGTCGCGGACACGGCCGCCGCGGATCAGGACGATGGAGTGCTCCTGGAGGTTGTGGCCCTCGCCGGGGATGTAAGCGGTGACCTCGATGCCGTTGACGAGACGGACACGGGCGACCTTACGAAGAGCGGAGTTCGGCTTCTTCGGGGTGGTGGTGAAAACGCGGGTGCAGACGCCACGCTTCTGGGGGTTGTGCTGGAGGGCGGCGTTCTTGGACTTGCTCTTGACGCTCACGCGGCCCTTGCGGACGAGCTGGTTGATAGTAGGCAAAGTTCTCTCCTTCTTATACCTATCGACGTGCTTGTTTGTGTGTATTCAAGGGCCGCTCAGCACAGCAACCCGGATTGACGCGAGGATGAACTTTACGCTTGGTCCTCGGCAGTTGTCAAAACGCCACGGAGCCGGGCGTATCCATTTCACATGGCGTCCACAGATAAGACAGGGGGACAGTCCCTTCGTCCTATTTCGCACAGGAAATAAGACGAAGGGACTGTCCCCCTGTCTTATCAGCAGGCCTCGATCTCGGTGAGCTCGACTTGGTCGCCGGCGAGAAGCACCGTGTCTTCGCTGCCGCAGTGCGGGCAGGTGCGGCCGAACTCCACGGTGCCGTAGGTCTTGCCGCACGCGTTGCACACGGTGACGGCGGGCGCCTCCTCGACCTCGAGCACCGACCCGTGGATCAGATCGTTCTTCTCGGCGGTCCAGCGCCAGCAATCGATGAGGTAATCAGGCACCACGCCCGAGACCTCGCCCAGCGTGAGCTTCACGCGGGAGACGGAGGTGAGGGAGTTCTGCTCCCCCACCTCCTCGACCATCTTTACGATGTGGAAGACGATTCCGAGCTCGTGCACGTGCGCTCCCCTACTTCTGCTTGCCGGGCTTCTTGTCCTTGTTGCCGTGGAGCAGCAGCTTGATGCCGCGCTTGGCTGCGTAGGGCAGCACGGCGCCCATCTTCTTCTCGGAGGAGACCATGGTGGAGCACTCGGGGTGGTCGCGCTTGAGGTGGATGGCGTCGAACTCGCAGCGCGTGGTGCACAAGCCGCAGCCGATGCAGCGGTTGGGGTCCACGATGGAAGCGCCGCACTTGAGGCAGCGGGCCGTCTCCTTCTTGACCTGCTCCTCGGTAAAGGTGTGGCGCACGTCGGTCCAGTCGTGGAGCAACGACTTGACGTGGCCGCAGGTCGGGCGCACGCGGCCGGCGTGGTCGTAGTCGCCGGGGTCGACGAGGATATTCTTCTTGTCGAGCTCGACGTAGTGCAGCTGGTTGCGGCCGATGGTGAGAGATGCCTTCTGCGCGTAGCGGTGCAGCGAGATGGCTGCCTCGTGACCGGCGGCGATGGCGTCGATCACGAATTTGGGGCCGGTGTAGACGTCGCCGCCGACGAAGACGTCGGGCTCGGCGGTCTGGTAGGTCTTGGGGTCGGCCACCGCGCCGTTGCCGCGGCCGAGCTCGACCGCGGAGCCGGCGAGAAGGTCGCCCCACTCGATGGTCTGGCCGATGGAGAGCACCACGTTGTCGCAGGCCACGGTCATGGTGTCGTCCTCGTCGTAGATCGGCGAGAAGCGGTGGTCCTCATCGTAGACGCGCGTGCAGCGCTTGAAGGTGACGCCGGTCACGCGGCCGTCATCGCCCACCTGGAAGGCGGCGGGGCCCCAGCCGTTCTTGATGTGGACGCCCTCCTCCTCGGCCTCGTCGATCTCCTCCGGCAGGGCCGGCATCTCGTCGAGCTGCTCGAGGCAGAACATGGAGACCTCGGGCGAGCCGCAGCGCACCGAGACGCGCGCGGCGTCGATGGCCACGTTGCCGCCGCCGATGACGACGGTGGTGCCGGAAACCTCGTGATCGGGGTCGTCGACGGCAGTGCGAAGGAAGTCGACGGCGGTCACGATGCCCTCGGCGTCCTCGCCGGAGACGCCCGCCTTGCGGCCACCCTGGCAGCCGATGGCCACGTAGAAGGCGCAGAAGCCCTGCTCGCGGAGCTGGTCGAGGGTGACGTCGCGGCCTACCTCGACGCCGCAGCGGATCTCGACGCCCATCTGGCGCAGAACGTCGATCTCGGCCGCCACGACGTCCTTGGCCAGCTTGTAGGCCGGGATGCCGTAGGTCATCATGCCGCCGGGCAGCGGGTTCTTCTCGAAGACGACGGGCGCGTAGCCCTTGTCGGCCAGGTAATAGGCGCAGGAGAGGCCCGCGGGGCCGGCGCCGATAATAGCGATCTTCTGCTTGAAGCCTCCGCGCATGCTGGGCACGGTGGGCTCGGGCACGTAGCGGGTCTCGGCATCGAGGTCCTTCTCGGCGATGAACTTCTTGACCTCGTCGATGGCCACGGCCTCGTCGATGGTGCCGCGGGTGCAGGCGGCCTCGCAGCGGCGGTTGCAGACACGGCCGCAGATGGCCGGGAACGGGTTCGCGCGCTTGATGATGCCGAGCGCCTCGGTGTAACGGCCCTGGGCGGCCATGCGCAGGTAACCCTGGACGGGCACGTGCGCGGGGCAGGCCACCTTGCAGGGCGCGGTGCCGGACTCGTGGCACTCGATGCGGTGGTTGTCCTTGTAGTCCCAGTCCCAGTCTTCCTCGCCCCAGTGGTTATCGTCGGGAAGCGGCTGGATGGGGTACTCCACCTGGCCGTTCTTGGTGCAGAGCTTCTGGCCGAGCTTAGGCGCTCCGGCCGGACACACCTCGACGCAGGCGCCGCAGGCCACGCACTTCTCGGCCTCGACGTGCGCCACGTAGGCGGAACGGGAGAGGTTCGGCGTGTTGAACAGCTGAGAGGTGCGCAGCGCGTGGCAGACGTTCACCTGACAGTTGCAGAGGCCGAAGATCTTGTCCTCGCCGTCGATGTTGGTGATCTGGTGCACAAAGCCGTTCTTCTCGGCGCGCAGCAGGGTGTCGATGACCTGGTCGTAGGTGATGTAGTGGCCCTTGCCGGTCTCAACCATGAAGTCGGCCATGTCGCCGATACCAATGCACCATTCCTGTGGGTCGTCAGGGCTGCCGAAGCCGCGGGCACGCTCGCCCAGACGACAGGAGCAGGCGCCCGCCGCGTAGCGGTCATACTTCTTCAGCCAATAAGAGATGTGCTCCAGGTCGATGGAGGTGTTCTCGTGGCTTATGGACTTCTCG
>CAVDQW010000022.1:0-8322 GCA_963610995.1 bacterium | reverse complement strand
GTCCTTGAGGTTGTCCATCCAGGTGAGATAGGTGTCGGTCCAGCGGGCCGGGTGGAACTTGATCTGGCCGTCGCGGACCACCTGGGTGGCGCGCTGCTTGAGCTTGTCGACGGCAACGAACCACTGCTCGGAGAGCCAGGGCTCGAGGGCGGAGTCGCAGCGGTAGCAGTGCATGACGGAGTGGTCGAGCTCCTCGATGTGGTCGAGAAGGCCGTGCTCCTCGAACCACGCAACGATGGCCTTACGGGCCTCGTCGCGGTCCATGCCGGAGAACTCGCCGTAACCCTCCACGACGACGGCGTGCTCGTCGAAGACGTTGATCTGCTCGAGGTCGTGGGTCTGGCCCATGGCGTAGTCGTTGGGGTCGTGGGCAGGAGTCACCTTGACGAAGCCGGTGCCGAAGTTGGCGTCGACGTGCCAGTCGGAGAAGATCGGAATCTCACGGTTGACGATGGGCAGCATGACCTTGGCACCCACGAGCTTGGCCTTCTCGGGGTCGGACGGGGAGACCGCGATGCCCGTGTCGCCGAGCATGGTCTCGGGGCGCGTGGTGGCCACGGTGACGTACTCGATGCCGTCCACGGGCTCCACCAGCGGATAGCGAAGGAACCACAGGTGGCCCTTCTCGTCGTGGTACTCGGCCTCGTCGTCGGAGATGGCGGTGCAGCAGTTGGGGCACCAGTTGACGATGCGCTTGCCGCGATAGATCAGGCCGTCGTGGTACCAGTCGCAGAAGACGCGACGCACGGCACGGCTGAACTCGGGGCTCATCGTGAACTTCTCGTCATCGAAGTCCACAGAGCAGCCCATGCGCTTGATCTGGCTGACGATGGTGCCTCCGTACTCGTGGGTCCAGTCCCAGCAGGCGTCCAGGAACTTCTCGCGGCCGATCTCGAGGCGAGAGATGCCCTCGGACTTCAGCTTCTTGTCGACCTTGGTCTGCGTGGCGATGCCCGCGTGGTCGGTGCCAAGAATCCAGCGGGTGGAGCGGCCGCGCATGCGGTTGTAGCGCACGAAGGTGTCCTGGATGGAGTCGTCCATGGCATGGCCCATGTGCAGGATGCCCGTCACGTTGGGCGGCGGGATGACGACGGTGCAGTCGCCCACGCCCTTGCTGCGCTGGTAGCAGCCGGCGTCGATCCACTTCTGGATGAGCTCGGGCTCCTTGGTTTGCGGGTCGTAGTTCTTGGGCATCTCTTCCACGGTGTATCTCCTCGCGTTGCGCGGCTGTGGCAATAAGCCATGAATGCAGGTATAACAACCTATGAGGATACCACGCGCCCGCAAGGAAAGGACCCGCAGCATGGAGGGCTTGCGCTACTTCGACGCACACGCGCACATGAGCTGGTACGCGGACGCCGCCGCAACCATGGACGAATGCGGGGCGCTGGGCCTCGCGGGGCTCTGCTGCACCGTCGACGCCGCGGACTTCGGCCGATGCCCGCAAAGAGCCGAAGACGACCCGTGGGCCATCGCCGTTGGCCTGCACCCCTGGTGGGCCGGCGAGGCAGACCTCGAGCCCGCCGTGGAGGCGGCGCGCAACTCGCGCTTCATCGGCGAGATCGGCCTCGACCTCGGCAAGAAGCACTCGCATACAGCAGCCGCGCAGCTCAAAGCCTTCCGGGCGATGTGCGAGGCGGCACCCGACGGCGCCGTCCTGTCCATCCACAGCGTAGCCGCAGCTGACAAGGTCCTCGACGTCCTCACGGAGACGGGCGCCCTTGCGCGCTGCCGCTGCGTATTCCACTGGTTCTCCGGGACCTCCGACGAGCTCCGCCGCGCGGTCGCCGCGGGATGCTGGTTCTCCGTCGGTGAGAGCTCGCTCGCCACGCGCAGGGGCCGCGAGTACGCGAGGCAAATCCCGCAGGCGCGCATCCTTACCGAGACCGACCTTCCCGAGGCTCCGGCCACGCCGATCGACGCGGCCGCCCACCTGGCCTCCCTTGAACGCGCCGTAGAAGGCATAGCCGCAGCGAGAAAGCTTTCCGCGGAACAGGCCCGCGCAATGCTGCTCGAGAACGCGCTCTCCCTCGTCTGTTAGGTTGGCGGACATCGGGAGGCCCATGGCCCCCAATCGCCGTGCGGGTGGTAAAGTTCTAGGGCAAAGACCGTCGATTCCGCAGAGGTACTTCCTTTGATCAAGCATCTCAGAATGCCCGCCCGCAAGACGGACGCGGCCGCGTCCCCGCTCTCGCATACCATGCTCGCCACGTCGTCCACGGAGCTCGACCTGCCCCTCGACGACGTCGTCATCGTGTTCGCATGCAGCGAGAACTTCGTGCCCTATCTCTCCGTGGCCACGCAATCGATCGTGGACAACGCGAGCGAGAGTCGCCGCTACGACATCATCGTCCTCACGCGCGACCTCTCCCCCACCAGCATGATCACGCTCTCGCGCCAGACAAAGGGCGGCAACGTCTGCATCGGCTTTTTGGACGTGGACGCGGCCTTGGGCGATATCCAGCTCCCCCACCACGGCCACTTCCGCCCAGAGACCTATTTCCGCCTGCTCGCGCCGCAGCTGCTCCCCAACGTGGACAAGGCCATCTACCTCGATTCCGACCTCATCGTCAACGCCGACATCTCCGAGCTCTACGACTACGACGTCGAAGGCTGCAAGCTCGGCGCGACCCGAGACGCCGACACCATCGGCCAGATCGACGGATACGACGAGACCGTCGGCCCGTACCTTCACGACGAGCTGGGTATGGACGACCCCCACGATTACTTCCAGGCGGGCGTTCTGCTCATGAACCTCGCGGAGCTTCGCCGCACCATCACGCCTGAGGAATTCCTGCGCATCAGCACCGAGCGCATGTGGCGCTGGCTCGACCAAGACGTGCTCAACAAGGTTGTGAACGGCGAGTACGTGCGCATCCCCATGAACTGGAACTACCTCATGGACTGGCAGCACCTGCGCCGCACGCACATCATCGCCAACGCCCCCGCAGACGTCCGCGAGGAGTACGAAGCCGCCCGCAAGGACCCGAAGATCGTTCACTTCGCCGGACCCGACAACCGCCCGTGGCTGTATCCGGACGCCGATGGCGCCGAACTCTTCTGGGGCTACGCCAGGCGCTCGCCGTACCTCGAGGAGATTCGTGCACAACTCGAGGACTCCCGTGCCACGGCAAAGGGTCTTGCCAAGAGAGCCCAGGTCATCGCCCTGTACAAGGGCGTCATGCCCGCGTTCGACAAGCTCTGCCCCGGCGGAAGCAAGCGCCGCGTCGCCGTCATCAAGACCTACATGAAGCTCGGCGGCAACACGCTTTAACGGGCGCCTTAACGAGCAAATCAACCGCAAAACGACGAGGGACCGTCGACTCAGGTCGGCGGCCCCTCGCTTCTTTGCGTCGATGAATGCGCTAGTGCTTCTTGCGGATGATCCTCGGCATCTCGGAGCCGCCGACGGACTCCTTGGTCACCACGACCTTGGTGACGTCGAGGTCGGACGGAACATCGAACATCGCGTCCTGCAGCGTCGACTCACAGATGGCGCGAAGGCCACGGGCACCGGTCTTGCGAGCGAGCGCCTGCTCGGCGATGGCCGCGAGCGCGTCGTCCTCGAACTCCAGGTCCACGCCCTCGAGCTCGAAGATGCGCTTGTACTGCTTGACGAGCGCGTTCTTGGGCTCGACGAGAATGCGCACCAGGTCATCGACGGTAAGCGCCTTGGTTGAGGTGATGACCGGTAGGCGGCCGATGAACTCGGGGATCATGCCGAAGGTGTGCAGGTCCTGCGGCATGACCTCGGCGAGCAGGTCGATATCGGCCTCGTTCACCTTGGTGATGGGCTCGGAATTGAAGCCGATGCCCTTCTTGCCGATGCGATCGGCAACGATCTTGTCGAGGCCCACGAAGGCGCCGCCGCAGATGAACAGGATATTCGTGGTGTCGATCTTGATGAGCTCCTGCTGCGGGTGCTTGCGGCCGCCCTGGGGCGGGACGCTCGCGATGGTGCCCTCGAGGATCTTGAGCAGCGACTGCTGGACGCCCTCGCCCGAGACGTCTCGCGTGATGGAGAGGTTCTCGGCCTTGCAAGCGATCTTGTCGACCTCGTCGACGTAGACGATGCCGCGCTCGGCGCGCGACACGTCGCCGTCGGCGGCGGTGATCAGCTTAAGGAGGATGTTCTCGACGTCCTCGCCGACGTAGCCCGACTCCGTGAGGGAGGTGGCGTCCGCGATGGCGAACGGAACCTCGAGGAAGCGGGCGAGCGTCTGGGCCAGCAGGGTCTTGCCGGTGCCGGTGGGGCCGAGCAGCAAGATATTGCTCTTGGCGATCTCGACCTCCTCGCCGTCGCGGGAGACGCCGTCGTTGCCGGAGAGGATTCGGCGATAGTGGTTGTAAACGGCCACGGACATGGCTCTCTTGGCCTGCTCCTGCCCCATAACATACTGCGAGAGCTCCTCGTAGATGCGGTGCGGGGTCGGCAGCTCGCCGCCCGGGAGCGAGACGCTGGCGGCCTCGTCGTACTCGAAGGGGTCGCCCATCTCGCCGCCGTCGATCATGTCGCGGCACATGTCGACGCACTCGTCGCAGATGCACACGCCGTCCTGGCCGGCGATGAGCTTGTTCACCTGCGAGCGCGTCTTGTGGCAGAAGGAGCAGCGCATCTCGCCGGTGCCCTCGTCGCCGAACTGGAAGCCGCCGTAGCCGCCGCCGTAATAACCGTCGTTGTTGGAAGGCATCTGCTACTCCTGGCTGGCCGGGTCGTTGCGCGACGAGATGACCTTGTCGATGAGGCCGTACTCGCAGGCCTCGGCAGCGCGCATGTAGTTGTCGCGCTCGGTGTCTCGGTTGATGACCTCGATGGGCTGGCCCGTGGCGTCGGCGAGCATCTGGTTGAGGTGCTCACGGATCCAACGAGTCTCGTCGGCGACGATCTGGATATCGGTCTGCTGGCCCTGGACACCGGAGCTCGGCTGGTGGATGAGGACCATGGAGTTCGGCAGCGCGAGGCGCTTGCCCTTGGCGCCGGAAGCGAGGATGGCGGCGCCCATGGAGGCGGCCATGCCCACGCAGATGGTGGAGACGTCCGGCTTGATGAAGTTCATCGTGTCGATGATGCCGAGACCGGCGTAAACGTCGCCGCCGGGCGAGTTGATGTAGAACGAGATGTCCTTATCGGGGTCCTGGCTCTCGAGGAAGAGGAGCTGGGCGATGACGAGGTTCGCGGAGTCGCGGGTGACCTCCTCGCCGAGGAAGACGATGCGGTCGTTGAGCAGGCGGGAGTAGATGTCGAAGCTGCGCTCGCCGCGCGGGGTCTGCTCGACGACATAGGGAATCAGCGGGATGTTCATAGGCTGGTGCATGATGTTCTCCTTGCGTAGTACCTGGTGTTGTACACGACGCCCCGAGCGGGCTCAGTGCTCGCTCGGGGCGTGAGAATGCTAAAGCGCGTGCGCTTTAAACGCTTACTCGGCGTCCTCGGCGAGACGCTCGGCAACCTCGTCCTTGACGGTGACCTTAGCGTTCTCGACCAGCCAGTCGAGAGCCTTGGTGCGCTTGATGGAGTCGCGGATAGCGGGCAGGCGGCCCTCCTTCTTCCACTGGGCGACGGTGGACTTGACGTCCTCGATGCCGGCGCGGGCGAACTCGTTGTCCACGTCCTCCTCGGTGGCCTCAAGGCCGAGCTTGGCGGCCACGGCGTCGAGGGCGAGGGACTGACGGGCGCGCTCGTCGGCCTGCTCGTGCAGATCGGCGATGAAGTCCTCGGACTTCACGCCGCGGGCGCGAAGGTACATGTCGAGGGACACGTTCTGGCGCTGGAGCTGGGCAAGGAACTCCTGGGCGAGCTCGTTGAAGATCTCGTTCTTGTAGTCCTCGGGAACCTCGTCGAGCTTGACCTGCTTGCCGATGGCCTCGACGACGCGATCCTCCTTGAGGTTGGGCAGGGTGTGCTTCTTGTCGGCCTCGACCTCGTCCTTGACGGCGGCCTTGAAGGCGGCGACGTCGTCGTAGCCGAAGGAGTTCTTGACGAACTCGTCGGTGAGCTCGGGGGTCACGGCCTGCTTGATGGCGTTGAGGGTGACCTTGACCTTGAAGTCGTGGGAGAGGGTCTCGCCGTCGTGCTCGTGGCTCTGGGTCCACTCGACGTCCTTGGTCTCGCCCTTCTTCATGCCCTCGATACCGGCCTGGAGCTCGGCGGGAACCTGCTGGCCGTTGAGGAACAGGGTGCGGTTCTCGGCGGCGAGGTGGGAAGCGCCCTCGACGTTCTCAATGGTGACGTTCACGACGTCGCCCTCGGCGGCGGGAGCCTCGGAGTCGGTGTCCTCATAGGAGGTCTGGTAAGAGAGGAGCTGCTTGACCTGCCACTCGACCTCGGCGTCGGTAGCCTCCTCGGGGGGCATGTTGACCTCGGGGGCGTCGTAGGACTCGAGCTCGACCTGCGGACGGACGCCGACCTCGACGTTGGCCTCGTACTCGGAGCCCTCGACGAGCAGAGCGGGCTCGTCGCCGAAGGAAAGACGGCCGACAGGGGTGATGTCCAGCTCCTCGAGCACGGCGGGCTCGAGGTCGTTGAGCAGCTCGTTGGTGGCCTGGGCGAGGACGCCCTCCTTGCCCATCATGGCGTCGATGACCGGACGGGGGGCCTTGCCGCGACGGAAGCCCTGGAAGTTGTACTTGCCGGCGATGTCCTTATAGGTCTTCTTGATGGCGGCGTTGACGTCCTTGGCGTCGACGACAACCTTGGCAGCGACCTTGTTGTCCTTGGGCTGCTCAGCGGTAACGGTGATGTTCAACGTTCCTCCAGTGTCTCGTGCTTCGGCGGGCCTTCCCCGTCGATGGATTGCGAATATGGGTGCGATGGTGCGGGCGAAAGGACTCGAACCTTCACGAGGTCTCCCCCACTGGAACCTAAATCCAGCGCGTCTACCAGTTCCGCCACGCCCGCATTGGTCGCACAGCCGTCAAATAATACCAGAAAAGGCTGAATAGCCCAAACGACATGGAAGAACCATGGTTGGCGACTTGATTCCGGCGGGCGCGGGTCGTTAGGCATTGAGGTGACCTTAAAAACCTCTACGCGTCGAGCTGCACCCAGGCGCATCTGTATGCACGGCGTCTGTCCCGCGCGATCGCCGGCATCGAATGAACCCCTTGCAGAGAAATCAGACTGACTTGAAGTCGCGCGACGATGGGCATCACGCTCGACCCGGCCCGCGCCATGGCGACGGCCCGCTACCAGGCTGGCAAGATCGCAGGCGGCGACCTCGACGGCTTCATCAGCGAGTGCTCGGCGTTCTGCTCCGACTACGTGCGCGAGGCTACGAACTCGACCATGACGGGCAACTGGAAGAGGTCGAGGAGGTCGGCGTCGCGCTCCCGCTCGGCGGCCGCCAAGGCCGGCAACGTCCGCGGTGTCCGCTTCGCCCGCGTGCCGCAGGGCGGCGACACCTGCACGTTCTGTGCGATGCTCGCCAGCCGCGGCTTCGTCTACTGGAGCCGAGAGACCGCAGGTGAGTTCGACCACTACCACCGCAACTGCAGATGCCTCGTCGTCCCCGACGACGGGAGCGGCGAGGTCGAGGGCTACGACCCGGACGAGTGGCTGCGGCGGTGGAGGGACTACGAGGAGATAGACGCGGACGTCGAGCACTCAGACAAGGTGAAGCACGCCGCAAAACGACTGATTGCCAACAGCTCGGCCGTGTCGGCAGAGGGCGCTCTAGCGACCGCCTCGAACCTCGACGGCCGGATGCCCCCGACTTCCACCGACGTCCCGAGTTGGACGAGCGGTCGAAAGTTCTCCGAGCACGCGAGGAAACACGCGGCCGCCCTTGGCTTCGACCCTACGACTGGAGAAGGCCGCGAGGCTTATGACAGGCTCTTCTCGGATACAATGGATTCGTGGGATGCGGTTGCCTACGATGACGATTTCGGGGGCAGAGGCCCGATGAGTGCGTCTTCTCTTTCAAGGGCGATACCATCGCGATCGTGAACGTTGTCACCGGCAAGCGCGTTAGCCTTTTCAAACACGAGAGTGGGATAAGTGAGCACATCGACGGTATTTGGGATAAGGCACACAGCCGACCTTGAGGCCGGGGATTCCGATTGGCTGATCGACTCCGTCGGTCTCGTCAACGAAGAAGCCGCCAAAACCGGTGAGGCCTTCCTTTTCGATACGGTCGACGTTGCCCAACGCATTCTGAACGGTCATAAGTGCTGGGACATGTTTGGGTGGATCGTGCCTATCGACAGGTTGCCGGAGGTCGAGCCGCTGTGGGCCGCTGGCGCCGATGAGGCAATCGACCAGTATTACGTCTTCGCCGGTTTTGACGAGGGCTTGGGAACTCCCGTTGTCACGATCGACAGAGA
>CAVDQW010000021.1:0-8030 GCA_963610995.1 bacterium | reverse complement strand
AAAGACGAGCGAGCAGGGTCGAGAGGTGGGCATCCGCCTGGGCGACTGGGTGCTCTCACGCGGGCTCTCCGACGGCGACGTGCTCGGCGTCGAGGAGGGGCCGGACGGTGAGAAGACCGTGGTCGCCGTGCGCTTGCTGCCCACGAAGTGCCTGGTCATCGACGTGGCGGCCGATCATGCGTTCATGCTCGCGCGCGTGGGCTGGGAGGTCGGCAACACCCACACGCCGCTCTTCTGGGGCGAGGGCGGCCTGCAGCTGCTCTGCGAGTACACGGAGCCGGTGGAGCGGCTGCTTTCCGGCCTGCATGCGGTGACGGTGAGCGTGGCGGACCGGGTGCTCGACCCGGCGCGGCGCGTCTCCTCGAGCGCGCACGTGCACCCGCACGGCGGGCATGGGCACGGCGGGCACGACCACGGCGCCCATGACTACGCCCACGGCCACGACGGACATGACCACGGCGAGTGCTGCCACGGTGCCCACGACGATGGGCATAGCTGCGACGGCCCCGGCCATGCTCGCGGCGGCGAGCGCGGCCACTGCTGCGGGGAGCATGGCCATGCCGGCCACGAGCACGGCCAGGGCCACGCCTGCTGTCATCACCATGACCACGAGTGACGCCGCCCGCGAGCTGCTGCTCCTCCAGATCTGCGACTCCGTCTTTCCCATAGGCGCCTACTCGCACAGCTACGGCCTGGAGACCTACATCCAGCTGGGCATCGTCCACGACGAGGCCACCGCGGCCCGATATGTGGAGCAGCAGATCCGCTATCCGCTGACGTACACGGAGCTTCTCGGCATGCGGCTCGCCTACGAGGCCGCGGCAGCCGGCGACCTCGCGCGCGTGGCCGAGCTCGAGGCCCTCATGGCCGCGGCGAAGGTGCCGTCCGAGTGCCGCGAGGCGTCACGGCGCATGGCGGCGCGCTTCTGCAAGACGGCCGCGGCGTTTCTCGACGGCGAGGCGGCGACGCGCTTCGGCACGTACGTGGGCGGCGCTGCGGCCCGCGGCTCCCACATGGTCAACGCCGCCTACGGCGTCTTCTGCGCGCTCGCGGGCATCGATGAGCGGGAGCTCCTGCGCCGATACCTCTATGCGCAGGTCTCGGCCATGGTCGTCAACTGCGTGAAGACCGTGCCCCTCTCGCAGACCGCCGGGCAAGAGATCCTCTTCGCCTCGGCGCCCGCGCAGGCCGAGGCGGTGGAGCGGGCGCTTGCCGCCGACGAGTCGATGCTTGGCCTCTCGATGCCCGGCTTCGACACGCGCGCCATCGAGCACGAGACGCTCTATTCGCGTCTCTACATGAGTTGATCGCCGAAGGCGGCAGGACACTCGTCCCATGCAGTCCTCTATGTAAGGAGAAGTTCAATGTCCTATGTACGCATCGGCGTGGCCGGCCCCGTGGGCTCGGGAAAGACCGCCCTTATCGAGGCTCTCACGCGCAAGATGGCGTCCGAGTACTCGCTGGGCGTCGTCACCAACGACATCTACACCAAGGAGGACGCGGAGTTTCTCTGCGCCAATTCCGTGCTGCCGGCCGACCGCATCGTCGGCGTCGAGACGGGCGGCTGCCCCCACACCGCCATTCGCGAGGACGCGAGCATGAACCTCGAGGCCGTCGAGGCCATGGTCGAGGCGCATCCCGACATCCAGATCATGTTCGTGGAGTCCGGCGGCGACAACCTCTCCGCCACCTTCTCGCCGGAGCTCGCCGACGCCACGATCTTCGTCATCGACGTCTCCGAGGGCGACAAGATCCCGCGCAAGGGCGGCCCGGGCATCATGCGCTCCGATCTGCTCGTCATCAACAAGATCGACCTCGCGCCCTACGTCGGGGCCTCGCTCGAGGTGATGGATCGCGACTCGCGCCGCATGCGCGGCGAGCGGCCCTTCGTCTTCACCGACATCCGCGAGGGCACCGGCGTGGACGACGTCGTGGCGTGGATCAAGAAGAACGTGCTGCTCGAGGACCTCGCGTGAGCGAGGCAGCGGGCGTACGCGCTGCCAACAAGTTCGGGCGCGTCTCTGAGCTGCGGCTGGTTGCCGAGCGCCGCGGCGACAAGACCGTGCTGGCCGACGTGCGCGCCACGATGCCCTTCCGCGTGATGCACCCGTTCGAGCTGCCGACGGCTGAGGTGCTGGGCGGAGGCTCTGGTGCGGGAGCGGGCGTTGCCGCGGCGTTGCCCGTCGGTCTCGCGTCGCGAGCCGCCCAGGTCATGGTGATGTCCGCCTCGGCGGGAATCATGGCCGGCGACCTGCAGCGCATTGACGTCTCTGTCGAGACGGGCGCGGCGCTCCAGGTGACCACGCAGGCCTTCGACAAGGTGCATCGGATGGGGGAAGGCGACTCCGCCTCCCGCACGACGAGCCTCCGCGTTGCCGAGGGCGCCTTCCTCGACTACTCGCCGCAGCCCATGATCCCCTTCGCGGGCTCCGCGTACGCGGCGACCACGTCCGTCGAGCTTGAGGGGCCGACCTCCCGCTTCGTGTACCAAGAGGTCCTCTCGTGCGGACGCGCCGCCCGCGGCGAGCGCTTCGGGTACCGGAGCTTCCGCAATCACGTGCGCATAGACGTGGCCGGCGCCCCCGTCTACGTGGACAACACCCTTTACGAGCCGGGCACCATGCCGATGGAGAATTTCGGCTTCTACGAGGGCTTTTCTCACCTGGGCAACCTGGTCCTGGTCAATTGCGAGGTGGGGGAGGCGGCGTTTCTCGCCGCCCGCGACTACCTGCGCGATGAGACGGGCGTCATCGGCGCCGCGGCCGGCTCGCCTGTGGGCGCGGCCGAGGGCTCGGAGGCTGTCGCCGGCGGCGTCACGCGCCTGGCCTCGGGCGACGTCTGCGTCCGCCTCCTGGGCCATCGTGCCCAGCGCGTGGGCGACGTCCTCTCCCGCGCCCGCGCCCTTCTTTCCGCATAAGACACAGGGACAGTCCCTCGTATTATTCGCGTAAGACGAAGGACTGTCCCTGTGTCTTATGATTTGTCCCACGACCGCCGCGAACGAAGGAGCTCCCATGGCCAACAACTACCTGCTCGTCATCGATATGCAGAACGACTTCGTGGACGGCGCCCTCGGCACGCCCGAGGCCCAGGCCATCGTCGGCGCCGTGGCCGATCACGCCCGCGGCTTCGACGGCACGGTCGTCTTTACCCGCGACACGCATGCCCCCGATTACCTGCAGACGCAGGAGGGCAAGAACCTCCCCGTGACCCATTGCGTGCGCGGCACCGCCGGCTGGGAGCTCGCCCCGGCGATCGCAGAGGTCCAGGCCGCCCTCGGTGCGCCCGTCTTCGACAAGCCGACCTTCGGCTCCACCGAGCTCGCCGCCTGGCTCGTCGCCCGTAACGCCGAGGCCCCTATCGACTCCATCGAGCTCTGCGGCCTCTGCACCGACATCTGCGTGGTGAGCAACGCCCTTCTCATCAAGGCCAACCTGCCCGAGACCCCGCTCGCCGTGGATTCAAGGCTCTGCGCCGGCGTCACGCCCGCGAGCCACGAGGCGGCCCTTTCCACCATGCGCAGTTGCCAGGTCGAGGTGCGATAAATCCGCCGCCATCACGGCATCGCTTCAACCTAAATAAAGTCTTCTTAAACCGGGGTGACAAGAGCATTGTTGTCCCCTGCGCCCGCTATACTCCAATCAAAGCGAAAATACGTTTCGGAGGTACCCATGGCAGGCGGGGCATTGCACGGCGTCAACTTGACGGGTTGGCTCACCCTTGAGCCTTGGGTCACGCCCGAGCTCTTCGCCGATTCCGGCGCGCTCGACGAGGAGGCGCTCGTCGCGACCGTCGGCGAGAAGCACTACCGCGCGATCGTCGAGCAGCACCGCGCCGAGTTCATCACGCGCGAGGACTTCGTGCGCATCGCCGCGCGCGGCTTCAACGCCGTGCGCCTCTCGGTGCCGTGGTACCTCTTCGGCGACGCCGGTCCCGAGCACGGGCCGTATGTGGGTTGCGTCGAGTACGTTGACCGCGCGCTCGAGTGGGCCGAGGAGATCGGCCTCAACGTCATCTTCGCCCTCGCCATCAACCCCGGCGCCTCGCACGGGGCCGACGTCATGTGCCGCGATCTGGCCGACATGGGCCTTTCTCGCGCCACGGCGCTCGACGTCGTCTACCGCATCTCCAAGCGCTACGCGCACCGCATGGGCTTTTACGGCATCGAGGTCGCGGACGACGTTGTGGTGCGGCGCCGCGCGGGCTTCTCGCTCACCGAGGGCGTGCCGCAGCATCAGCTCCGTAACTATTACCGCGAGGCTTATGAGCTGGTGAGAAACGCCGCCGGCGACGAGCCCGTGGTCATCATGCCCGACGGCGGCTTCCCGGCGGGCTTCGTCAACTTCATGGCGCAGCGTCACTACCGCAACGTTTGGGTCGACTCCCACATGGACAACACCCACGGCAATCGCATCGACGTCGCGGGCCCCGTGGGCGTCCGCCGCCTCGTCGATGCGCACAAAAAGGTGCTGCGCGACGCGGCGAGGACCGGCATGCCCGTCATGGTGGGGAAGTGGTCGAGCGCCCTGCCCATCGCCGATGCGCAGATGACGCCCGAGGGCCGCATCGCGCTCGAGCGCGTCTATGCTTCCGAGCAGCTCGACGTGTACAGCACGTGCCCCGCGTGGTTCTTCAGCACGTGGAAGACCTCGGGGCTTCTCACCAACTGGGACGCGCGCGTGGCGCTCTCGAGCTTCGAGCGCGGGATGATCGTCTGATGGCGGGGCTTCTTTCCATCGTCGGCACGCCCATCGGCAACCTCTCCGACGCCTCCCCGCGCGTGATCGAGACGCTCGGCGGCGCCGACACGGTGCTGTGCGAGGACACGCGCGTCACGGGCAAGTTGATGAGCGCGTTCGACCTGCATGTGCGCCTCGAGCGCTGCGACGAGAACGTCATCGCGGCCAAGGCTGCGGGCATCGTCGAGCGCATCGCGGGCGGCGAGCGCGTGGCCTTCGTGTCCGACGCGGGCATGCCGGGCGTGAGCGATCCCGGCCAGCGCCTGGTGGACGCGGCGCTCGACGCGGGCCTGCCCGTGGAGGTCGTGCCCGGCCCCTCCGCCGTGACGTGCGCCCTGGTGGCGAGCGGCCTTGCGAGCGAGCACTTCTTCTTCGAGGGCTTCTTGCCGCGCAAGAAGTCCGCGCAGGTGGCGAGGCTTGAGGAGCTGGCCACGATCCCCGGCACGCTCGTGGTCTATGAGTCGCCGCGCCGCGTTGCCGATACGCTCGCCAATGTGGCCGAGGTCTTCCCGGCTCGCCGCGTGGCCCTCGTGCGCGAGCTGACCAAGCTCCACGAGGAGTGCGTGCGCGGGCTTTCCGGCGAGCTGGCGCAGACCATCGCTGCGCGCGAGGAGGTCCGCGGCGAGTGCGTGGTCGTCATCGCCGCTCCGACGGCCGAGGAGCTCGACGAGCGCCGTCGCGCCGCGTCCGGCGGTCCCGCGAGCCTGGAGGACGCCATCGCCGAGGGCCTCGCCGCCGGCGAGCCCAAAAGCGCGCTGGCCAAGCGCCTCGCCCGCGAGTTCAAGCTCCCCAAGTCCGACGTCTACGACGCCATCCTCGCGCACTAAATAGTGGGCAAAGGGGCAGTCCCTTTTGCGGGTAATTTGACTATGCAATAAGACGAAGGGACTGTCCCCTTGTCTTATTCGCCCCAGACGCGCTCGGCGACGCGGCGGACGAGGGCGATCTTGGCCCACTGCTCGTCCTCGGTGAGCTTGTTGCCGCACTCGCAGGAGGCGAAGCCGCACTGCGGCGAGAGGCAGAGGTTCTCGAGCGGCACGTACTTGGCCGCCTCGTTGATGCGCTCGACCAGCAACTCCTCGTCCTCGAGGCCCGGCTGCTTGGAGGTCACGAGGCCGAGCACGACCTTCTTGCCCGCGGCCACGTGGGCGAGCGGCTCGAAGCCGCCTGCGCGCGGCGTGTCGAACTCAAGGTAGAAGGCGTCGACGTTCTCGTTTGCAAAGAGGTAAGGCGCCACGGGCTCGTAGCCGCCCTCGAAGGCGTAGGTGGAGTGGTAGTTGCCGCGGCAGACGTGGGTGTTGATCGCGAGGTCGGCCGGCTTGCCCTCGATGGCCAGGTTGTTTATGCGCACGAGCAGCTCGGAGACCTTCTGGATGTCCACGGGTTGCATGCCGGTCTTGGCCACGAAGTCGCGGTCGCAGTAAATGCCCCAGGTGCAGTCGTCGAACTGGATGTTGCGGCACCCGGCGGCGTAGAGGTCGGCGATCACGGTGCGGTAGGCGGCAGCGATGTCCTCAATGAGCGCCTGGTCATCGGCGTAAACGGCGCGCAGGCTCTCGACCTGGCCGTCGCAGCGGTCGAGGATGACCTCGGAGTAGGTCTGGGCGGGCGCGGGCATGGTCTGGCGGGCGACGACGCCGTCGGTCTCGAGCGCCTTCACGAACTTGAAGTGCTCGACGAAGGGGTGGTTCTCGCCGGAGATCTTGCCGGTGACGACGGCGGTGTCGGCCGTGGTCTCCTCGTCGTGGAACATGTAGCCCTGGCGAGAAGCGCGACGCTCGATGCCGTTGAGCCCCCACATAAAGTCGAGGTGCCAGTAGCTGCGGCGGAACTCGCCGTCGGTGATCACCTGCAGGCCGGCCGTCTTCTGCTTGGCGACGAGGTCGCGAATGGCCTCGTCCTCAACGGCGCGCAGCTCAGCGGCGCCGATCGCGCCGTCGGAGTAATCGTGGCGGGCCTGGTGGAGCACGTCGGGGCGCAGGAAGCTGCCGACGACGTCGGCGCGGAAGGGGGCGTTGCTCGCGTATGCCATGTTGGGTTCCTCTCGGTTGGCTTTGTTGGCGCAACCGAGTTTGGCAGGATGACGGCCCATAGGGAACTATGGGGTTTCTATTAGTGGTTATAGCCGCAAGCTATGGAAGCAGGTCACTCCGCAGCGAGATAAGGCTTCACGTATTCCCGCAGCCGCTCGATGTAGCGCTCGGCTATTGCCGAGAGGGGACGCCCCGCCAGCTGCAGGTATCCGACCTCCATCTCCTCGTCGGACTCCAGCGGGACCGCCACGATGTCGTCGCCGTTGAGGTCCGACGACAGGATGCCCGAGCTGATGGTGTAGCCGTCGAGGCCGATGAGCAGGTTGAAGAGGGTCGCGCGGTCCGTGACCACTATCTGCTTGTCAACGGCCTCGGTGGGATGCGGCTCCTCCGAGAAGAAGAACGAGTTCTGCGCGCTCTGGTCGTAGGTGAGGCGGGGGAACGGCGCGAGGTCGGCGAGCGTGACGGACGCACGGCCCGCGAGCGGCGACTGTCGGCTCACGAAGACGTGCGGACGCGCGCAGAAGAGCGGCTCGAAGCGCAGCTCCGCTCGGCTCACGGCGCCGGAGATGACCTCTCGGTTGAAGTGGCTGCGATAAATGACGCCCAGCTCAGAGCGCTGCGTGCGCACGTCGTCGATGATGCCGGCCGTCGTGCCCTCGCGCAGCGAGAACTCGTACTTCTCGCGTCCGAGCTCGTGCACCAGCTCGACGAAGGCGTTGACCACGAAGGCGTAGTGCTGGCTGCTCACGGCGAAGACGCGGCGCGGCGGCGTGCCGTGCAGGTACTGGCTCTCGAGCAGGTCGGCCTGTTCGACGACCTGGCGCGCGTAGGAGAGGAAGCGCGTGCCCTCCTCGGTCTCGCGCACGCCGCGGGCGCTGCGCTCGAAGATGCGCACGCCCATCTCGGCCTCGAGCTCGCTCACGGCCTTGGAGAGGCTCGGCTGCGCGATGAACAGCCGTGCCGCGGCGGCGCTGATCGAGCCTGCCTCGGCCACGGCGACGACGTATCTGAGCTGCGTGAGCGTCATGCGGATTCCCCTTTCGAGCAGAACCTGCAAAAGTGACCGTCCCCAATGCAGGTTCTGCTAAACAAGCGGCAGGTAGGCGTGCAAGTAGCGATGATAGCCGTCGGCGCCGTGCGCGCGGGCCACGAGGTCGGCGCAGATCTCGCCGCGGGGCGCAAAGCCGCGCGACTCGGCCTCGGCGACGAGCTCCTCGAAGAGCGAGAGCCCCACGTTCCAGCGCTCGCCGGCGTC
>CAVDQW010000020.1:0-9833 GCA_963610995.1 bacterium | reverse complement strand
GCTCTCGCGCGAGCTCGGCGTCTCCACCCTCGTGGCGCGCGTGCTCGCGGCTCGGGGCTTCTCCGATCCCGATAAAGCTCAGGCGTTCCTCTCACCGTCGCTCGAGCGCGACTGGGCCGACCCGCTCGTCATCCCGGGCATGCGCGAGGCGGCCGACCGTGTCGAGCAGGCGATAAACAATCACGAAGTCATCGCCGTTTTTGGTGATTTCGACGTCGACGGCATGAGCTCGACGTGCCTTCTCACGCTCGGCCTCAGGCACTTCGGGGCCGAGGTCCACCCGTTCATCCCGCACCGCTTCGGCGAGGGATACGGGCTTTCCGAGGCGGCGATTCAGAGGGTGCTCGCCAGTTGCGAGCCCTCGCTTATCGTCACCGTGGACAACGGCATAGCCGCGGCCGGGGAGGTCGAGAACATCCTCGCGCACGGCATCGAGGTCGTCATCACCGACCACCACGAGCCGGCCGACCTGGTCCCCCAGGGCGTCCCCGTCACCGACCCGAAGCTCTCTGCCGACTGCCCCTCGCGCGAGCTCGCGGGCGCCGGCGTCGCGCTCAAGCTCGTGCAGGAGCTCGGCCGCCGTCGCGGCGAGCCTGACCTATGGCGCACCTACACCGACGTGGCCATGCTCGGCACCCTCTCGGACATGATGCTCTTGCAGGGAGAGAACCGCGCGCTCGTCGCCGACGGCATCGCCCGCATGAAGGCCCGCCCACGCCCCGGCATCGCGGCGCTCGCGGCGACCGCCAACATCCGCATCGAGGACGCGACCGCCGACTCCTTGCCGTTCTCCATCATCCCGCGCCTCAACGCCGCCGGCCGAATGGGCACGACGGATGTGGCCTTCGACCTGCTCATGGTTGAGGACGCCCACGAGGCGCAGCTGCTCGCCACGCAGCTCGAGGAGACGAACACCGAGCGGCGCGCCATCGAGTCGCAACTCACGGAATCGGCCATGGCCGCCATCGAGGCGATGCCGCACGAGGGCGCCCATGCCATCGTCGTGGGCGGGGAGGGCTGGCATGAGGGCGTCAAGGGCATCGTCGCCTCGCGCATCGTGAACCGCTTCCACGTGCCCGCGATCCTCTTCTCGATCGTCGACGGGGTGGCTCGCGGCTCCGGTCGCTCTGTGGGCTCGGTCGACCTTTTCCACGCCGTCGAGCAGTGCTCCGATTGCCTCATCCGCTTCGGCGGCCACGCCGGCGCCGTGGGCGTGACCTGCGAGGCTTCGCGCCTGGACGAATTCCGCGATGCCCTCGAGGCGGTGCTCGCCGAGCTCCCGCCCGAGAAGTTCGTCTCGACCGAGGAGGTCGCGGCCGTCATCGGGTTGGACGAGCTCTCCGTCGACACCATCGCTTCCCTCGAGACATTGCAGCCGTTCGGCCAGGGCAACAAGAAGCCGCTCTTCGCCTCGCGCGGCGTGAGCATGAGGAATCGCTCGCGCGTGGGCGCCGAGGGCAATCACCTGCGTTTCTTTGCGACCGACGGCGTGGGCACGGTACCCGCCATCATGTTCCGCGCGCCCGAGCCCGAGCGGCTCGTGGAGTGCGACGGCGCCGTCGACCTCGTCTTCGAGGCCGTGAACGAGACTTGGCAGGGCCGCACCAAGGCGAAGCTCATGGTCAAGGACGTGCTCGTCCACTCCGAGGATGCGGGTGACGAGTGCGCCGGCGCGGGCCTCGCATCCGAGGTCGCCGCGCTCGCCGACGAGTCAGTCCAGGCCGGGCCCGAGGCCTCTGGCGACGTGCTTGGCACGCATGCAGATCCAGTCTCGCTCGAAGGTCTTTCCGAGGAAGAGCTCACGTCCCGTCTCGTCTCTCGCATGATCGGCGACAGCCCGCTGCTCCCGGCCCAGAAGGCCGCTCTCGACAGGCTTTCCGCCGGCCGCTCGGCGCTCGCCGTCATGGCGACGGGCCGCGGCAAATCGCTCATTTTCCACGTCCACGCCGCCCGTGAGGCCATCCTCGAGGGGTCCGCCTCCGTTTTCATCTATCCGCTGCGCGCCCTTGTCGCCGACCAGGCCTTCCATCTTCGCCGCAGTCTCTTTGAGCTCGGGCTCGTTGCCCGCGTGCTCACCGGCGAGACGCCCGACGAGGCGCGTTGCGAGGTGTTCGACGGCCTGCTCGACGGCACGGTGGACATCGTCCTCACCACGCCGGAGTTCCTCGCCATCCATACGAATCGCTTCGCCGAGTGCGGGCGCGTTCGTTTCCTCGTCGTCGACGAGGCCCACCACGCGGGTGCTTCCAAGTCGGGCCACCGCAGCGCCTACCAGGAGCTTCCCCGTATTCGCGAGGAGCTGGGAGACCCGGTTTGCCTCGCCGTCACGGCAACCGGCTCCGACTCGGCGTCGCGCGAGGTCTGCGGGCTTCTCGGCATCGACGAGGCCGACGTCGTCGTCGACGATGCGCTTCGCGAGAACCTCGGAATCGTCGACCGACGCAACCTCCACGACCGCGAGAGCGCCCTTGTGAGCCTCGTCTCCGGCGGCGAGAAGACCATCGTCTACGTCACGAGCCGCCAGCAGTCCATCGAGGTCGTCCGGCTGCTCCGCCACCGCCTGCCCGACCTCGCGAACCGCGTCGCCTTCTACAACGCGGGGCTCCCGCGCGACGTCCGCGGCCGTGTTGAGGGGGCCTTCCGCTCAGGCGAGCTCACCTGCATCGTCTCCACCTCGGCCTTCGGCGAGGGCGTGAACCTGCCCGACGTCCGAAACGTCGTTCTCTATACGCTGCCCTTCGGCCGCGTCGAGTTCAACCAGATGAGCGGCCGCGCCGGGCGCGACGGGCTGCCTTCCCGCATCCACCTGCTCTTCGGCGGGCGCGACGTGCGGCTGAACGAGCGCATCCTCTCCGCCAACGCGCCCGAGCGCCCCGAGCTCGTCGTCTTGTGGCGCGCCCTCGTCTCGCTCGACCGCTCAACCCCCGAGGGGGCCTTCGCCCTCGACGTGCCCGCCGTCATCGCCATGGCCGGGCGCTGCGACCCCTCGCGCCCCATCAACGAGCCCGAGGTCGAGGGCGGTCTCGGCGTCTTCTCCGAGCTCGGGTTCCTTACCGTGGAGGGCTTTGGCGACGCCCGCCGCGTTCGCATGGCCCCGAGCCCCGAGCACATGGACCTCGACCGCTCCGTCCGCTACCTCGAGGGGTTACAGGGTAGGGAAGAGTTCGGCCAATTCTACGATTGGGTGCTACATTGTTCTGAAGATGAGCTGGCGACGACCATCGCGCGGCCCATCTCGCCAACGTTCGGTACGGTCGTGTAGCAAAGGACGAGCCATGGACGACGCCGAGACCAAAGCGGCGCACAAGCCGACGATCAAGCAGGCCCCCGGGGCCGCCAATTTCCGCCTGCTCGAGCAGGCGTGCAAATCGTATATGGACGAAGAGGACCTCAAGAAGGTCGAGAGCGCCTACCGCTTCGCCGCGGACTACCACCGCGACCAGCGCAGGCGCTCGGGAGAGCCCTACATCAACCACCCGGTTGAGGTGGCCCTTATCCTCGCCAAGGACCTGCGCATGGACGAGGACACCATCTGCGCGGCCCTTCTCCACGACACGGTGGAGGACACCTCGGCCACGCTCGACCAGCTCAAGGGCCTTTACGGCGAGACCGTGGCCGACCTCGTCGACGGCGTGACCAAGCTCACGAACGTCAAGGTCGCCTCCATGGACGAGAAGCAGGCTTGGAACCTGCGCAAGATGTTCCTCGCCATGAGCCACGACATCCGCGTCGTCATCATCAAGCTGGCAGACCGCCTGCACAACATGCGCACGCTCGCGGCGCTTCCGCCCGACCGCCGCATCTTCAAGGCGCGCGAGACCATGGACGTCTATGCGCCGCTGGCCGACCGCCTGGGCATGAGCTCCGTCAAGTGGGAGCTCGAGGACCTGGCGTTCTTCTGGCTCGAGCCCGAGGAGTACCAGCGCGTCGCCCGCATGGTCCAGGATTCCCGCGCCCAGCGCGAGGACGACGCCGAGGTCGCCATGAAGACCCTCTCCGACGAGCTCAAGCGCGTCGGTCTCAAGGATTTCCAGATCACCGGCCGGCCCAAGCACCTGTGGTCCATCTACCTCAAGATGACCCGCAAGGGCCGCGAGTTCTCCGAGATCTACGACCTCATCGCTCTGCGCGTCATCACGCAGACGGTGGGGGACTGCTACTCCGCCCTGGGCGCCGTCCACACGCTGTGGCACCCGCTGCCGGGACGCTTCAAGGACTACATCGCCACGCCGAAGGCGAACCTCTACCAGTCGCTGCACACCACGGTCGTCGGCCCCGACGGCCGCCCTATCGAGATCCAGATCCGCACCGTCGAGATGCACGAGGCCTCCGAGTACGGCATCGCGGCCCACTGGCTCTACAAGAAGTCGGGCAACTCGCGCGGCAAGATGAGCGCCGAGGACCGCTCCATCGACTCGACCATCAACTGGATCCGCCGCAGCCTCGACTGGGCCGTGGAGGACGACGTCGACGACGCCCACGAGTTCCTCGACAACCTGCGCGTCGACTTCTTCGAGCGCGACATCTTCGTGTTCACGCCGAAGGGCGAGGTCATGAGCCTGAGGCGCGACTCGACGCCGCTCGACTTCGCCTATGCCGTCCACACCGAGGTCGGCAACCACTGCGTGGGCGCCAAGGTCAACGGCTCGGTCGTGCCGCTCACGTACAAGCTGAACATGGGCGACCGCGTCGAGATCCTCACCAACAAGAACGCCAAGCCCAGCCACGACTGGATGAACATCGTCGCCACGCCGTCGGCCCGCGCCAAGATCCGCAAGTACTTCTCCACGGAGTCGAAGAGCGACGACGCCGAGCAGGGGAGAAACGAGCTCGCCCGCGAGCTGCGCCGCCGCGGCTACGGCATCGGCGCCAAGCGCACGATGAAGGCCATCGAGCGCGCCTGTGAGGGGCTGAACTGTAAGGATGCCGACGACCTCTTTGCCGCCGTCCACAACGGCAAGGTGACGGCCAACCTCGCCGCCAACCGCATCGAGGAGATTCTGAACGAGGGCTCGCCCGAGCAGCTCGCCGCCGCGGCAAAGGAGGCCGAGGCCAAGGCGGCCCGCGCCCGCGCGCTCGCCGGCGACCAGCCCGTCATGAAGTCCTACGCCATCACGCAGGCGACCAAGGGCAAGAAGAAGCACTCGAACTGCGGCGTCGTGGTCAAGGGCGACGCCGACCTGCTCGTCCACCTCGCGCATTGCTGCAACCCCGTGGCCGGAGACGAGATCGTTGGCTTCATCACCCGAGGCCGCGGCGTCTCGGTGCACCGCGCCAATTGCCCGAACGTCGCCGACCTTATGAACGACCCCGAGCGCCTCATCGACGTGGCCTGGGACACTTCCGGCGCCACCGAGTTCCGCGTGGAGATCGTCGTCGAGGCGACCGACCGCATGGGCCTGCTCAAGGACGTTACCATCGCCATCGGCGACGCGGGCGGAAACATCATGTCCGCGGCGACCCAAACCTCGAGCCAGGGCATCGCCCGCCTGCGCTTCCTGGTCTCCATCTCCGACGCGAGCCTGCTCGATTCGCTTCTCGCCATCGTGAGCCGCGTTCCTTCCGTCTACGACGCCCGACGCCTCATGCCGGGCGAGGGGTCCCAGCAGATGGGCAAGAAGAAGCGGGGCAGCCGATGAGCGCGAACAAAGACGAGCTCCGCTGTTTCGTGGTGGGCCCCATCCAGACCAACTGCTACGCGTACGTGAGCGGGGGCGAGTGCATGGTCGTCGACCCCGGCGCCTCGGGCGCTGCCGTCGCGGACGCCCTGGCCGATGTGCGCGTCAAGTACATCGTCGCCACGCACGGGCACGGCGACCACGTGGGAGGCGTCGCGGGCCTCAAGGGCGCCTGCGGCGCCGAGTACCTCATCCACGGCGCCGATGCCGAGCGCGCGACGCATGCGGGCGAGGTCTCTGAGCTGGGCATCGCCTACGACGACGATGCCCCGATGCCCGATTCCGAGCTTTCCGAGGGCGAGGTTATCCGTGTCGGCTCCGCTACGTTCGAGGTCATCGAGGCGCCGGGCCACACCCCGGGCGGCGTCGTTCTCCTCGGCGGCGGCACGGCAGAGGGCGCGGCGTTCGTCGGCGACACGATCTTTCCCGCAAGCCACGGCCGCACCGACCTCGACGGCGGCGACGAGGCGACCATCCTGGCCACTCTGCGCAAGCTCGCCGGCCGCATCCCTCCCGCGACCGTCCTTTACTGCGGCCACAGCGACGCGACCACCATGGAGCATGAGCTGACTTATAACCCGTTCATGCGCTGATTTTCGGTGACCTCGGCGTGCGGCGCCTGCCCTGCTTTGGTCAGGCCGCTCCTAGATGCAGAAAAAGGGCGGACGACTCCAATTGGAAAGTCGTCCGCCCCATGCTTTACTATGGTGCCCGAGGTGGGACTCGAACCCACACGGTCTCCCAGCGGTTTTTGAGACCGCCGCGTCTGCCATTCCGCCACTCGGGCTTGAGTGTGCTGGTTGAGTATAGCAAATGCGGTGGAGCATTTGTGGACGCGATGCACATCCGGGCAAATTTCTCCTTGCCCTGTGCGAGGGCTTGCTCTAGTATTCTCTTTTGGAAAAGCGGGGCTGAGCTTGAGCCCCCACCTACACGGCGCCTCGTTGCAGCTGTCTGGTCAGACTTAAATAGTTTCCGCCTCTCGAGGCGGTTTATGTCTCCCGGATGCTGCTATGGCTCCGGGAGATTTTCTATGGCGGCCCATCAGGGCTTCCACGAAGGGAAGGTGTGTACGATAGCCAGAAACGACGGTCCTCGCATTAACGGGGAGATCACTTCGCGCACGTGTCGCCTCATCGGCGTCGACGGCTCCCAGCTCGGCCTTTTCGGCGTTCGCGACGCCCTGCGCATCGCCAACGACCAGGGTCTCGACCTGGTGGAGATCGCTCCCAACGCCGAGCCCCCGGTCTGCAAGGTGCTCGACTACAAGAAGTACAAGTACGAGCAGGACCGTAAGGCCAAGGCGGCCCGTAAGAACCAGGCCAAGGTCGAGATCAAGGAGATGAAGTTCCGTCCCAAGATCGACGTCGGTGATTACGAGACCAAGAAGGCCCACGTGGTGCGTTTCCTCAAGAAGGGCGCCCGTGTCAAGATCACCATCATGTTCCGCGGGCGCGAGATGGCCCACCCGGAGCAGGGTCGGATTGTGCTCGATCGTCTTGCCGAGGACCTGAAGTCCGTGGCCACGGTCGAGTCGAAGCCTCAGATGGAAGGCCGCAACATGCACATGCTCATCGTCCCCATCAAGGGCGCTTTCGACGAGAAGCCCTCCGACGATGACAAGAACGAGAAGGAGAACTAGCATGCCCAAGATGAAGACGCACAAGGGTACCGCCAAGCGTTTCCGCAAGACCGGCACCGGCAAGATCATGCGCGCCAAGGCTTTCAAGAGCCACATCCTCACCAAGAAGTCCCCGAAGCGCATCCGCGGCTTCCGCCAGGAGGCCGAGCTCACTGGCCAGCAGGCGAAGAACATCGCCGCCCGTATGGACCACTAATCGGCGCTTATCCGCGTCTTTAGATTTACTTTCCAAGGAGTTGATTATCAATGGCACGTGTTAAGCGCGCAGTGAATTCCAAGAAGAAGCGCCGCACTCTCCAGGAGCGCACCAAGGGTTATTACGGCACCTCCTCCCGCACCCTCCGCGGCATGATGGAGCAGGACCGTCACTCCGGTCAGTACCAGTACCGCGACCGTCGCGCCAAGAAGCGCGAGTTCCGCGCCCTGTGGATCCAGCGTATCAACGCCGCGGCCCGCATCAACGGCATGAGCTACTCCACCTTCATGCACGGCCTTAAGCTCGCCGGCATCGAGCTCGACCGTAAGGTCCTCGCCGAGATCGCCTACTCCGACGCCGACACCTTCGCCGACATCGCCGAGCAGGCCAAGAAGGCCATCGCCGACGCTCAGTAAGTAATTACTGATAGACGGTTTTGCCCCTGAACGCGCTACTGCCGTTCAGGGGCTTTTTTGTGCCGTTTGCCGGAAGGGGAGAGATACGTGATTAAATCCGCCTCGACTGGAAATACTCATATCAACAAACAAAGTCGCTACCCACAAAGCGACCGACCTAGGAGGCGAGTCCAGTGAACAACGAAGACGCAATATCAAATGGACCCGCCGCCGTTTTCGAGGCTCAGTAAACAAGGCGAGCGCACTCGCCACCTCCCATCGACGATTCCTCGGACAGAAGCCAAATCCAAAACCTGCGGCGGGTCATTTGATCAACCGAAGTCCCGTTCCTTCAAGTTCAGAGACGAAGGCGATTCCAAAGGACAGGTAAAGCGCGAGGGGCCATACGACGGCCCCTCGCTTTATTTGTGCGAATAGGACACGGGGACAGCCCCTTGCGGACAAAGGGGCTGTCCCGCATGTCCGTAAGGGGATGGTCTCCTTATCCGCGAATTGTGGGCGCGCGGCGACGGCCGTTGTGGTAGCCTACGGTTCACTGAGCAAATGCGACGACAGGGCAAGTAGACGCCTCATCCGTCCCACAGCAAGCGGGCTGATTCTGAGAACCCGCGGCGGACGGCGACGAAGATACCCTCGAGCAGCTCGAATGAACGCGCGCGCCGAGCACGGACACCCCCGGCAACGTTCGCGCAAGTACCTCGGGCCGGCGTCCTCCGTCATTGGGCATCGAGCGGCTGCACTGCGCCTGCCTCGCGTTTCTCACGCATGACTGCAAGAAGCGAGAGGGAAAAGCGAGAGGGAAATGCAGCTTAGAAGCGATGCCATCAAGAAGGGCCTGGCACGTGCTCCCCACAGGAGCCTGCTCAAGGCCGACGGTCTTACGGACGAGGAGCTCGATAAGCCCCTGGTAGCGGTCGTCTCCGCGCAGAACGAGGTCATCCCCGGCCACCTTCACCTCCAGCAGATCGCCGACGCCGTCAAGGCGGGCGTTCGCATGGCCGGCGGCTGCCCGCTGCAGGTCAACACCATCGGCGTGTGCGACGGCATCGCCATGAACCACGAGGGCATGAAGTACTCGCTCACGAGCCGCGAGGTCATCGCCGACTCCGTCGAGTGCGCCGTCCAGGGCCACCAGTTCGACGCCATGGTGCTCATCCCCTCCTGCGACAAGATCGTCCCCGGCATGCTCATCGCCGCCTGCCGCCTGAACATCCCGACCGTGCTCGTCTCCGGAGGCCCGATGCTCGCCGGCCGCGGCCGCAAGGGCGAGGAGACCGACCTGAACTCCCTCTTCGACGCCGTGGGCCAGGTCACCGCCGGCACCATGACCGAGGACGAGTGCAAGTGGCTCGAGAACACCGCGTGCCCGACCTGCGGCTCCTGCTCCGGTATGTTCACCGCCAACTCCATCTGCTGCCTCTCCGAGGCGCTGGGCATCGCGCTTCCCGGCAACGGCACCATCCCGGCCGTCTACTCCGAGCGCATCCGCCTGGCCAAGCACGCCGGCATGAAGGTCATGGAGCTCGTCGAGAAGGGCATGACGGCGCTCGACATCATCAACGAGAAGTCCATCAAGAACGGCATGACGCTCGACATGGCCTTCGGCGGCTCCACCAACACCATGCTCCACCTCACGGCCATCGCGCAGGCCGCGGGCTGTCCCGTCACCATGCAGGACTGGGACGACGTCTGCGCCGCCACACCGAACATCGTTCGCATCGCCCCGGCCGGCCCGCTGCACATCGAGGACCTGAACGCCGTGGGCGGCGTGGGCGCCATCGTGGGCGAGCTCGGCCGCACCGGCCACCTCGACCTCGACGCCGTGACCTGCCACGGCACCATGGGCGAGTGGGTTGCCGAGCAGCCGGCTGCCGACGGCGAGATCGTGCACACCGTGGACA
>CAVDQW010000019.1:0-2688 GCA_963610995.1 bacterium | reverse complement strand
CCACGGGGGTCACCGAGTCGATGGCCTCCTGGCTCGTGACGACGACCCACACGCGGCCGGCGCAGCGGGTGCCCAGCTCCTCCACGATGGTCTGGAGGTTGAGCATGAGGCTTGGCTCGTCGCCGATGAACTGGCCGATCTCGTCCACCATGATGAGCAGGCGGAACTCGCCGCAGGGCGAGGCGGCCGCCTTGGCGTCCACATAGCGCTTGACCTGGTCGACGAAGGCCTCGATGGAGACGGTGGCCTCGCTCTTGTCGGCAAACCAGGACTCGACCTCGGCCTCGTCCATGACGCCCGCCGCCACGAGGGCCTTCTTGACCCTGGACTTGCGGAGCTTGAACTTCTTGGCGCCGTCGGACCAGGGCTCGCCGGCGATCTGCTCGTAGGCGGAGCGGAAGGCGTCGGTCTTGCCGTCCTCGTCGATGAGCATCTCGAGCTCGGCCACCCTGAGGTCGTGGCCGTAGAAGCCCAGGTGCTCGTAGAAGACGCTGGCAAAGGTGCGCTTGATGACGTCCTCGTCCTTCTTGCCCTGGGCCTTGAGGTCGATGTTGAACAGGATCGTCTCGGTGGGGACGGACGCGGCGCGCTGGGCGGCGGCGAGGGTCTCGGGGTCCTCGAACTTGCCGTTGAAGTAATCCAGCGCGGGGACGCCCTTTACCTGCTGGTTAGAGAGCAGGTACGAGAGCATCTTGAGGAAGTGGGACTTACCGGAGCCGAAGAAGCCCGAGATCCAGACGCCGATCTTGTCGGTGGGGCGCTCGAGCGCGCGGTCGTAGGCGGCGTAGAAGTCCTTGAAGTGGCACGCGAGCTCGCGGGTGACCACGTACTCGGAGAGCTCCTGCTCGAGGACGTCCTCGTCGGAGACGTCCATCTTGATGACGCCGTTGATGTCGCGGTCGATGTCGCGCTCGAACATATCTTGGATGCGCATGGTGTCTCCTTGGGGTTAGAGCAGGCTGAAGGCGCGGTAGTAGTTGCCGTCCTCAAGACGTCCGAAGAGCTTGAGGGTGCGGCCGTCGAAGACGCCTGGGTACATGAGCACCACGGGGATGTCCTCGATGATGGGCTGCGCGGCCTCCATGACGTCGTGGGCGCGCACGAAGGGGTAGACCTTGCCCACGCCCGTGATGAGCAGGACATCGCGGCCGCGCTCGTGCGGCGAGAAGTCCATGGCCTCCACGAACGCCCTGGGCGTGGCAACCTCCTGGACGGCTTCCAGAAGCGCGTCGGGACCCTCGTCCTGCTCGAGCTCGTAGGCGTCATCGAGGATGTCCTCCTGCTCGCAGATCTGCATGAGGACGTCCCAGAGGTCGCGGCGATGGATGCGGCACGGGAGCTTGCCGGCCTCCGAGTCGCGCACAAGGGCATCCGTGAGGTCGCGGACCTCGAGCTCGCGGGCCGCGTCGTAGGTGTAGATGAAGAACGGAACCTCGTTGCCGAGGCCGCGGCAGTTGAGGAACTCCGGGTCGCGGAAACGCGAGCGGATGCGCTCGAAGCTCTCGGAGAGGGTCTGGTTTGCGGGCTGGGAAGTCATGGGCGTCTCTCCCCTATTCCTTTGAGCCGAACACGGGCAGCAGGGCGTAGTCGCCATTTGAGCGGATGCAGTTCTCAAGGGTGCGGTCCGACAGGGGCGGCGTGAGGCGCTCGGCGCGGCGGTCGTACATGCCGCACTGCACGAGGCAGGCCGCAAGGACCTGGCGAATCTTGTTGAGCGTGGCGTCGGAGCAGCGGGCGATCTTCTCGTCCTGCGCGCGCAGGCCCTCGACGAAGGCGGCGATCTCCGGGCGCGTGAGCGAGCGGTCGAGCGTGCGGAACTTGTGGGCCACCACGGCGGCGAGGAAGTCCCACACGATGCGGTTGTCGCGCGCCATTGCGTAGAGGTTGGTCTGGGAGCACTGGCCCGAGGTCCCGTTGGCGATGAGGTCGATGAGCACCGCGCGGGTGGCGGGGTCCGGCGAGAGCGCGGTGAGACGGCGGTCGCAGGCCTTGGCAACAGAGCGCAGCTCGCGCTCGGTGGGGTACTGGAAGAGGTTCTCGCCGCAGACGCGCGCAACGAGGCCGGCGGGGTCATACGACTCGCCGGCCTCGTTGCGAAGCCTTGCAACGGTGCGCGTCTCTCGCAAGAGCCACTGCTCGCGCGTTATGCTGCCGCGATACGGGGCGTCGGTGGGCATGCTTTGGTCCTCGGGGTTAGGGTCGATTTGCTGCTCTTATCTTACTCGACCCCACGGACGCGAATGCCGTTCGCCGAGTGTGCGTATATGCACATTTCTGAGCGATTTTCTCGCGATAAATGTGACATGGCGCACACTCGGTAATGTGGCCCGCCAAAGCTAGACACGGTTTTGACAACCGGGAGTGAACCCGCCGAGGAAGGTCTTTCCGAAAGCCCTCGAGTAAGACTCCTCCGTCGGCTGCATCGAGTGGGGCCATCGACTAGGCTAGGGGTAGAACCTCCGCGATTGTGAAAGGACCCCACCATGCACCTGTTCCGCAACGACTACTCCGAGGGCGCGGCGCCCGCGATCATGGACGCACTTGTGCGCACGAACAACGAGCAGTGCGTGGGCTACACCGAAGGCGACCCGCACTGCGAGCACGCGCGCGAGCTGATCCGCGCCGCGTGCGGTCGCGACGACGTGGACGTGGAGTTCTGCATCGGCGGCACGTCGGCCAACATCGTGG
>CAVDQW010000018.1:0-3054 GCA_963610995.1 bacterium | reverse complement strand
TCCACGAGCTCGCCCGAGCCTAACGCAAACAAACACAGACTCCCCAAGGCCCCGAGGTCCCAGCCTCGGGGCCTTTCTTACCTGGAGGCAATATTGCTGGGGTAAGCTCGAGGGCGAATCAACGCATCGACCCGGGAGCGCAACATGGCATTCGAACTCATAGCCTTCGACATGGACGGCACGCTGCTCGACTCCAACAAGGAGGTGCTGCCGAGCAGCATCGAGGCCGTGGGCGAGGCCGTCGCGGCCGGCAAGATCGTCGCGATATCCTCCGGGCGCGTACCGCGCATGGTCGAGCCGTACCGAGAGATCCTCCCCGGGGTCCGCTACGCCGTCTGCGGCGCCGGCGCGCAGGTCTACGACTTCGAGGCGGGCCGCGCGCTGGTCACGCACCCGATGGGCCCCTCGCTGGTCGAGAAGTGCATCGCCGCGGCCGACGAGGCCGCGGGTGCCGGGAACTACGTCCTCGAGGTGGGCGACGAGGAGGCCTCCATCCTTCAGACCAGCGAGCTGGCGCTGTGCGGAGTATGCGGCGTCGGCGTCTACGAGGGCATCTTTCGCAGCACCGGCAAGCTCGTGGACGACGCGCACGCCGTTGCGCTCGACCCCGCCACGCCGGTGTGCAAGATGGTCATGCACCTGCCCGAGGCCGAGCAGCGCGACCGCGTGCATGCGGCGCTCGCACACGAGGAGCTCATGATCTCCGACTGCGAGGTCTCGAGCATCGAGTTCACGGCCGCCGGGGTCAACAAGGGCTCGGCGCTGACGGAGCTCGCGCAGGCGCTCGGGCTTACGATGTCGCAGGTCATCGCCGTGGGCGACGCGATGAACGACATCTCGATGCTGCGAGCCGCCGGCCTCGGCGTGGCCATGGGCAACGCGATTCCCGCGACCGTCGCGGCGGCCGACGTGCAGGTCGCAGACTGCGACCACGACGGCTGCGCCGAGGTCATCCACCGCTTCCTTCTCGCCGAATAAGACAGGGGGACAGTCCCCTCGTCTTATCTTTCAGCGCCGAATAAGACGAAGGGACTGTCCCCCTGTCTTATCTTTCAGCGCGGCGCCAGTGTTGCGGCGAGCGCTTGGAATGCGGGGTTCGACCGATTTCTCTAGGTTGCTGAAAGCGCATACTCCTCTCAACAGACGCACGACCCATCCGTTGAGAGGAGACCTCATGAACGCAGAACGCGCAGAGAAGCTCATGCGCAGCGTAGGCGTGGCCGTCGTGACCGGCTCGCTGGTGTTTGCGCAGGTACCCGTCGCGGCAATCGCCGAGGAAGCGAACGGCGGGCAGGCCCCGCAATCGCAGGACGGCGGCGCCCCGCCCGAGAAGCCTGAGGGCGAGGCCGCGGGCGACGGCGGCATGGGCGGCTCCGGCGAGGAACCTCCCGGCGGGTTCGGCGGCGGCATGGGCGGCGAAGGCGGTGAGGCTCCCGGTGGCCAGCCCGGCGGAGGCGGCATGGGCGGCGCCAACACCATGACGTTCGATTACTCGGGCAGCTATTCCGGAACCATCGCCGCCGACGGCACCTCCGTGACCAAGGACGGCGAGAGCGCCGCGGCGACCGAGTCCGACATCAACGCTGCCCTGGCTCAGAACGGCGGCCTGCTCAGCCTCACCAACGTGACGCTCACCAAGTCAGGCGACGACACCAACGGCGACAACTGCAACTTCTACGGCCTGAACTCCATCCTTCTCGCCGTGGGTGAATCGAGCAGTGCGACCATCAAGGATTCGCAGCTCAACGCCACGAGCGAGGGTTCGAACGGTATCTTCGCCACCGATAACGCCACCGTGCTCGCCCACAACGTGACCATCAACACCACCGCCGGCAACTCGCGCGGCCTCGACGCCACCTACGGCGGCACCATCCTGGCCGGCAGCGTCGACATCAGCACCAAGGGCGACCACTGCGCCGGCGTGGCGACCGACCGCGGCGGCGGCACCATCTCGCTCGATTCCGGCAGCATCTCCACCGAGGGCTCCGGCTCCCCCATCCTCTACTCCACAGGCAACATCCAGGTGAGCAACGTCACGGGCAAGGCCACGGGCAGCCAGCTCGTGGGCATGGAGGGCCTGAACACCATCCTCATCAGCAACTCAACGCTGGAGAGCACGCAGACCGACAAGACGGCGAGTGATCCCGTGGCCGACGGCGTGATCATCTACCAGTCGACCTCGGGCGACGCCGAGGCGGCGACGGGCGAGGCGGCAACCTTCCAGGCCGTTGACTCCACGCTCAAGAGCGCCATCCAGTCCGGCTCGATGTTCTATCTCACCAACACGACCGCCGACGTGGTGCTCAAGAACACAACGCTCGACTTCGACTCGAGCAAGGCGAACCTTCTCTACGCCGCCGGCAACAACGCCAACAGCTGGGGCAGCGCGGGCAAGAACGGCGCCACGGTCAAGTTCACGGGCATCGAGCAGCAGCTCAAGGGCAACGTGGTGGCCGACACGATCTCGAGCATCGACCTGCACCTAACCAGCAACACCACCTGGACGGGCGCCGCGAGCATCGAGGAGAACTCCACGGGGTCGACCTCCGAGACGCCGCTCACCGTGAACGTGGGCGCGACCTCGACGTGGGTCGTGACCGCGAACTCCACCGTGAGCAAGCTCAACGTTGCCAACGGAGCCAAGATCGTTGATGCAAACGGCAAGACAGTGACCATCGTCGCCGCAGGTCAAACGGTTGTGTCCGGCGACTCGGACCTCACCGTGACCGTAAACGGCACCTACTCGACCACCTATGACGAGAGCTCGGCCGGCTCCGTCTCCACCGACACCATCGACCGCTCCGCCTACACCGCCGCCTTCGGCGCAAGCGCCGACCAGACGACAAGCACGGCCGCCAGCAGCACTTCCAGCGAGTCCGCAGCCTCTGACTCGGCCGAGCAGACCTCGTGGTGGGACGCCATTGTCAATTGGTTCAAGGGCCTCTTCGGCCTCTAAGCCCCGCCCGATCGCGGCTCGACGCCCCGGCATCGAGCCGCGATCGGGAGTCCAGCGACCTCGCCCAACACGAACTCCAAAAATGGGGCGTCTTAATC
>CAVDQW010000017.1:0-3678 GCA_963610995.1 bacterium | reverse complement strand
CTCGAGGTCGACCCCGACCAGGGCCGCGTGATCTGGAACGACGAGATCCGCGACAAGTACGCTAACCAGAAGCCGTTCCGCGACTGGCTCGACGACGAGACCCTCAAGGTCGAGGACCTGCGCGAGCCCGAGCCCGGCGAGCTGGGCGAGGCGCGCGACGCCGGCATCTCGCTCACGACCCGCATGGCCAAGCTCGGCTACCACTACGACGACGTCGACGAGGCCATCCGCCCGATGGCCACGGGCGCCAAGGTCCCGCTGGCTTCCATGGGCGTGGACTCGCCCCTTGCCTGCCTCTCCAAGAAGACCCGCTCGTTCTTCGACTACTTCCACCAGCTCTTCGCCCAGGTCACCAACCCGCCCATCGACGCGCTGCGCGAGAACATGGTCACGAGCCAGGTCCTTTACCTCGGCAACCACGGCAACCTGCTCGAGGACTGCCGCGACAACTGCCGCCTCATCTGCCTCGACGGCCCCATGCTCTCCCGCGACGAGTTCGAGCGCATCTGCGCCATCGACCGCGTGGGCTTCAAGACCGCGCGCCTCTCGGCGACCTACCGCCGCGACGGCGACGCCGATGCCCTCAAGCACGCCCTGGACGCCCTCGCGGGCGGCGCCGAGGCTGCCATCCGCGCTGGCGCGAACATCATCGTGATCTCCGACCGCGCAGGCGCGGGCGAGGTCCCCGTCCCGTCGCTGCTGGCCCTCGGCTGCGTTCACAACCACCTCATCCGCTGCGGCCTGCGCATGGATGCCGACCTCGTGGTCGAGACCGGCGACGCCGTGAACGCGCACGACTACGCCTGCCTCGTCGGCTACTCCGCCTCGGGCATCTACCCCTACATGGCCCACGAGTGCATCGCCGACCTCTGCGAGAAGGGCGCCATCGACCTGCCCGTCGAGGAGGCCCAGGCAAACTACAACAAGGCCGTGACCGCCGGCATCACCTCGATCATGTCCAAGATGGGCATCTCGACCATGCAGGGTTACCACTCCGCGCAGATCTTCGAGATCCTCGGCCTCTCCGACGAGCTCGTGGACGAGTACTTCACCTCGACCGCCACGCGCATCGGCGGCCTCTCGGTCGCCGGGGTGCAGCGCGAGCAGGACGACCGCTACGACGTGGCGCTCGCCCTTGCCAAGACCCCCTCGCCCGACCAGCTGCCCACCCTCGGCATCACCAAGTGGCGCCCGCTCGGCGGTGAGGAGCACCTCATCGACCCCAAGACCGTCTACCTGCTGCAGCACTCCTGCCGCGAGGGGAACTACGAGGAGTTCAAGGAGTACTCCGACTGGACCCACCGCCGTGGCCGCGCCGTCACCCTGCGTGACCTCATGGACTTCGACGCCTCCGGCCGTAAGCCCATTCCGCTCGAGGAGGTCGAGCCCGTCGAGTCCATCATGACCCGCTTCAACACGGGCGCCATGTCCTACGGCTCCATCTCCCGCGAGCAGCACGAGTGCCTGGCCATCGCCATGAACCGCATCCACGGCCGCTCCAACACCGGCGAGGGCGGCGAGGACCCGGCGCGCGAGACCCCGCTTCCCAACGGCGACTCCAAGAAGAGCGCCATCAAGCAGGTCGCCTCCGGCCGCTTCGGCGTGACCTCCCGCTACCTGCGCTCCGCCATCGAGATCCAGATCAAGATGGCCCAGGGCGCCAAGCCCGGCGAGGGCGGCCACCTGCCCGGCAAGAAGGTCTACCCCTGGATCGCCGAGGTGCGCCAGTCCACGCCCGGCGTCGGCCTCATCTCGCCGCCGCCCCACCACGACATCTACTCCATCGAGGACCTGGCCGAGCTCATCTTCGACCTCAAGAACGCCAACCCCGACGCCCGCATCTCCGTGAAGCTCTGCGCCCTTGCCGGCGTGGGCACCATCGCCACGGGCGTGGCCAAGGGCGGCGCCGACAAGATCACCATCTCCGGCCACAACGGCGGCACGGGCGCCGCGCCGCGCGACTCCATCTATCACGCGGGCATCCCCTTCGAGATCGGCCTGGCCGAGACTCAGCAGACGCTGCTTCTGAACGGCCTGCGCTCCCGCGTCGTCGTCGAGACCGACGGCAAGCTCATGAGCGGCCGCGACGTCGCCATCGCCGCCCTTCTCGGCGCCGAGGAGTTCGGCTTCGCCACCATGCCGCTCATCGCCTGCGGCTGCCTCATGCAGCGCGACTGCCAGCAGGACACGTGCCCGGCCGGCATCGCCACCCAGAACTGCAAGCTCCGCGGCCGCTTCGCCGGCAAGCCCGAGCACGTCGTCAACTTCATGACGTTCGTGGCGCAGGAGACGCGCGAGATCATGGCCTCCCTCGGCTTCCGCACCATCGACGAGATGGTCGGCCACGCCGAGTGCCTGAAGCAGGTCGAGGTGGAGGGCAATTGGAAGGCCAACACCATCGACCTCTCCGACCTGCTCGCCGTCAACACCAACGAGTACGGCAAGAACATCCCGGGCGCCGACGGCAGGCACTTCCTGCCCTCCATGGCCCCCGACCTCGAGCTCGAGAAGACCCTCGACTCCACGCTCTTCGTGCCCTACACGGCGAGCGCCCGCGAGCACCTCGAGCCGATCCACTTCCACGCCGACATCGCCAACGTCAACCGCTGCGTGGGCACGCTTCTGGGCTCCATGGTCACCAAGCAGCACCCGGAAGGCCTGCCCGAGGGCTTCATCACCGTCGACTGCGACGGCTCCGGCGGCCAGAGCTTCGGCGCGTTCCTGCCCAAGGGCGTCACGCTCAACATCTGCGGCGACGCCAACGACTACTTCGGCAAGGGCCTTTCCGGCGGCGTGCTCTCCGTGCACCCCTCCGAGGAGGCGACCTACAAGTTCGACGAGAACATCGTCATCGGCAACGTGGCCTTCTACGGCGCCACGAGCGGCAAGGGCTTCGTGAACGGCCTTGCCGGCCAGCGCTTCGCCGTGCGCAACTCCGGCGCCACCGTGGTGGTCGAGGGCTGCGGCAACCACGGCTGCGAGTACATGACCGGCGGCGTCGCCCTCATCCTCGGCGAGGTCGGCATGAACTTCGCGGCCGGCATGTCCGGCGGCGTGGCCTACGTGTTCGACGAGTTCGGCACGCTCGAGTCTCGCTGCAACCACGACATGGTCGACCTCGTGAAGCCCTCCGAGGAGGAGATCGAGCTCATCCACAACCTGGTGGAGGAGCACGCCCTTCGCACCTCGAGCCCGCGCGGCATCAAGATGCTCTACCGCTTCAAGGCGGTCTCGAAGAACTTCGTCAAGGTCATTCCGCGCGACTACGCTCGCGTCCTGGACTTCGTCGCGCAGGGAGAGGCGCGCGGCATGTCGCACGAGGACGCCCTGCAGTTCGCATTCGATTCCATGAAAGAGGGGAAGTAATCCATGGGCAAGCCAGGAGCGTTTCTCACCTTGGGCCGCAAAGCCCATGACCTGCGCCCCGTCGAGGAGCGCACGAAAGATTACGACGAGCTCTACGTCACGCTGACGCAGGAGGCCCAGCAGCTGCAGGCCAGCCGCTGCATGATGTGCGGCGTCGCCTTCTGCCAGACCGGCGTGAGCTTCGGGAAGGCCCGCCCGTCGGGCTGCCCGCTGCACAACCTGATCCCCGAGTGGAACGACCTGCTGTACCGCGGCCAGTTCCGCGAGGCCGCCGACCGCCTGGCGCTCACCTCGCCCTTGCCCGAGTTCACC
>CAVDQW010000016.1:0-14338 GCA_963610995.1 bacterium | reverse complement strand
CCGACTTGGTCCGCCTGCGCGTCGCGTCCCTAACTCGGGAACGCCTGGTCCTCCACCTCACCGAAGCGGGGTTTCTCGGACTTGGCCTTGCCGTATTCGCTCATGGCGTCTACCACGACCTTGGCCGCCCCCGGCACCGCCCTGGCCTCGTAGCGCGCGGCGAGGCCCTCGCAGACCTCACCGTCCACCTCTATGGGCATCGGCTCGCTCGGCTCGACCAGGATATGCGTGCCCGAGAAGCTCTCGATGTGCGGCCGTCCCGACTTCGAGCCCTTGCGGTCGAAGATCCCGCTCAAAAGGGGCCTCACGATCTGCGCGGCGTTCTCGATCTCGACCACGATGACGTCGAGCTTGCCGTCATCCATGCGGCAACCCGAGACGATGTTGATGTCGTTTTGAATCATCGCTGTGTTGGCCACGAGGCACATGATGCCGCGGCGCTCGTATACCTCATCATCCACGGTGATCTTGAAATCGACGATCTTCGGGTGGGGATTCTCCAGCGCCGCGGCGTAGTAGGCCACCTCGCCGAGGGACTTCTTGTTGGGCAGTGCGGCGCTCATGAGCTGTGCGTCGTATCCCATGCCGCTCATGAGGGCGAAGCCGCGCTTCTCTGCGGTGCCCGGAGAGGTCTGCCAGGCGATCTCGCCGAGGTCGAGATCGGCCGTCTGCCCGATTCGGCATGCGCGCGCCAGGGCCTGCGGCTCGTTCGTGTTGCCGAGGTTCTCGCAGTACAGGTTGGCGGTTCCGGAAGGGAAGGCGCAGACGGGCACCCCGGTGCCGGAAAGCGCGTGCAGGACGCTGGCGATCGTTCCGCCGCCTCCGGAGGCGACGACCACGTCGAAGTCGCCGGCATCGCTCGCGGCGGCCTTGGGGTCGAAGTTGGGGGAGAGCATGCGGAACACGCACTCGTCACCGGCTTTTATCAGGGCTCGCTGAAATTGGAAGATCGCGTCGGAGCCGAATCCGGACCTCGGGTTATGGACTATGAGGGTACGCACGGGCTTCCTCCTCGCGGAAAGGGGCATCTTTCGTATGATGGTGTGTGCGGCTCACCGAGTCGCCAAAGCAAAATGATACCCGTGGCCGCTAAGAATCGAGCGTTTGTGTACATTTCCACCCAAGACGAGCTCAACGCCTATTGCGCCGCCGCGCGAGACTGCCGCGTCGTCGCCGTCGATACCGAGTTCCTCCGCGAGAAGAGCTATTTCCCGCGCCTTTGCCTGGTCCAGGTCAACGCCGGCGGAAACATCGCCGCCATCGACCCCATCGCCATCAAGGACCTCTCGCCGCTCTCCGCGATCTTCGAGAACCCCGACGTGGTCAAGATCTTCCACGCATGTTCACAGGACCTCGAGGTCATCTACGACGGCATGGGCTGCATCTGCAGGAACGTCTTCGACACGCAGGTGGCGGCGGCTTTTCTCGGCCATCGGCAGCAGATCGGCTACGGTGCCCTTGTCGAGGCCTATACGGGCGTCTCGCTCGCGAAGGCCGAGGCCCTGACCGACTGGTCGCGCAGGCCGCTCGACCCCGAGCAGCTCGTGTACGCGGAAGACGACGTCCGCTACCTCGTGGATATTTACGAGTCTATGGTTTCCGAGCTCATCGAGAAGGATCGCCTTTCCTGGGTGCTCCCCGAGATGGAGGAGGTCAGCGACCCGGCTCGCGTTAAGAAGAACCCCGCCGAGGCGTACCTGCGACTCAAGCGCGCCTCCTCGCTCACGCGCAGGCAGCTCGCCGTCGCGCGCGAGGTTTGCTGCTGGCGCGAGGAGTCCGCTGCCCAGCGAGACGTGCCGCGCAAGTGGCTTCTCTCCGATGAGGTCATCATCGAGCTTTGCCGCCGTACGCCCACGTCTTTGCCGAGGCTTCGCCGTATCCGCGGGCTCGAGAAGACGTCGGAGGGCGATTGCCGGCAGGTCATCGCGGCGATCGAGCGAGGGCTTCGCTGCGACGCCGACAAATACCCCGAGGCTCTCAAGCAGCGCGCCCGCTCGACTCCCGATAAGGACGGCGCCCTCGACCTTATGAACGCCGTCCTGCGCGTCGTGGCTGATCGCGCGGGCCTGGCGCCGCAGGTCATCGCCAATAAGGACGACCTTTCCGACCTGTTGGCCGGTACCGGCGATTGCCGCCTGCTCCACGGATGGCGCCATGAGGTGGCTGGTCGGCCGCTCGAACGGCTGCTCGCGGGCGAGCTCGGCCTCACCATTAAGGACGGGCGCGTCGAGATTCTTTAGCGTTTTGAATTGTTGTCCCGTGCGCGGGCTACTCTTTTGTGAATCGGCCCGGGAGGGTATAAGGCCTCAAGCGGCCGTCTGCTAGGGAGGTTCATCGTGGGTATTGGATACTACGGGTACGGCTATTACGGCATGGACCCGTTCTACATTGTGCTCGTCGCTGTTTCGCTTGTCTTGGGCCTCGCCACCCAGGCCTACATCAAACACGCGTACGCCAAATGGTCGCGCGTGCCGGCGTCTATCCCCGGCACCGGCGCCGAGGTCGCGCGGCGCATGCTCGACGAGGGCGGCGCCGGCAACATCGGCATCGACCGCATCGGCGGCGAGCTGACGGACAACTTCAACCCGCAGGACGCTTGTCTGCATCTCTCGCAGGAGAACTTCTCCGGGGCTTCCGTGGCCTCCCTCGCCGTTGCGTGCCACGAGGCGGGGCACGCGGTACAGGCGGCCAAGGGATTCTCGATGTATAGGCTGCGCACCTCGCTCGTTCCGGTCGTGAGCTTTGCTTCCAACTTCTGGTGGGTCGTGCTCATGCTCGGGCTGTTCATGAACGTGGGTGGGCTCGTCACCGCCGCGATTTGGCTTTTTGCCGCGACGGTAGTTTTCTCTCTGGTCACGCTTCCCGTTGAGATCGACGCCTCCCGCCGCGCCGTCGCTTACCTGAAGAAGTACGGCGCCGACGTCGACGAGAGGGGCGCCAAGCAGGTACTCACCGCCGCGGCCCTCACCTACGTCGCCTCGGCGCTCATCTCGATCCTGCAGCTCCTCTATTACCTGAGCCGATACGGCGGAAGGGACAGGGATTAGACGTGGCAGCGAGCAAAGAAGAGCCGCTCAGCGTTTCCGAGGCGGTGGGACTTGCCAAGGGCAACGTTGCCGCTTGGCCGGCGCTTGCCGTGACCGGCGAGGTCTCGGGGTTCCGAGGCCCCAACGCGCGCAGTGGCCACTGCTACTTCGAGGTCAAGGACGACGGCGCCGCCATGAGCGTTATCGTGTGGCGGGGCACCTACGCCAAGGCTGGTTTTGAGCTTCGCGACGGTCTTCAGGTGCAGCTCACAGGCAAGTTCGACATTTATAAGGGCTCCGGCAAGTTCTCTTTCGTCGCGAACAGGCTGGAGGTCGCCGGCGAGGGCGTGCTCAGGCAGCAGGTCGCCGAGCTCGCCCGCAAGCTCGAGCGGGAGGGCCTCATGGACCCGACGCGCAAACGACCGATCCCCGCGTTTTGCTCGCGGATCTGTGTGTGCACGTCGCTTTCCGGCTCCGTCATCGAGGACGTTAAGCGCACCCTCAAGCGCCGAAATCCGCTTGTGCTCATCGACGTCGTCGGCTGCGCCGTGCAGGGAGCCACGGCCCCGGCGACCATCGCGAGGGCGCTTGAGGTGGCGGCCGCGAGCGCCCCCGACGCCATTTTGCTGGTCCGCGGCGGCGGCTCCTTCGAAGACCTGATGTGCTTCAACGACGAGCAGGTGGCGCGGGCCGTTGCGGCTTCTCCTGTGCCGGTCGTCACGGGCATCGGGCACGAGCCCGACACTTCGATCGCCGACATGGTCGCGGACCGCCGCTGCTCCACGCCGACGGCCGCGGCCGAGTCTGTGGCTCCGGCTATCGACGAGGTGGAGCGGCAGATGGTCCAAAGGCAAACGCGGCTGGCGAGGGCCATGACCTCAATGCTCGAACGCTCCTCGGACGCGGTCGAGTCTTTGTCCAGACTCGGGACCAATTCGATGGCGTCGTATCTCGCTTCCAAGCGCGCCGCCGTCGACGCCTATGCGAGCCGCCCATGCCTGATGGATCCCGCCGCGGGACTTCGCGCCAGCGCCTCTGAGCTCGAGCAGACCGCCGAGCGGCTTCACGCGGCTGTTCCTAGGGCCCTCGCGCGAAAGCGCGAGGATCTGGACCGGGAGGGTAAGCGGCTTATTGGTGTCGCGCCGCGGCTGCTGCGCGGCCCGGAATCCGAGCTCAGCCGGCTGGCGGCGACGCTCGATGCGTTGAGCCCTCTTAAGGTTCTCGGGCGCGGTTATGCCATTTCGCGGGACGCCGATGGCCACGTTCTCAAGAGCGCCGACGACGTGGCGGTCGGGGACATCGTCGGTGTCCAGCTCGGAAAGGGAAGCATAAACGCCGAGGTCATCTCGGTCGAGGCGTAATAAAATCCGATCGGTGCAGGGCTTGCGCCCGGAAAGGGGTTCTTTATGGCCGATAAGAACATCGATGAGATGACCTTCAAGGAGGCATCGATCGAGCTGGAGAAGATCGTCCGCTCGCTCGAGGCGGGGGACCTCGAGCTGGAGGATTCGCTCGAGCGTTACGGTAGGGGAGTGGTGCTTCTCAAGAGCCTTCGCGCCCGCCTGAACGACGCCGAGCAGAAGGTCCGCGTGCTTCTCGATGCCACGGGCGACACAACGTCCATTACGGATACCCAGTCGGCGCCCTCGACCGCCTATATCAACGAATAACGCCGTGCCCGCACGGCCTGTCTGGAGAGGATTTTGATCATGTCCGATTGCTTGTTCTGCAAAATCGCCAATGGCGAGATTCCGAGCGATTTCCTGTATGAGGACGAGAACGTCGTCGCCTTCAAGGACCTGAACCCCCAGGCCCCTGTTCACGTGCTCGTCGTGCCCAAGTCCCACCACGACAACATCATCGACGGTGTTCCCGCCGAGACGCTCGCGTCCATGGCCGCCGCCGCCAAGTCCGTGGCTGAGCAGACCGGCGTCGACAAGACCGGCTTCCGCAGCATCATGAACACCGGCGCCGATGCCAGCCAGACCGTGATGCACCTGCACATGCACGTTCTCGGCGGCGTCAAGCTCGGCGAGGGCCTTCTCCCTAAGGAGGCGTAGACCACTATGGAATCCCGCATCTCCGATTGCGCCGCTCTGCACGCCAAGGGCTACAACTGCGCACAGGCCATCGCCTGCGCATATGCCGACCTGGTGGGCGCGGACAAGCAGACCCTCTTCGCCGCGACCGAGGGCCTCGGGCTCGGCATGGGCGGCATGGAAGGCACCTGCGGCGCCCTCAACGGCGCCTGCGTGATCTGCGGCCTCGCCAAGTCCGGCGCGGACCTCGAGAACCCCACCACCAAGGGAGCGACTTACAAGGTCTCCCGCGAGCTCGTCTCCCGCTTCAACGAGGCATGCGGGGCCACCCGCTGCCGCGACCTCAAGGGCGTGGACACCGGCGAGGTCCTGTGCAGCTGCCCCAAGTGCATCGAGAACGCCGCCCGGATTCTCGAAGAGGTTGTTTTTGCCGAATAACCTCGGCGTCCCTTCTTGCAATAGCCCTGCCCGTTGCGACGTTTGCGCAATGGGCAGATTTTGTTTGAGGGGCGTTTGATGTGCGACAACACAATCGATAGGTCTATCATCAAAGTGTTTTGCGGAAATTTCTGTAGCGGGCACCGCACCCGCGCGAGAGGAGATCCATGAACGTCCTGGTCATCAATGCCGGCAGCTCTTCGCTGAAGTACCAGCTGCTCGACGTCGACACCCGCGAGGTCTACGCCAAGGGCAACTGCGAGCGCATCGGCATCGACGGCTCCTTCATCGGCCACGAGGAGAACGGCTCCGGCAAGCAGAAGCTCGAGGTCGAGCTTCCCGACCACAAGACCGCCATCGGCCACGTCTTCGAGATCCTGAAGAGCGTTCCCCAGTCCGTCGACGGCATCGGTCACCGCATCGTCCAGGGCGGCTGGTACTTCCCCGAATCCGCCGTCGTTGACGACGACGTCCTCGCTAAGGTCCGCGAGGTCGCCCCGCTCGCCCCGCTGCACAACTATGCCGAGGCCGACGTCGTCGAGATCTGCCGCGACATGTTCCCCGAGCTCGGCAACGTCATCGTTCCGGATACCGCGTTCCACTACAACATGCCCGAGCACGCCTGGCGCTACGCCCTTCCGCGCGACGTCTGCGAGAAGCTCCACATCCGCAAGTACGGCGCCCACGGCACCTCTCACCGCTACATCTGGCGTGCCACCAACCAGTTCCTCAACGGCGACGTCCACAAGCTCGTGAGCCTTCACCTCGGCTCCGGCGCCTCCCTGTGCGCCATCGAGGACGGCCGCTGCATGGACACCACCATGGGCCTCACCCCGCTCGACGGCCTGATCATGGGCACCCGCTGCGGCACCGTCGACCCCGCCACCGTCTTCTTCCTCTATCGCGAGGGCGGCTATTCCATCGACGAGATCGACACCATGATGAACAAGCAGTCCGGCCTGCTCGCCGTCTCCGCCAAGTCCAACGACTCCCGCGACGTCGAGGAGGCCGCCGAGGCCGGCGACGAGAAGTGCCAGATGGCTCTCGAGATGTTCTATTACCGCACCGCCCAGCTCACCGCCGAGATGGTCGGCTCCATGGAGGGCGTCGACACGATGGTCTTCACCGCCGGCATCGGCGAGAACTCCGATGTCATGCGCCAGGGCGTCATGGATCGCCTGGCCTGGCTCGGCATCAAGATCGACCCGGCCAAGAACGCCGTCCGCTCCGACGAGCCCCGCGTCATCTCGACCGACGACTCCGCTGTCAAGGTTCTCGTCGTCCCGACGAACGAGGAGTACATGATCGCCCTCGACGTCGCCGAGCTTCTGAGCAAGTAGCCGCAGGCAAATCCTGTATTTGAGCGCCTCGATCGATTCGGTCGGGGCGCTTTTTCTTCATTGGCGCCATAAAAGTTTTGTTAAGAGACAAAAACATACCTTTTTGGTAGGATTTAAGCCCGCTTTGGTTGGGTACTATGTATCTCACGTCCCGACCAGAAAATTGTTAAGGGGACACGACGTTAGGGGAGGAAACCCAATGAAGAACCTCATGCTCGATCGCCGTCAGGCCCTCGGTCTCGGCGCCTCTGCAGCCGCCGTCTTCGGCCTTGCCGCTTGCTCCGAGGGTCCGTCCGATTCCAGCTCCAGCAGCTCCAGCAGCTCCAGCTCTTCCAGCTCCGCCAGCACTTCTGAGGAGTCCTCGGTCGTCGAGATCGACAAGGACGCCTTCGACGCGCTCGTCGCCTCCGTCCAGCAGGCCGACGACGCCACCATCGAGGCCAACGCATGGGCCAAGGCCATCAAGGACCGCGGCTCCTTCAACCTCGGCGCCACCCGCACCTCCGTGCTCTTCTCGCAGCTCAACGAGAAGGACAACAAGGTCCGCGGCTTCGACGCCGGCATCTACCTGGCCCTCGTTCGCTATATCCTCGGCTCCGAGGACAAGTATGACTACACCCAGGTGACCTCCGACACCCGCGAGTCCGTCCTTCAGAACGACACCGTCGACGCCGTCTTCGCCACCTACTCCATCACCGATAAGCGCAAGGAGCAGATCGACTTCGCCGGCCCGTACTTCTCTACGCAGCAGGGCATCATGGTCCTCGCCGACAACACCGACATCAACTCGCTCGCCGACCTGGCCGGCAAGAAGGTCGCCGTCCAGTCCGGCTCTACCGGCCCGAACGTCCTGGCCGAGTACGCCCCCGAGGCCGTGGCACAGGAGTTCACCAAGGATGACGAGTGCCGCAGCGCCCTTGAGCAGGGCCGCGTCGATGCCTACGTGGTCGATCAGACCCTCCACATGGGCAACATCGTCAAGAACCCCGGCAAGTATCGTCTCGCCGGCGACGCCTTCGGTCCCGAGGACAAGTACGGCATCGGCATCAAGAAGGGCTCCGACGGCGTCGAGTTCGTCAACGCCTTCCTCAAGAAGTTCGAGGAGGACGGCAACTGGGCCAAGCTCTACAAGATCGCTATCGCCGACCGTTGCGGTCTCTCGACGACTCCTGAGGCCCCGGCCATCGGCGCCTAGTTTGCGGCTAGGATAGCTTTCAACGTCATCTTCGGGGCCTCCCGCCCAGCAAGGTCGGGAGGCCTCTTCGCTTAGATTGGGGGAGTCATGGGGTTCGTCGAGCTCCTAGAGGCTTATGGGCCGGAGTATCTCACGGCGCTTCTCACCACTTGGCGGATCACGGCCTTCTCGTTCGTGCTCGTCATGGTGTTCTCGGTTCTTGTCACGGTGCTGCGCGTATGCCCGTTCAAGCCCCTGCGCCTGCTCGGGGACTTTTACGTGCAGGTGTTCCGCAACATCCCCGGCGCGGTTCTCATCCTCATCGTGGTGTACGCGCTGCCGTATCTCAAGGTCGTCCTCGACTATGAGCCGAGCGTCGTGGTGTGCACCGTCCTTCTCGGCACGGCATTCGGTTCCGAGAACTTCATGACCGGCATCAACACCATCGGTGTGGGGCAGATCGAGGCCGCGCGCTCAATCGGCCTCTCGTTCACGCAGATCCTGCGCCACATCGTGATCCCTCAGGCGCTGCGCTCGACGGTGCTTCCCATGACGAACCTCTTCATCGCGGTTATGCTGACCACGGCCCTGGGCTCCCAGGTTCCCATGTCGCCCCAGGAGCTCACCGGCATCGTGAGCTACATCAATACGCGTGAATCCGCCGGCATCATCACCTTCGCCCTTTCTGCCTGCGGATATATCGCCACGGCCCTCGTTGCCGGCTTCGTCGGCAATAAGATCGACCAGAAGGTGCGGGTGGTCCGATGAGCTCGCAGGTTTCCATGAGAGACGCCCTTTATGAGGCGCCCGGCCCCAAGACGCGCCGTAAGATGCTCGTCGGAACGGCCGTCTCCCTCTTCGCCGTCGCGGCCCTGATCGCTTGGGTGGTCTACCGCTTCTGGGTCACGGGGCAGCTTTCCTACAAGTACTGGGAGCTCTTCAGCTGGCGCAGCACCTGGCGCTACCTGGGCGTCGGCCTTCTCGGCACCTTCGAGGTCGCGCTTACGGCCGCGGTCATCTCCATCGTCCTCGGCCTGTTGCTGATGCTCGGCCGCATAAGCTCTCACAAGGTCCTTCGCGGCTTCTGCGGCGTGCTCATCAATTTCCTGCGCGGCGTGCCGAGCCTTCTGTTCATTTACGGCTTCTTCTTCGTCGTGCCCTCGATGGGCCTTAAGATGCCCGCGTTCTGGATGCTCTGCTTGCCCGTCTCGCTCGCGGCGTCCGGTGTTCTGGCTGAGGTGTTCCGAGCCGGCGTCAACGCGGTCCCTCGCGGCCAGACCGAGGCGGGCCTCTCCATCGGCCTCTCGCCTTGGAAGGTCAAGACGAAGATCGTGCTCCCGCAGGCTATTCGCTTTGTCATCCCATCGCTCATCAGCCAGCTCGTCGTCGTGGTCAAGGACACGGCGCTCGCGTACGTGGTGAGCTACCCGGACCTCATGCAGAATGCCCAGGTCCTCCGCACGAACTACGATGCCATGGTCTCCACGTTCCTCGTGGTCGCCGTCATCTACATCCTTATCAATTACCTGATCAACAAGGCGGCCGTCTACGTCTCCAGGCGAACCGGCGCAAAGATCATTCGTTAGCGGACTCGGGAACAGAGGAGAATCATGACCCAAGAGAACCAGGGCTCGGCCCCCATCATCGAGCTCCGCCACGTCGACAAGCACTATGGTGACCTGCACGTGCTCAAGGACATCAATCTTTCGGTCGGCCGCGGAGAGGTCGTCGTTGTCATCGGCCCTTCCGGGTCCGGCAAATCCACGATGTGCCGTACCATCAACCGCCTCGAGACCATCGACTCCGGTGAGATCCTCATCGAGGGCGAGCCGATGCCGCAGGAGGGGCGCGAGCTCACCAACATGCGCGCCGAGCTCGGCATGGTCTTCCAGAGCTTCAACCTGTTCGCGCATCTCACGATTCTCGAGAACGTGACGCTCGGCCCGATCCAGGTTCTCGGCATGAAGAAGGACGAGGCGGAGAAGGTCGCGATGGACCTGCTCTCGCGCGTGGGCGTGGCGGAGCAGGCAAAGAAGGTCCCGGCGCAACTCTCCGGCGGTCAGCAGCAGCGCGTCGCCATCGCGCGCTCGCTTGCCATGAACCCCAAGGCCATGCTCTTCGATGAGCCGACCTCGGCCCTCGACCCCGAGATGATCAACGAGGTGCTCGACGTCATGGTGGGCCTTGCGCGCGGGGGCATGACCATGATCGTCGTTACGCACGAGATGAATTTCGCGCGCCGCGTGGCTGACCGCGTCATCTTCATGGCCGACGGCGCTATTGTAGAGACCGGCGCGCCCGACGAGTTCTTCGACAACCCGCAGACCGAGCGGGCCCGTGATTTCCTGAACTCGATCAAGGGACATTAATCAATGGCTTCCTGCGTTTCCTGCGATACCTGCAAACCCGAATGCCCGGTTCATGGGGGAGAGCCTTCCGCAAGGCCGCTCATTTTCGTCGCGCCCCGCTTCGAAGAAGGGCGCATGTATGGTGATGAGCGGCTTTCGCCTAATGAGGCGACGACCAAGTGCTACGTCGACGCCATCTTCGAGGCCGGCGGCCTCCCGGTGATGATGAACATCCCCGAGGATGTCTCGCTTATCGATGAGTACGTTCGTCGCGCCGACGGCATCTGCCTTCCCGGCGGCCCCGACGTCTCGCCGACGCTCTGGGGCGATTCTTCTGAGCATTCGGGCTGCACGTCTTGCCCCGAGCGCGATGCCTTTGAGCTGCCCCTTATTCGCGCATGTATTGCCGCCGACAAGCCCTTGTTCACCATTTGCCGCGGGACCCAGATGCTCAATGTCGCCCTGGGCGGCACCTTGAGCATGGATGTTCCGAGCTATCCGAGGAAGCCGGGCTCGACGCCGCGCGTGCACACCAATCTGCTCAAGGAACCGACGCACGATGTGGTTATCGACGAGGGCTCGCTTTTGTATCGCGCTTGCGGGGGAGAGGACCGTTATCCCGTCAATTCCGCGCATCACTGCTGCGTGGATCGACTCGGGCGCGGGCTTGTGCTCACCGCTCGCTCCGACGACGGCATCCCCGAGGCAATCGAGATGTCCGGTAAACACTTCGTCCTCGGTGTCCAATGGCATCCCGAGTACACCTGGTATACCTGCGACGCCGATTTCGCTCTCTGGAAATCCTTCGTGAGGGCGTGTCGATAACCATCGTCGCCCTGAGGCCCTGGGGCCCGGTTTGTCTCCTTCTCGCTCAGCGCTCGCTCGCTGGCGCGAAATCGCAAGAAGGAGACAAACCGGGCCCCAGGGCCTGCTACGGCGGCTTTGCGAACAGACAGGGATTGTTCCGCTTGTTCGGTGCTCTCACTCGTCCGTCTTTGCTTTACGAACCCTGTGGAGCTGCTGCGCGCAAGGCCGGCGCCCCGTTCCACTAAAGCGATTCGCGGCAGCGAGCGAGCGAAGCGAGCGCTGAGCTTTAGGGGAACGGGGCGCCGGCCAGAGCCTTGCGCGTGCGTGCGGAAATTTTTAGAACGGCGTTACCGTGAACGTGAGCTCGGTGGATTCGCCTGGGGCGAGGGTGATCGTGGAGCGCTTCTCTTCGAACACGTCGGACTCGTCGTAGCCGGAGGCGCAGCCGTGCCAGGGCTCGAGCGCGATGAACGGCGCGTTCTCGTTGGCGGTCCAGACCCCGAAGTAATCGAAGCCGGGGAACTCGAGCTCAACGCCGTGGCCGCTCTTCTTTCCGACGAGGCTCACGCGGTTTCCGGGGATGTTGCAGAAGACGATGGTGAGGTGCTTGGCGATGAGCTCGTGCGACAGGTCGAGCTCGTTTTTGCTCTCGAAGAGCGTGGTCATCTTGCGGAAGTCGTGGATGCCGGCCTCGTCGATTGAAGGCACGCGTGCCGTCCAGGCCTTGGGGAAGACAAGCTTATAGTCCTCGAAGGACTCGCATTCGGAGCCGGGCACGGGCACGTTGAACGCCGGGTGGCCGCCCATGGTGAACGGCAGGTCGACTTCGCCGGTGTTCGTCACCTTGAAGCACTGTGAGAGCGACGTGCCGTCGACGGAGTAGGTCATGTTGAGCTTGAAGTCGAAGGGGTAAGCGGTCCGCGTCTCTTCATTGGACGTGAGCTCGTAGGTCACGCTGTTGTCGCTCGACTCAACGACCGTGTGGTCGTACAGGCGCGCGATGCCGTGGCGCTTTAGGTGGACCTCGCCCTGGCTGCTCGTCGCCGTATCGCCCTTCAGGCAGCCGACGATGGGGAAGAGGACCGGGGCGCGGCGGGGCCAGAACTCGGGGTCGCCCTGCCAGAGGTACTCGGCCTCGTCCACCTTTAGGCTCATGAGCTGGGCGCCCATGGAATCGATCGTCGCCGAAAGCCCGTTAGCGCAAATCGTCGTGCACGTCATGCGTGATTCCCTTCTCGAAAAATGGCTACCACCCATAGAACTTTACCTTTCGGCAACACTCATTCGGAGCAAAATGCCGTTTGTGAGTGCCGATGCGCCTGCATCTCGCGGCGAGCGGCCGAATGGTTTATCAATCGACCCGTCGGGTCGTGAATAAGGAGGTTTTGCCCCATGATCATCGAGGAGCTCGCCCACTACGGCATCGCCCACACGGACGACATGACCTGGATCGACTGCTCGCCGGCCGTCCTCATCGAGAAGGCTGTCGACCGCGGCGAGGGCACGCTCGCGTCCAACGGAGCCCTGTGCGTAGAGACCGGCAAGTACACCGGCCGCTCGCCCAAGGACCGTTTCGTCGTCGACACCCCCGAGGTTCACGACACCATCGCCTGGGGCGAGGTCAACGTCCCCATGTCTCAGGAGGACTACCAGCGCATCAAGGCCGAGGTAATCGCCCACTTCTCCGAGCGCCGCCTTTTCGTGGTCCACGGCATCGCGGGCGCCGACCGTCGCTACTCCCGTAAGTTCTGCGTCATCACCGAGCTTGCCAGCCAGGCCCTTTTCGCCCACCAGATGCTCGTCCGCCCGACCGAGGAGGAGCTCGAGAACTACGGCCTCGCCGACTTCGTGGTCATGGCGGCGCCGCGCCTCAAGCTTGATCCGGAGGTCCACCACACCCACTCCGAGGCCGCCGTCATCCTCAACTTCACCGAGAAGACCATCCTCGTCGTCGGCACCCACTATTCCGGCGAGATCAAGAAGGCCATCTTCTCCACGATGAACTACCTGCTGCCGGTTGAGGACCACGTGCTTCCCATGCACTGCTCCTGCAACATGAACCCGACCTCCCACGGCACCACGGTCTTCTTCGGTCTCTCCGGTACCGGCAAGACGACGCTCTCCGCCGCTGATAACCGAAAGCTCATCGGCGACGACGAGCACGGCTGGGCCGAGGACTCCGTCTTCAACATCGAGGGCGGCTGCTACGCCAAGACCATCAACATCACCGAGGAGACCGAGCCGCAGATCTGGCACGCCATCAAGTTCGGCTCCATCTGCGAGAACGTCGTCATCGACAAGTGGAGCCGCAAGGCCGACTACTTCGACACCTCGCTCACCGAGAACGGCCGCGTGGCCTATCCCGTGGAGTTCATCGACAACGCCGTGCTCTCCGGCAAGGCCAAGCGCACGCCCGACGTCGTCATCTTCCTGACTGCCGATGCCTTCGGCGTCCTGCCCCCGATCTCCAAGCTCGACAAGAACGCCGCCATGTACCACTTCATGACCGGCTTCACCTCCAAGGTCGCCGGCACCGAGCGCGGCATCAAGGAGCCCCAGCCCACGTTCTCGAGCCTCTTCGGCGAGCCCTTCATGCCGCTCGACCCCATGGTCTACGGCCAGATGCTCGGCGAGAAGATCGAGCGCGGCGGCACCCGCGTCTACCTGATCAACACCGGCTGGACCGGCGGCTCCTACGGCACCGGCGAGCGCATTAAGCTCAAGTACACCCGCAAGATGGTCGAGGCCGCCCAGTCCGGTGTCATCGACGACTGCGACTTCGTCCACGACGAGCGCTTCAACCTCGACGTCCCCACCAGCTGCCCCGACGTCCCCTCCGAGCTCCTCGACCCCAAGAGCACCTGGACCGACAAGGCCGCCTACGACGAGACTGCCGAGAAGCTCGCCCGCATGTTCGTGGAGAACGCCGACAAGCGCCTCCAGTCCATGTCCGACGAGGTCCGCGCCGCCGGCCCGCACCCGCTTTCCTAGTCAACAGGCAATAACGTTACGGCTTGGGCCCCGGGCGTAGCCCCGGGGCCCTTTTCGTCAACCTCGCCAGAAGGGGCCGGGCGAAGCCTCGGCCCCTCCCGTAGCCCTCACGCCAGGGGCTCGGGCGCAGCCCCGAGCCCCGTCCCTCACCCTCACAACAAAGTCCCGCTCCCCC
>CAVDQW010000015.1:0-6353 GCA_963610995.1 bacterium | reverse complement strand
GGCGAGACGCTCGGGGCCGCCACGCAGCTCGAGCTGCACCGCGGCAAGCTCTCGACCTTCGCCGAGGTCCACAACGGGCCCCTCATCGACCTCGCCGACACCGAGCTCACCGAGTTCGTCTTCGCCGAGCTCAAGGCCCGCGCCAAGGCCGCCGGCGCCGCCCAGCTCGAGGTCACGCCCGACAACGTCTACTGCTACCGCTCCTCCGACGGCCAGCCCGTGGCCGAGGGCGAGCGGGCGGCCAACGTCCCCGCATGGGCTCCCGCGGGCGCCGACGACGCCGGCGTCGAGGAGCTCAAGCGCATCGGCTTCGAGCACGACGGCTTCGTCCTCGGCTACCAGGCGGTCCCGCGCTGGCGCTACGTCAAGGACCTCGCGGGCATCGCCGACGAGAAGGCGCTTCTCGCCACCTACGCCAAGAACACCAAGCGCAACGTCCGCATCGCGCAGGACAACGGCGTGCGCGTCGAGCGCATCGGCCGCGACCAGCTGCCCACGTTCCACGCCATCTGCCAGCTCAGCTGCGAGAAGCAGGGCTTCGAGAACCGCCCTCTCGCCTACTTCGAGTCTCTCTACGACGGCCTGGGGGACGACGCCGAGTTCACCATCGCCTATTTCGACACGCAGGCGCACCTCAAGAGCTGGGAAGACAAGCGCGACGCGTTCCAGGCCGACATCGAGCGCCTCGAGAAGTCCCTCGAGACCGCCCGCACGCCCGAGAAGGTCGAGCGCAAGCTCAACGACATCCGCAAGAAGCACGAGGCCTCCCTCAAGCGCATCGAGACCGCCCACGCCTACATCGAGGAGGGCGGCGACCTCATCCCGGCCGCCGCGGCGCTCTTCGTCTGGCACCCGCGCGAGTGCGTCTATCTCTTCTCGGGCAGCGACCCCAAGTACGCCAAGTTCTACGCGTCGACGGCCATCCAGCACCGCATGATGCTCGAGTGCCTCGAGCGCGGCGTCGACCAGTACAACTTCTACGGCATCGACGGCGTCTTCGACGATCCCGATGACCCTGGCCGCGGCCTTTTGGAGTTCAAGCAGGGCTTCGGCGGGTATGTACTGGAGATGATGGGTTCCTTCACGCTCCCCGTGAAGCCCCTCACCTACAAGGCAAAGCAGCTCGCCCACAAGATCCTGGGCCGTTAGCGGCAGGAGGAACACGCAATGCACAGGCCGATCCTGGGAATCCTCGGCGGCGTCGGGCCCATGGCCACCGCCTACTTCATGGAATGCGTCATCAAGAAGACCCCGGCCGAGCGCGACCAGGACAACATCCCCATGATCGTGTTCAACGACCCCCAGATCCCCGACCGCACGGCCTATATCCTCGACCACAGCCAGCCCAACCCGCTGCCCGAGCTCGAGAAGGTCGTCGCGTGGCTCGAGCACGCGGGCGCCGACTACATCGCCATCCCCTGCAACACGGCGCACTACTTCTACGACCCCATCGTCGAGGCCGCCACGGTGCCGGTGCTCAACATCATGAAGGAGACCGTCGCGCACATCCTGAAGACCGCGGGGCCCAACAGCTCGGTCGGGCTTCTCGCCACCTCGGGCACCGTCAAGTCGGGCGTCTTCCAGGACTACCTGCACGAGGCCGGCCTCAACGTGGTCACGCCCACGCAGGCGGAGCAGGACGGCGTCGTCATGCCGCTCATCTACGACCGCATCAAGAAGAACCTCCCCTACGACGCGACCGAGTTCCTCGAGGTCGCGCGGCGCCTGCACGAGGAGGAGGGCTGCGATACCGTGATCGTGGGCTGCACCGAGCTCTCAGTCGTCTACCAGGACCTCGACGAGAAGCCCGCCTATCTGGTGGACGCCATGGACGTCCTCGCCGACCGCTGCGTCGAGTTCTATCGCGAGAACAGCGCCAAGTACGAGGAGGACCTGCCCGTCGCCGCGCTGCTTTAAGGGTCGGATAACCAAGCAAGCAAAACGGGGGCCGTCGGCGATTCGACGGCCCCCGCTCTTCATTGGCCTGCCACGGGTGACAGTCATTGGTGGCAGGTGGGCACCAGCCGCCCGTGACTGGCCGCCCGCGGCGGAGAGAGCAACGTCACCTGCCGCCAATGACTGTCACCTGTGGCAGGCGGCGCGCCCTAGAACGCGGTGTCCGTGCGCTCGGGGTAGTAGCGCTTGAACTTGCGCACGTAGTTCTTCTCCATGAGCAGGCCCATGGCGCGCGCCTGGAGGCTGTCGCCCTTGTAGCGCACCGGGTTGTAGACCTCGCCGGCACGGGCCAGCGCGTCGTACTCGGCGAGCAGGTCGGCGTCGGCGATGTACTTGCGCACCATCGAGACGGGCGCGCGCGAGTAGATGGCCTCGCGGGAGGTGCGCAGGACCTTGGAGCCACCGTCCACGAAGTCGTCGACGAGGGCCTCCATCGGGTTCAGGCCGCCCGCGCACGCGTAGTAGGAGTTGGCGCCGATCCTGGGGTTGAAGTCCATGAAGATCTCGCGGCCGGTCTTGGGATCGCGCTTCATGTCGAAGTTCGCGAAGCCGCGCCAGCCCAGGTCAGAGAGCATGTGGCCGACCTTCTCCCAGAGCTCCGGCAAAGGCCGCGTGATCATGGCCACGGGGTTGCCGAAGAGCGACGGCGCATGGTCCTCGAGCAGGACCTGGGCGCCGGCGAACATGGTGGGCTCGCCCTTCTGGTTGATGTAGACGGTCATCATGTCCACGTAGGTGTCGTCGCCGCCGATGAGCTCCTGGACCAGGAAGTCGCCGGTGAAGCCCTCGGCGCGCAGGTCGTGCCACAGCTGGTCGAGCTCGGCCTGCTCGTGCAGGAAGTAGATCTTCTTGAAGCCCTTGGCGTAGAGCTTGTTGTACTCGGCGGAGCTCACCGCGGTCTTGGCGATGAGGGGGAACTCGATCTTCGTGGGCGGGATCGGGTCCGTACCGGCGAGGTGCACGACCTCGGAGTGCGGCGCCTCGAGGCCGTACTCGCGGCACATATCGGCGAACTGGATCTTGTCGGAGGCGCGCAGCATGATGTCTCGCGGCGCGATGGGCGAGATCACGTTGCCGGGAAGCGACGGCAGGATGCGCTCGAGGCGCTCGACCACGGCGTCGGAGTTGGCCATGACGACCACGTGCTTATCGGCGTTGGCGGACGCGAGCTCGAGCAGGGCCGCCGAGAGGTGCTCCTCGCTCATGTCCGGCACATGACGGACGTCGATGATGTCGCTCAGCTCGATGATGCGGATGGGCTCGGGCACCACGCAGGTGCACTTGACCCCGAACGCCTCGTTGAACTCGCGGGCGAGCGGGTAAGAGGACATGTCGCCGCCGAGGATAACGGGCACGATGTCGTTTCTCTTGGTTGCCATGCTTATGCTCCTTACGCGGCGCGGGTCGCCGCGATGCGAATAGACGTGATGGGCACAACGAGTATACGCCCGGGCAGCGCCCGGGTCTTAAAGGGCGGCGGTGGCACGGCGCCGACGGGCGTTCCCGCGGGCGAGCCGGCGCCGCGCGGCCGCTCCGACGCGCCGCCCGACCGGCCACTCCCCTACTTGCCGCGGCGCACCAGGCGCCCGACCTTGGAGAAGATGCTGTCGAAGAAAGGCGCGTCGGACATGTGCAGCAGGTTGGCCACGCCGAAGCAGGCGATAAGCGCCGGGACGCCGGCGGCGGCCGAGTACACGATGCCTCGCACCGCGCCGTAGCAGGTGCCGAAGCGCGCGTCCATCAGCTGCAGGATGGCGTAGCCCACGATGCAGCCGAGCGCGCCGAACGCGAAGGAGCGCACGACGGGGGCCACGAGCTGCGAGGCGCCGATGCCGCCCACGAGCTGGCGGATGCGCACGAGGGCGAACACGTCGATGATCCCGTAGAAGAGCACCGACGAGACGGGCACGACGAGCAGGCCGAAGACGGGGGTGAGCCAAAGGCAGACCACGACCTGCAGCACGGAGGCGACGACGCTCGCGAAGGCGAAGAAGTTCATGTTCATCATCGACGAGCAGGCCTTCTGCAGGTAGGAAGAGAGCGCGTAGAACGGCAGCGCGAGCGAGAGCGCCTGCAGGTACTGCGCCGTCTGGCTGGCCGCCTCGGTGTCGAACTGGCCGCCGCCGAACACGGCGATGAGGGCGCGGGCGAAGACGATGAGCAGCATGGAGCACGGGATGATGGTGAAGAGGATCTTCTTCATGCCGTCGGCGAGGTAGTCGATGAAGGTCTGCTTGTCGCCCGAGATCCAGCTGGCCGAGAGCTCGGTGAACATGGTGACCGAGATGGGGATGGCGAAGATGGAGTACGGCAGCACGTACCAGACGCGCGCGTAGTACGAGATGGAGGCGCCGGCGGCGGTGACCGAAAGCGCGCAGCTCGACGCGACGGCCGTGGTGGGGACCGACGCCAGGGTCGCCACGATGGTGGGCAGGCCGATGGTCACCGTGTCCTTGAGCGCGGGGTCGCGGAAGTTCACGCGCGGGGTGATGCGCACGCCGTGGCGCGAGAGCGCGGGCAGCTGGCAGAACACCTGCACCGCGACGCCGAGCGGGTTGCCGATGGCGAGCACCAGCGCGGCCTGGCGCCACTCCATGCCGACCTCCTGCGTGAGGTAGCCGTAGAGCGCGAACGAGCCGATGGTGATGACGTTATTGAAGATGGGCGCGAGGTTGCTCCAGAAGTAGTCGCGCTCGGCGTTGAGCACGCCGGAGACGATGGACGAGAGCGCGTAGAGCACGATCTCGCAGGCGAACCACCGGAAGAACCACACGGCGAGGTCCGAGTCGAAGCCGTCCGTGGCGCCCGCCGACTGTGTCCAGATGATGGGCGAGGCGAAGATGAAGCTCACCACCGTGACGATGACCATGAGGCCCACGACAATGGAGAGCAGGTTGGAGGCGTAGGCGCTCGAGCCCTCGCGGCCGAGCTTCTTCTTCACCGAGAGGTAGACGGGGAGAAACGCCGTGATGAGCATGCCGCCGCAGACGAACTCGTAGAGCATGTTGGGCAGGTTGTTGGCCACGGTGTAGGCGCTCGCCAGGCCCGCGGCTCCGAGGGCCCACGCCTGGACCGACGTGCGCAAAAAGCCGGTGATGCGGCTGATGATGACGAGGATGCTCACCATGTTGGACGAGCGGCCGACCTGCTCCTTGACGGCCTCCTCGGTAAGCTCCTCTTCCTCGGCGAGCTCGGCGTCGATGGGCTGGGCGCCCGCCTCCCTCACGCGCTCGAGCACGTTCGTCTGCTCGGCCTTCTCCTCGGCGCCCGGCACGGCCAGGTGCTTCGGAACGTAAAACGGCTTGGTACGGTCATCCACCCGAGTTTCTCCAGACATTAAAAAAGCCCCTAGGGCCCGTATCCACGATTCAACTTAGAAGAGTTTATCCGTCGCGGGCGCACGGGCGAACGGCCCGGGCGGCGTTCCATGGATTCTGTATCTATCCGCCGCGAAGGCCGGAGAAGCGCCGCCTGCAGGCCTCAAGAACGCCTTCAGCCCGATGGAGTCTCAAAGATATCTTATGGAGCCGAGCGGGCCCGCGTTATGATAATGAGCTACCTATGCACGTAAGCAAACGCCAAAACAGCGCAAACCCGCGCATCGAACGAAGGAGAAGAATGCAGGGCAAACACATCACGCTCTCCTCCCGAGTCGCCCTTGCCGCGATTCTCGCCGGCACGCTCGCCGCTTCCCCGCTCACCGTTGCCACGACGGCGCAGGCGGCCACCACCGACGAGCTGCAGTCCCAGCTCGACGCCGCCATGGCTCACCTGACCGAGCTCGAGAGCACCGTCGCCAGCGCCGAGCAGGCCCTCGAGGAGACCAACGCCTCCATCGACCAGACCGTCTCGCAGATCGGCGTCATCCAGGAGCAGATCAGCCAGACCGAGGCCGACCTCACCGTGGCCAAGCAGGAGCTCTCCGAGCACATCTCCAGCTCCTACAAGTCCGGCGGCGACGCCACCCTGCTCGAGCTCGTCCTCAGCTCGCAGAACTTCGAGGAGCTCGTCTCGCGCGTCTACTACGCCAACAAGGTCTCCGCGGCCAAGCAGGAGAGCATCGAGACCGTCAACAACCTCGAGGACGAGCTCAACGGCGAGAAGTCCGACCTCGAGGCCCAGCAGGCGGAGCAGCAGCAGCTCAAGGAGTCGCGCGCGGCCGAGGTCCAGACCGCGAACAGCGCCGTGGCCGAGCAGTCGAGCTACGTCAACAGCCTCTCGACCGAGCTCCAGGAGGCCGTGAAGGCCGAGCAGGAGCGCATCGAGGCCGAGAAGCGCGCCGCCGCCGAGGCCGCCCAGAAGAAGGCCGCCGAGGAGGCCGCCAAGCAGCAGCAACAGCAGCAGACCACGGCCCAGACCACCACGACGGACAGCAGCTCCGAGTCGACCACCACGAC
>CAVDQW010000014.1:0-11694 GCA_963610995.1 bacterium | reverse complement strand
GCGCGAATGTACGGCCTGCCCCAGAACCTCCTTGTCGTCGAAGACTGCGACGAATGGCTGTACTGCATCGACTGCGATAGCAGCAAGGTGGTGTCTTGGAGCCAAGTCGACGGCATCCGAGAAGAGTACCCTGATTTCGACACGTTCCTTCTCCAGGACCTCGAGGACGCAATCGAGAATCTATAGGGAGAGCTTGGAACACGGTACCGCCGCACCGCAAACCAGAAAGCAAAACAGGGGCCGTCTCGATTGGGACGGCCCCTTTAACGTGCTAGTATGGTTATATCTAGAACGCTTGTTCTATTCCCACTCGATCGTTGCGGGGGGCTTACTCGTCACGTCATAGCACACGCGGTTGGCACCCGGCACCTCGGCCACGATGCGGCCGCTGATGCGCGCGAGTACGTCGTAGGGAAGCTTCGCCCAGTCGGCGGTCATGGCGTCGCTCGACTCCACGGCGCGCAGGATGATCGGGCGCTGGTAGGTGCGCTCGTCGCCCATGACGCCGACGGACTTGATGTCGGGCAGCACGGCAAAGTACTGCCAGCAGCTGTGCTCGCTGTTGCGGTCACCGGTCTGCTCAAAGAGGCGCTGATTGTACGCGTCCAGCTCCTCGCGCACGATGGCGTCGGCGTTCTTCAGGATCTCGAGCTTCTCCTTGTCCACCGCGCCGATGATGCGGATGGCCAGGCCCGGGCCCGGGAACGGCTGACGGAACACGATGTGCGCGGGCAGGCCCAGCGCCAGGCCCAGCTCACGGACCTCGTCCTTAAAGAAGTGGTCCAGCGGCTCAATGAGGTCAAAGTGCACGCCCTCGGGGAACGGGATCAGGTTGTGGTGGCTCTTGATGGTGCTGGCCTTGCCGCCCGTCTTGCGCGCGCCGCTCTCGATGATGTCCGGGTAGATGGTGCCCTGCGCCAGGTACTTAACCGGCTTGCCGTCGGTCTCGAGCTGCTGCGCGACGGCAAAGAACTCCTTCCAGAACTGCGTGCCGATGATGCGGCGCTTCTCCTCGGGCTCGGTCACGCCAGCGAGAAGCTCGGCGTAGCGATCCTCGGCGTGCACGTGGATGAAGTCGACGTCAAACTGCTTGGTGAAGACCTCCTCCACCTGCTCCGGCTCGTTCTTGCGCAGCAGACCGTGGTTGATGAACACGCAGGTCATCTGCTTGCCGATGGCGCGAGCACCCAGCGCAGCCACAACGGAGGAGTCCACGCCGCCGGAAAGGGCGAGAATGACGCGGTCCTCCCCGACCTTCTCGCGGAAGTCCGCGGTCATGGTCTCAACCAGGTTGTCCATGGTCCAGGTCTTCTCGAGCCCGCAGATGTCAAACAGGAAGTTGGAGAGGATCTGCTGGCCGAACTCGGTGTGCTTGACCTCGGGGTGGAACTGCGTGGTGTAGATCTTCTTCTCCACGTTCTCCATGGCGGCCACGGGGCACACGTCGGTCTTGGCGGTGACGACAAAGCCCTCGGGCACGTCGCACACGGCGTCGAAGTGGCTCATCCACACGGTCTGCTTGAGCGGCGTGCTGTTAAAGAGCGCGGACTCGGGCGCGCGCTCGATCTCGGCGTGACCGTACTCGCCCACCTCGGGGTGGAAGACCTTACCGCCCAGCGTCACGGCCGTGATCTGGTGGCCGTAGCAGAAGCCAAGCACCGGCACGCCCATCTCGTAGATGGCGGGGTCGACGCGCGGGGCGTCCGGCTCGTTGACGGAGGCCGGGCCGCCGGAGAGGATGAGCGCGGACGGCTTCATGGCCGCGAGCTCCTCGGCCGAGATGTCGCACGGCACGATCTCCGAGTAGACGTTGAGGTCGCGCACGCGACGCGCGATCAGCTGCCCGTACTGGGCGCCGAAGTCGAGAACCGCTACGAACTGCTTAGGCTGAGCCTCGGTCATGGTTTCTCCCGTCTTATCCGAGCGCGGGTGCGCGCGGCGTATATGCATTCTTTGCATCATACGTTAAGGAGCGTCGTTCTTTTTTGGTCGAGAGCCGCTTTTTCAACTCCCTTCACGTGCCGACCACTCTCGGCGCGTAAGATAAGAGTCCGCATGTACCGACGCAGGCAGCCGTCTGAACGGCAGCTTAACAACAGGAAGGGTCAGTCTTGGCAGACCGCAGATCCTCTAGGCAGCAGTCCAGGCCCCAGAGCCGCCAGTCCTATGAGCAGAGCACGCGCAGGGGCGGAAGCTCCTCGGGTTCCTCCTACACGCCGTCGCGCTCGGCGGGCGCGTCCTCGTACGCGCGCAAGCGCCAGAGCCGCAACCGCAAGGTCATCCTGCGCGGCGTCCTCATCGGCATCCTGTGCGTCGTCCTCGCCGGCGGCACGGCCGTCGCGGCGTACCTCATGAACATCAACACGCAGCTCTCGAGCGGCCTCGACCAGGAGACCAAGGACCTTCTCGCCGACAGCGTTCAGTACGACGACCCGTTCTACATGCTGCTTCTTGGCGTCGACAAGTCCGAGGAGCGCATGGAGAGCGACGAGTACGGCGCGGACGAGTCCAACTACCGCTCCGACACCATCATCCTGGCGCGCGTCGACCCCAAGGCACAGACCATCACGCTCCTCTCGCTGCACCGCGACACCATGACCGACATGAGCGACAAGGGCGCGGGCACGCAGAAGCTCAACGCCGCCTACTCGCTCGGCGGCCCGAGCTACATGATCACCTGTGTCGAGAAGCTCTGCGGCGTGAACATCTCGCACTACGCCGAGGTTGACTTCGAGCAGTTCGCAGGCATCGTGGACACCATCGGCGGCATCACCGTCGACCTGCCCATCGACGTCGTGGACGACTACTCCGGCGCCGACCTCAAGGCCGGCGAGCAGACGCTCAACGGCGATGAGGCCCTCGCGCTCGCCCGCAGCCGCCACGCCTACGACAACTACGGCGACGGCGACGTCTACCGCGCGGCCAACCAGCGCATGGTCATCTCCGCCATCGTAAAGAAGGTCCTCACGCTCGACCTCGCCAGCATGACGAGCGTCGTGTCGCAGCTTGCCGGCGGCGTGACCACCGACATCGGCATTTCCGACATTCTTGGCCTTGCCGTGCAGTTCAAGGACCTCGACGTCGAGAACAACGTGTACTCCGGTATGGAGCCGACCTCCGGCTACTACACCAACAACACCTGGTACGAGAAGATCGACGAGACCGCCTGGGCCACCATGATGGAGCGCGTCAAGGCGGGCAAGACCCCGCTTGCCGACGAGTCCACCGACGAGACGAACGGCCTTATCGGCACGCTGGTAAACGACGGCACCTCCAGCAGCACCACGACCAGCACCAGCACCTCGGAGTCGACCAGCTCTTCGAGCTCGAACGCCGAGTACAGCGGCACCGTGCTGGTGACCAACGTGAGCGGCGTCTCCGGCGCGGCATCGACCAAGAGCGAGGCACTGACCAAGGCCGGCTTCACCTCCGACGCGAACAGCGCCTCGAGCTCGCTCACCGTGAGCAAGGTCGTCTACAACGGCAACACCAAGGCCAAGGCCGTCGGCGCCGCCAAGACGCTGGGCATCTCCGAGTCTAACGTCGAGCAGAACGACGGCACGTGGGACACGGACTACGACGTTGTCGTCGTCCTGTGCTCCGACAAGGCCTAGCGCAAGCGCGGGACAGCCCGGTTCATGATCCACGAGTACGGAATCTCCAACAAGCAATACGCCGCGGTGGCAGCAGGATCGCTCGCCCTCGCGGCGTGTCTTGTGTGCGGCATCCGCGCCGGTTACGCCGCCGTCGACGCGGCCGAGGCCCAGGGCGGGCTCTCCGCGGAGGAGCGCGCCGCGCTGGAAATAGACATCGAGGCCGCGGAGGCCATGGCCGTCACCCCGACGTACGTCACGGACACGAGCGCCGCGCAGGCCGCTGTGGCGGAGCTTATCGCGAACACCGAGGGCGAGGTCTGTGTTTCCGTCCGCATGGTCGACGGATCCGGAGGCTTCGACTTCAACGGCAGCGAAGCGGTCCAGTCCGCGTCCATGATCAAGCTGCTCGTGCTCGCCGAGTACCTCGACCAGGTCGACTCCGGCGAGGTCTCCCCCACCGAGACGTACGAGCTGGCGGACGAGGACGTGGTGAGCGGCTCGGGCACGATGCAGGACGACCGGCTCGGCACCGTGTATACGCTGGACGAGGTCGCCCGCCGCATGATCTACCAGAGCGACAACACGGCGACGAACGTGCTGATCGACCGCCTCGGCATGGAAGACATCGCCGAGAAGCGCGACGAGCTGGGGCTCGACGGCACGCAGCTCACGCACAAACTCATGCTCAGCGCATCCGACAACTCCCACAACCAGATCAGCGCAAACGACGCGGCGCTCATCTTGGGCCGCATCGCCAACAACGCGCTTGCTTCCGAGAAGGCCTGCGACCGCGCCGAGGAGTTCCTGCTCGAGCAAGAGGACGACGAAGGCCTGGCCGAGGGCCTGCCCGAGGGCGTCGCGTTCGGGCACAAGACGGGCACCGTGGATTACGTGCGCCACGACGGCGGAATCGTGTACACGGAGCACCCCTACGTCATCTGCGTGCTGACCGACGGACTCGGCTACGACACGGCGAACGACCTCATGGCGCAGATCAGCGCCGCGGTGTACGACGCGCTGAAGTAGGCCGCGATCGAGGCTCCGAGGGCGAGCGGGACGCCGACCTGCCGCTTATTTGCGACGCCGACGGATGCTTGCCCAATGGTCGCGGAAGGCTCCGAGTCGCCCGGACGGCTTCGCCGCGCGTCAATTCCGACAAGCTGCACGAAAATCGCGAGCAATACCAATCGTCGGCGGCGCACAAGGGCCAAAACAGGGCGAATCTAAACACTTAAACAACCTTTGCACGCAAAACGGCCGCTGTACCACAGGCATCGGTGAGACTCCGTGGTACAGCGGCCGTATTTTGTGCAGCCGGGACTTCGTCCGGCCAATGCGCCCTGTTTTACACGTTGAAGCGGAAGTGCATGACGTCGCCGTCGGCCACAACGTAGTCCTTGCCCTCGATGCGCAGCTTGCCGGCGTTCTTGCAGCCAGCCTCGCCGCCGAGCTCGACGTAATCCTCGTAAGAAGCAACCTCCGCCTTGATGAAGCCGCGCTCGAAGTCGGAGTGGATGACGCCGGCGGCCTCGGGGGCCTTGGCGCCGATGCGCACGGTCCAGGCCTTGACCTCCATCTCGCCGGCGGTGAAGTAGCTCTGCAGGCCAAGCAGGCGGTAGGCAGCCTGGGCCAGCGTCTCGAGGCCGGACTTCTCAAGACCCAGGTCAGCCAGGTACTCGGCAGCCTCCTCGGCGTCCAGCTCGGAGAGCTCGGCCTCGACCTTCGCGCAGATGGGGATGGGCGTCACGCCGTCGATGGCGGCAGGCGTCTCGCCCAGCTGGTCCTCGTCGACGTTAGCAACCATGAGGATCGGCTTCATGGTGAGAAGGAACAGGCCCTTGGCGGCCGCGCGCTCCTCGTCGGTCATCTCCATGGTGGCTGCGCGCTTGCCCTCGTTGAGCCACACCTGCAGGCGCTTGGCAACGTTGAGCTTCGGCTGGAGCTCCTTGTCGCGCTTGGCGTCCTTCTCGAGCTTGGGGAGCTGCTTCTCGAGGGTGCCCAGGTCGGCCAGGATGAGCTCGGTCATGATGGTGTCGGCGTCGCCCGCGGGGTCCACGAACTCGCCGGTGCGGCCCACCTCGCGCATGACGTTGGGGTCGGAGAAGTAGCGCACGACCTCGCAGATTGCGTCGGTCTCGCGGATGTTTGCCAGGAACTGGTTGCCCAGGCCCTCGCCCTCGTTCGCGCCCTTGACCAGGCCGGCGATGTCCACGAACTCGACCGTGGCGGGCACGATGCGGCCCGGGTGCACGATGTCGGCGAGCTTCTGCAGGCGGTCGTCGGGCACGTCGACGATGCCCACGTTGGGGTCGATGGTCGCGAAGGGATAGTTGGCCGCCAGGCCGCCCTTCTTGGTGAGGGCGGTGAAAAGGGTCGACTTGCCCACGTTGGGCAGGCCCACGATGCCGATGGAAAGGGACATGGTTCTCCTTACTTCTTGCCGTCGTCGCCGGACAGGCCCTCGAGGGCGTCGGCCGCGCGATTCAGCTGCTTCTTGCCTTGTTCAATATACTTCTGAGCGTCGGCCTTTGCCTGGGCCTTCTTGCGAGCGAGCTCCTCGGCCTGCTTGTCGGGAACCACGAGCTCGGCGACGTTCATGGGCTCCATGGCAAGCGCCCCATCCTCGCACACCGTCACGCAGGCGCCGCAGCCCACGCAATACGAGCTCTGGATGGTGATGTGGCCGTTGACGTCGAGGTCAAGCGCGCGCGTGGTGCAGACCTTAGCGCACTCGCCGCACATCGTGCAGAGAGACGCGTCGCACACGGGGGCCTCGAGCTGCACGTACTTGGCAAGGCCTGCGCTGTGCTGCAGCGCGCCCATCATGAGCTTGCGGTTCTGGGTGAGCATGCGCTGGCGGTTGTTGGAGGTCTTGGCGCCCACGGCGGCCTCGAGGTCGCGCTGAAGCTGATCGAGGCGGCTCGCATGGGCCGAAATCTTGTTGGCAACGGCCTTGGCGCCGGCGAGCGCGGGGTTCGTGCGGGTGAGCAGGCGCTCGGCGGAGTGCACGGCGCTGCTCATGAACTGGCTGCGCTTGTACTCGCGCGTGAGCTCGTGGTTGAGCTCGGACTCGTCGGCCACGAGGCCGAGCGAGGCGCGCGCCCACTCCTCGGCGGTGCCGATGGCGTCGCAGTAGGCCTCCTCGCCCGTGGTCGTCTTGCAGCGGTCACAGATGCCGACGGGCAGGTAGACGCTGATGTTGTCGTAGTCCGCCATGAGCGAGAACCACAGGTCGCGCGAGATGGAGCCCACGCAGCCAAGGACGATCTCGTTGTCCTTGGGCAGGCGCTTGAGGGCGCGGGTGCAGGTGACGTAGCACTGCTCGTAGGCCGAGGCGGCGCGGGCGATCTGGTCGTAGACCTGGCGCGGCATGTGGCGGCGCGTCGAGATGGTCTCGGTCGGGCAAACGGCGCAGCACACGCCGCACTTGCGGCAGTCCTCGCCGATGATCACGGACTGGTTGTGGATGGTGATGGCGTGCGTCGGGCATACGTCGAGGCAACGCGAGCAGGTGGCGTCGTTGCCGGACGCGGTGCGCAGGCAACGGTTCGAGTTCGTGTACGGCTTCTCTTTGTAATCGGCGGGGTTGAACACCTTTCGCTGGCTCGGGTCGCTCAGCTGATCGGCAATGTCGCCGAACGGGTTCGAGAGCGCCTGCCAGTCGCTCTGGATGTCGATCAGATCGTCGAGAAAATCCCTCTTCTGGGCCACCGGCACCACTCTCCTCTCCGCGGTAGTAGTCTTCTATTGTAGCCCGCCTTTTAAACGAGGTCTCGCGCGGAGTATTCGACAACAAAATCGGGTTCTTGCGTGCTTCATTAAATCATTGATGATGCACACGAGTCTCCCCAACTGGGCAAACGCAATTCAGCCTCTCCGGAAGCGCCTTATACAGCCGCCTTACACAGCCCCAAACGGCCCTCAACCCACGCACAATCGCAATTCCGTTGTCAAAAACGCCCCGCCACCCGCCGTATTCACTCCCCAGCCCCAACTTAACGTGCTTGAGGCGCGACGCGCGCAGCACGAGCCCGCATGTCCGGTCCACGCGGGCCGCAACCCGCGTAATCCAAACACCACCGCACATGAGGGCGATGTGCGCAGCACGAGCCCGCAGTCAGGTCAAAGGCACTCGAACCATCCGTCATTGCCAGGCCCCCGTGCTTGGGGGCGATGTGCGCAGCACGAGCCCGCACCCCCCGTGGGAGCGACTTCCGAGGCCTCGAGAACGAAGCGACCTGACGCGGCGGCCCCCGGGCTTCCTAAGCAAGCATTCCTGAGCGCGCTCTTCGCGCGAAGCATGCTTGCGTGGAAGCCCGGGGGCCGCCGCGTCAGGTCGACTTACCTACGAGAGGACTTGGGCCTAATACATGCCGCCGCCCTGGCCGCCCTGGGCAGCAGCAGCCGCGATGGCCTCCTCGATGGAGGTGTTCTTGGGCTCGTCGGAAACGGTGGCCTCGGTGATGAGGATCAGGCTCGCGATGGAAGCGGCGTTCTGCAGCGTGACGCGGGCAACCTTGACCGGGTCGAGGACGCCCATCTCGATCATGTCGCCGTAGGTGCCGGTGGCGGAGTCGAGGCCCTGGCCGGCGGGCATGGCCTTGATCTTCTCGGCCACGACGGAGCCCTCGTAGCCGGCGTTGGCGGCGATCTTCTTCACAGGAGCGGCGAGCGCCTTGCGGATGATCTCGACGCCGACCTTCTCGTCGGCATCGGCGGCCTCGACGCCGTCAAGCGCGGAGGAAGCGGCGAGGAACGCGACGCCGCCGCCGGCGACGATGCCCTCCTCAACGGCCGCGCGGGTCGCCTGCAGGGCGTCCTCGATGCGGTGCTTGATCTCCTTGAGCTCGGACTCGGTGGCAGCGCCGACCTTGATGACGGCAACGCCGCCGGAGAGCTTGGCGAGGCGCTCCTGGAGCTTCTCGCGGTCGAAGTCGGAGGTGGTGTTCTCGATCTCGGACTTGATCTGGTTGACGCGCTCGTCGATGGCCTGCTTGGCGCCGGCGCCGCCCACGACGGTGGTGTTGTCCTTGGTGATCTTGACGGACTTGGCGCGGCCGAGCATCTCGGCGGTCACGTCGGTGAGGTTGATGCCGAGCTCCTTCATGGCCACCTGGCCGCCGGTCAGGACGGCGATGTCCTCGAGCATGCGCTTACGACGGTCGCCGTAGCCGGGGGCCTTGACGGCGCAGACGTTGAGCACGCCACGGAGCTTGTTGAGGATCAGGGTGGCGAGGGCCTCGCCGTCGACGTCCTCGGCGATGATCAGCAGCGGGGAGCCCTGCTTCTGGACGGCCTCGAGGATCGGAAGGATGTCCTGGATGTTGGAGATCTTCTGATCGGTCATCAGGATGTAGGGGTTGGAGAGCTCCGCCGTCATGTTGTCGTTGTTGGTGGCGAAGTACGGGGAGATGTAGCCCTTGTCGAACTGCATGCCCTCAACGGTGTCGATGTCGATGCCGAAGGTCTGGGACTCCTCGACGGTGATGACGCCGTCCTTGCCCACGACCTCCATGGCGTCGGCGATCTTCTGGCCGACGGTGGGGTCGGAAGCGGAGATGGTGCCGACGGAAGCGATCTGCTCCTTGGTGGAGACCTGCTGCGCGGAGTCCTTCATCTGGGCGACGACGGCCTCGACGGCCTTGTCGACGCCGCGGCGGATGGCGATGGGGTTGGCGCCGGCGGCAACATTGCGCAGGCCCTCGTTGACGATGACCTGGGCGAGCAGGGTCGCGGTGGTGGTGCCGTCACCCACGGTGTCGTTGGTCTTGGTGGCGACCTCCTTGACCAGCTGGGCGCCCATGTTCTCGACGGGGTCCTTGAGCTCGATCTCCTTGGCGACGGAGACGCCGTCGTTGGTGATGGTAGGGGCGCCGTAGCTGCGCTGGAGCGCGACGTAGCGGCCCTTGGGGCCCATGGTGGTGGTCACGGCGTCGGCGAGGGTGTTCACGCCCTTGGCGAGCTTCGCGCGAGCGTCGGTGCTGAAGTAAATATCCTTAGCCATTGTGTGGGTTCCTTTCTGATGAGACGAAGGGAATGCACCCTTGTCTCATTGCGAGTTTGATGCGGTGCCGAGTCTGGTGCGGGAGGCTAGTCCTCGATGACGGCGTAGATGTCGTCGGCGCGAAGGAGCAGGAAGTCCTCGCCGTCGACCTTGACCTCGTTGCCGCCGAACTTGCCGTAGTAGACCTGGTCGCCGACCTTGACATCCATGGCCACGCGCTCGCCCTTATCGTTCACCTTGCCGGCGCCCACGGCGACGACCTCGCCGCGCTGGGGCTTCTCCTGCGCGCCGCTGGAGATGTAGAGGCCGCTGGAGGTCTTCTCCTCCTTGGGAGCGGGCTTAACGAGAACACGATCGCCGAGAGGCTTCAAAGTCATGGTGTTTCCTCCTTCTAAGGTGCGCCCGCAGGCTCGCAAGCTGGGGCGCTTTGTCCAACGGTCTGAATAATACCCAGAGTCTCAAAGTTATACCGCGTGAATTGAAAAAATCTCACAGCGGGCACTTAGATTTTGTGATGGCAAGAAGAGCAAGGGACGGAGAAAGGCGCTTCTCCGCCCCTTGCATAGGTTATGAGCAGCCGCGACGACGTCTCTACAGCTCGTCCAGCTCCGCCTGCCAGACGGCCACGCAGGCGTCGGACGGCATGCGCAGGTCGCCGCGCGGGCTCACGGCCGCCGAGCCCACCTTGGGTCCGTCGGGCAGGCAGCTGCGCTTGAACTGCTGCGCGAAGTAGCGGCGATAGAAGACGCGGATCCACTTGAGGATGGTCTCGTCGTCGTACGTATTACCGAGGGCATAGCGCGCGAGGCGGTAGACCTTGCGCGGGGACGTGCCGCGGCGCAGGACCTCATAGAGGAAGAAGTCGTGCAGCTCGTAGGGGCCGACGAGGTCCTCGGTCTTCTGCGAGATCTTGCCGTCGCCGGTGGCGGGCAAAAGCTCCGGCGAGACGGGGGTGTCGAGCACGTCGTAGAGGACCTCGGACTCCTCAGAGTTTCCGCAGGTATCGGCCACGTAGCGCACGAGGTGGCGCACGAGGGTCTTGGGCACGGAGGCGTTGACGGCGTACATGCTCATGTGGTCGCCGTTGTACGTGGCCCAGCCGAGGGCCAGCTCAGAGAGGTCACCGGTGCCGATGACCATACCGCCCTCCTGGTTGGCGATGTCCATGAGGATCTGGGTGCGCTCGCGGGCCTGGGAGTTCTCGTAGGTGACGTCGTGGACGGACTCGTCGTGGCCGATGTCGGAGAAGTGCAGGCGGACGGCGTCGCCGATGTTGACCTCGCGCAGGTCGCAGCCGAGCGACTCGGTGAGCTGCGTGGCGTTGTCGTGCGTGCGGTCCGTGGTGCCGAAGCCTGGCATGGTCACGCTGATGATGCCCGTGCGGTCGAGACCGAGCAGGTCGAAGGCGCGCGCGGTCACGAGCAGGGCGAGCGTGGAGTCGAGGCCGCCGGAGATGCCGATGACGGCGTGCGTGGCGTGGGTGTGCGCGAGGCGCTTGGCAAGGCCGCGTGCCTGGATGTTGAAGACGTCCTCGCAGCGCTCGGCGCGGCGGGCGGCGTCGGACGGCACGAACGGGTGCGGGTCGACGTAGCGCGTAAGGTGCGTCTCGCATGCGTCCAGCGAGAAGCGGGTGACGTGGTAGGCGCGCTGAACCGGGCTTGCGGCCACATCAAAGGTGGACATGCGACGGCGCTCGGCGGCGATGAGGCGCACGTCGAGCTCCGAAACCGCGCGACCGTCGCCGAAGGGCTTGGCCTCGGCGAGGATGCGGCCGTTCTCGGCGACCATGTTGTGGCCGGAGAAGACGAGGTCCTGCGTGGACTCGCCGGCGCCGGCAGACGCGTAGATGTAGCCGCAGACGAGGCGCGCGGACTGGCCGGAGACGAGGCTGCGACGGTAGTCGGCCTTGCCCACGATGGCGTTGCTCGCCGAGAGGTTGCAGATAAGGGTGGCGCCCGCCTTGGCATGGGCGATGGAGGGCGGCTCGGGGACCCAGAGGTCCTCACAGAGCTCGGCCGCAACCACGAGCTCGGGCATATCCTCGCAGGTAAAGAGCTGGTTTGTGCCGAAGGGGACGTCGAGCTGGCCCGCGAT
>CAVDQW010000013.1:0-5170 GCA_963610995.1 bacterium | reverse complement strand
GAGATTCATGTCCCAAAGCACGAACCGCGGCGGCTCCGACGGCCGCTTCGACCCGAACGGCGACGCCTACCGCAGCCGCTACGGGGACCGCTACAGCGCGTCCTCCCAGTCGAGGTCCGGCTCGGGCTCGCCGCGTCGGCGCGCGAGCGGAAGGCACCCGCAGATGACGCGCGGCTCGTTGTCGGATCGCTACGTCAACTCCGAGAACGGGCACACGGTCCTGCCGAGCGCGTATGGCCAAAACCGCGCCGACTCGCGCCCTGCCGGCGCAAATGCAGGTTACCGAGCATCCGACGGGGCCTCTTCCGAGCGCCGCGGGTACGCCAATACCGCAGCCTCGCGCTCCGCGGGCGTCGGCGCCTATTCCTCGCGCCCGCGCACTTCGGGCAACCGATCTGGCGGAAATGCGGGCCGCGTCGGCTCCCAGAGGGGCGGCAAAGGCCCTTCTTTCCAGCTCCCCAACATCCGCTTCGAGCCCCCGACGCTCTCGGGCATCGTCGGGTTCGTCGTTGTGGTCGCCCTTGTCGGCGGCGGGCTCTTCTGGTGGAACACCCGCTCCGTCACCATCAAGCTCAACGGCTCCAACACGAGCGTCCAGGTGAACAGCTCCCTTGCGACCATCGTCAAGGAGAAGCACGTCAACACGACCTCGGGCAATCTCATCTCCGTCGGCGGAAACGTTCTCAGCAAGGGGGACGGCTACGCGTACTCCGCTACGGTCAACGGGGATAAGATCGATTCCGACAAGTTGGCCGATTACAAGGCCTCCGACGGCGACGACCTCACCATAGGCGACGGCGACGACAAGTACGAGGACTACGACGTCGAGGTCGTCGAGGAGCAGCCGAAGCTCGAGATGGGCGGAGATTCCTGGGGAAACATCACCTACATCTCGCAATGGCCGCGCGTGGGCAAGCGCGAGGTGCGCCACGGCAAGGTCTCCGGCGAGACGGCCGACGGCGACTGGATCCAGCAGACGCAGAACTGCGTCGTGACCATCCACCAGATCAGTCCCGACGACAAGAGCCAGAAGCTCATCGCCCTCACCTTCGACGACGGCCCTGCCGCGACCTACACCGAGAAGTACATCGAGATTCTCAACCAGTACGGCATCCACGCCACCTTTTTCAACCTGGGCGAGAACGTCCAGCAGTATCCCGAACTTGCGAAGAAGATCGTGGAGTCGGGCAACGAGCTGATGAGCCACACCCACCAGCACCAGCAGCTCACCACGCTCGACGCCTCATCTCTGCAGTCCGAGTTCAAGAACGCGTTCGGCCTCATTGAGTCAACGACCGGCGTGAAGACCACGTCGTTCCGCCCGCCCTACGGCGACTTCAAGGAGTCCACGTGGCTCAAGTCGGGCGGTCTCACGAGCCTGAGCGTGCTGTGGAACCTCGACTCCGAGGACTGGCGACGCGCGGGCGCCGACTCCATAGTGAGCAAGTCGACCGAGGGCGCCTTCTCGGGCGCGATCATCCTCATGCACGACGGCGGAGGCGAACGCTCCCAGGACGTTGAGGCGCTGCCGCGCATCATCGAGACGCTCCAGGCCAAGGGCTATAAGTTCGTGACGGTAGGGGAGCTCATGAAGAGCGACTCCTCCATCCCGGAGGACATCGCCAACGGGTACTCGACCATGCCGGACGACTGCACTTGGCCGACCGAGATCGCGAACTAACCTGTCGAACGGGAAGCGGTTTCCCGATAATCTTGCTGCGTGAGCTGCGCTCGCTTTGCTCACTTGGGTGCTCGCTACGCAAGATTATCGGGAAACCGCTACGTTCTTGAGGTTTTTGCTGCAGCGTTTTAGGACAACGAGATGTCAGTCCACTCGTCGAGCCAGAGATCGGCCTCAGCACGGAGGGCTTCGCGTGGCTGCAGGGGGTCGGTGCAGCGAAGGGCGCAGGTGACGAAGCCGGCTGATTTGGCGCTTCTGGTCCCCGCGATGATGTCCTCGAAGACGATGGTGCGCGATGGCGCGGCCCCGATGCGCCGTGCCGCCTCGAGGTAGATGTCCGGGTGGTCCTTCGACTTGCCTACCTCCTTGCCGCAGACGACGGCGTCGAAGAGGTCGTGCACGCGAACGCGAGGTGCCATCGAGGCGAGTACCTGCGGGTCGTTTGTGGTGGCCAGTGCGATCGGTATGCCGGCGCCCCTCAGCGCGAGCAGGTAGTCCTCGGCGCCGTCGCGCAAAACGGCCTCAGTCTCGTAGAGAGCGGCGCCCATGCGGTTCCACTCGTCGCAGATCTCCTCCACGGAGTCGCGCACGCCGAACTCCTCGCGGACCCAGTGCGCGCCGCCCGTGAACCCGAGGGTGGCGAGCGTCTGGTGGACGCTCGGCGTGTACTCGATGCCGCGCTCCGCGAGGAAGGCCCGGTCGACCTTCTCCCAGAGCTTCTCGGTGGCGCTCAGGGTCCCGTCGAAGTCGAAGATAGCGAAGTCGAAGCTCGCGGGCCAAAGAACGGGCGTGTCGGTCATTCGTCATGCTCCAAACATCGGGTTTTGCGGTTCTGTCCGCGGTGCCTGGTCGGTCCCCGTGGGCAAACGGCCGCATGCAGGAAGGTAAATGAGTGATTCAATGAGTATCGATGATGCGGCCGCACATCTAACCTGTGTTTTATCGGCCCGCAGCTTCCTGATGGCCGAGAAACCGCCGATTGCCTTCCCGCTTAGGCAAGTTTCGGACTCCAGGGTTTGGGTGAGACCCGAGCCTTCGCGTCAGCGCCCGGTTCGCGTCAGTAATCAGGCTCGTCCTCGAGCGAGCGCAGGACGCCGTGATAGATGTCGTCGCGGGTGAGGGCCACGAGCAGGTAGACGAGCTCGCGGGCAACGCGGAACAGGTTCTCGTCGCACGCCGCGGCGGCGGCCTCGTAGAGGACCTCGGCCACCTCGTCGCTCGGGGCTATCGGGATGCGGTGCGCCCGGGCGATGGCGAGCGCGCGGTCCGTCGAGAGCGACTCCGACGGCTTCGCCCCGAGAAGCGCCGCGATCTGCTGCGCCGCGTCGATGAGCTGGTCGGGCAGCACCTTGCGCGCGAGCTGATAACACGCTTGCGAGGCCTGCATATGGCCGCTTTTGTACTGCAGGCCCGCCATGTGGATGTAGGCGAAGCCGATGGTCTGGGGGTCGTCGGCGCACTCGAGCAGGCGGGAGCACTCGTCGACGGCGCCCTGGAGCTCACCGGTCTCCTCAAGGCAATGGCTGTAGTTCAGCGCCGCCTGCGTGGAGAGCGGGGCCATGCGGGCGGCCTGGCGGGCGAGGTCGCAGGCGGCCTCCGGGCGTCCGAGCAAAAGGTCGGTGGTGCTGAGCAGGCTGAGGGCGTCGAAGTAGGCCCTCGGCGCCAACCTGACCTCGCCCTCGCCCGGGCTGAAGAGCCGGTTGTAGACCACGCGGTCCGCGTATCCGTCGAAGGCCCGCCACACGACGCCGCCGCCGTCGCGGTAGCGCCCCTCGGCCTCGATGGGCGCCAGCGCGTCGGCAAGCACGCGGGCGCATCCTTCTGCATCGCCCTTGAAGAACAGCTTCTGGGCGCGCCCCACAGCGTCGAAGAGCTCGTCTGCGCCGAGAAAAGCCTCGGAGACGGCCTCGGGGTCGCTTTCGTCGACGTCGCCCGCGATGAGTGCCGAGGCGACCTTCTTGGCAGGGCCGCGTACCGACTCGTCGCCGAGCTCGTCGGCAAGGGAGAGGAGCATCCTCACGTTCTGGGCGGTCGAGTCGCCCATACGGGCGGCGGCGATCCTGGCGGCTTCCCGCAGGCCGGCGCGTGCGTCGATCGAGAGTCCCTTTGCGCGGCGGCACCCGAGGGCGGCCGCGGTCGACGGCCTCAGCCTGCTGTCGCAGAGCTCGGGCTTCGCGAAGCGCTCCTTGGGGCAGAAGAGCGCCTCGTCGAGCGAGAAACCCTGGGCTACCGGCGAGAGCTCGCCGTCGCGCTCCTCGATGGACGCGCAGAGGAAGCGGAGCAGGGACACGGGCTCGAGCGCGGCGAGGTCGAGGCCCTCGATATCCTCCCGCTCTATGCAGGCGGAGACGTAGCACGCGTGGCTCGACGCCGTGTCGCGGATACCCGCCACGTAGACGCGGTCGATGTCGGACGCGCAGGTAAGGACGTAGGCCGCCATCAGAACGACGACGCGCAGGTTGTAGTCGGTCGCGGCGCGCCTGCGCATGGCCGCGGTCGTCTCGACGATCCCGAGACCGTCCACATAGGCGTTTTGCGGCATGAGTCTGGGCGGGATAAGGTCGCACTCGACCGCGGCGATGTGCTTCTCGGCGTTGACGCGGAAGCGCGCCTGGAGGCGATAGGGGAGCCTCAGGCATTCGATGCCCGCGGCGATGGCGTGGCGGTCGTGCCATTCCCCCAGTTCGGGCTCCCCCTCGAGGTCGGCTAAGGGCGTCGAGCCCTGGGCGGCGACGGAGCGGGCGATTCTCTGCTCCGCCTTGATGATGTCCTCGCGCGTGGCGGCGGTCGGCTCATCCAGGATCGCCTGGCAAAGAAGCGCGCCGTTGAGCGCGGCCTCGATACCGATGATGCGCAGCTTGGCCAGGTAGGGGAGCTCGGGCTCGTCGACGCGCACGTAGAAGAGGCCGCTCGTCTTTGGCCGGACCACGTGGGCCTCGGGCATTTTGACGTCCTCGGCGAAGATGCCCGCCTCGTCCAAGCGCTCGGCGAGGCGCAGCTCGAGGGCGCAGGCGCGCTCGTCGGCGCGCGCCTGGACGACGAAGGAGGCGAGGTGCGCGAACGGGTCCTCGGCGCAGGCGAGTTCCCGGCCGAACGCATCGACGTCGAAGCCGGGCGCGGCACTTGCCTCAGCTGCATCGGCGGCTTCGTCCACAAAAGCGGCGAAAAGCCTTCCGAGCTGTGAGCGCTCGTCGTTGTTCGCGGTGTCGTCCGACATGTCCTACCTCGTGTTTATTTGCGAATAGTGCCTAGGCGCGAAACTCGTGGCGCGGCTCGGAGATCTTGCGGATAAAGAGTCCGCTTCGAAGCTTCGGCTCGAACCAGGTGGACTTCGGCGGCATGAGCAGTCCGGCGTCGGCCACGCCCATGAGGTCGGCCACCGAGGTGGCGCACAGGTCGAAGGCCACGCCGTCCGCGCCCGCGCGGCGCTCCAGCTCGGAGGCGCCGGCGTTGCCTCCGACGAAGCTGATGCGGGCATCGGTCCTCGGG
>CAVDQW010000012.1:0-2303 GCA_963610995.1 bacterium | reverse complement strand
GTTCTTCTCCGACGAGGAGATGGAGGGCCTGCGCGCCGAGATGGGCGTCGAGCCCGGCGACCTCGTGATGTTCGCCGTCGAGTCCCGCCTCAAGTCCGACGAGATCCTGGGCGGCATGCGCCGCCACATGGCCGAGGCCATGGAGCTGCCGCTCGAGGGCCATGACTTCCTCTGGGTCGTCAACTTCCCGCTGTTCCACTGGGACGAGGACACCAAGAGCTACCAGGCCGAGCACCAGCCCTTCACCCTGCCGACCGAGACGGACCCCGAGAAGATCATGGCCGACCCCCTCGCCGTGGGCTCCTACACCTACGACTTCGTCATGGACGGCTTCGAGGCCGGCGGCGGCGGTATGCGTATCCACAACGCCGAGATGCAGATGGCCATCCTTAAGATGCTCGGTTTCACCGAGGAGAGCGCCCGCGAGCAGTTCGGCTTCCTGCTCGACGCCCTCGCGTTCGGCGCGCCCCCGATGGGCGGCTTCGCCCTGGGCCTCGACCGCGTCTGCATGCTGCTCACGCACTCCGACTCCATCCGCGAGGTCATGGCGTTCCCCAAGACGAGCTCCGGCTCCGACCTCATGAGCGATGCCCCGTCCGCCGTCAGCGGCAAGCAGCTCAAGGAAGTTTCCCTTCGCCTGCTGTAAGACAAAGGGACAGTCCCTTCGTCTTATCCGGCCGTCCCGCCGCGTGCGGGGCGGCTTTTTTGTTGACATGCCAACGAATCGGCGTAATCTCTTGCGATGGCAATAATTGGCATCGCAAGGAGTTTTGAATGCCCGAACAAAGCGAGAAGAGGCGCGGCCGGTCGCTCTCCGACTTCCACATGCTCATCTACCGGCTCTTCCATGCCCAGCGCGCGTATCTGCGGCCGAGGATCTCGGAGCTCGGCATGGGCCCCGGGCAACCCAAGGTCTGCGTCTTCATAGCGCTCAACGGCCCCGTCACGCAGCGTCAGGTGGCGAGCTTCTTCGAGATGGATCCCGCCACGGCGTGCCGCATGCTCGAGAGCCTCGAGCGTGCCGGCTTCGTCCGCAGCGTGCCCGGCACCGATAGGCGCAAACGCGAGTACACGGCGACCGAGCGGGGCATCGCCGCCGCGACCGGCTGGGACCGCGCCTGCGACGTGCAGCAAGAGACGCTCCTCGAGGGCTTCTCCGCGGCCGAGCGCGAGCAGTTCCGCGGTTTCCTCGCGCGCGGCTATGCAAACCTGGCCCGCGCGGCCTACGGTCATGAGGCGGTGGGGCTCGATGACTGACCTGCAGTTCATTGCCAAAGCCTTCGGTCCGTACAAGCGTGAGGTGGCGCTCGCGGCCGTGTGCATCTTCATCGAGACGACGCTCGAGCTCTGCATCCCCGTGCTCATGTCGTCGGTCATCGACGACGGCGTCGTGGCGGGAGACGCGGCGGTCGTGTGGCTTCGCGGCGCGGCCATCGTCATCGTCGCGGTCATCGCGCTGGTGCTCGGGCAGGGGTACGCCCGCTTCTCGGCCCGGGCGGCCATGGGGCTGGGCGCCAACCTGCGCCGAGAGCAGTTCGCCCAGGTTCAGCGCTACTCTTTCGAGAACCTCGACCACTTCGAGGCCTCGGGTCTCGTCACCCGCATGACGACGGACGTCACCGTGATCCAAAACGCCCTGGTCTCGGGTTTCAGGCCCATGATGCGCGGGCCCGTGCTGCTCGTCATGGGGCTTATCCTCAGCTTCTTCATGTCGCCCACGCTCGCCCTGGTGTTCTGCTTCGTTCTTCCTTTCTTGGCGCTCGTGCTGTTCTTCATCGTGAGGCATGTGGGGCCGCTCTATCGCGTGCTTCAGGGCCGGATGGACCGCCTGAACAATGTGCTGCAGGAGGACCTCACGGCGATTCGCGCCATCAAGGCGTTCGTCCGCGAGGGCTACGCCGCCGAGCGCTTCGGCGAGGTGAACGAGGGCCTGGCCAAGACCGCCACGGACACGTTCTCGGGTGCCGTGCTCAATACGCCGACGTTCCAGCTCTCCATGTACGTGAGCTGCACGGCGATGCTGTGGATCGGCGGGCACCTCATCCTCGCCGGCGAGCTCTCGGTCGGCACGCTCACCGGATTCATGAGCTACGTGCTGCAGATCATGAACTCCTTGATGATGATCTCCAACGTTTTCCTCCTGCTCGCCCGTGCCCTCACCAGCATCGAGCGCGTGCGCGAGGTGCTCGATGAGAAGCCGACCATCGCGTCGCCCGACGCCGCATCTGCTGCTCGCGAGGTGGCCGACGGCTCCGTGGAGTTCCGCGGCGTCGACTTCAAGTACGGCCGTCGGCGCCGTACTT
>CAVDQW010000011.1:0-5016 GCA_963610995.1 bacterium | reverse complement strand
GTGCGGCGAGGCGCCCGCGCGAGCGCCGCACATCCGCCGTTTTGAGGGGTGCCGCGGCTGAATCAGCGGGTCGAGAGGTCGTATTTGGCGACGACGCGGCGGATGGCACGGCCCCACGGCGCCCAGATGGCGGCGAGGAAGGCTGCCGTGGCAATGCCGTGAACCACGTCGAGCGGGGCGCCGGCGGCATAGGCGGCGATAATGGACGGCCAGGTCAAGGGGCGAACGAAACCCAGCACGTAGTAGCCGTTGAGGATGGCGCCGTACATGAGGGCGCTGATAAACCCCCAGCCGTAGAGCACCCCGCGACGCTTGAGCGCTCCGTGGTCCGCAAGGACGCCGCCAAGATAACCGACGAGTCCCCACGCATACATCTGCCAGGGGGTCCACGATCCCTGGCCGAAGAAGAAGTTGGAGACGAGCGCGGCCACGGCGCCGACGACGAAACCGGAGCGGCGCCCGAGGGCGGCGCCCGCGACGATGGCGATGGCGCTCACGGGCTTCACATCGGGGATCGGCGCGAAGAGCACGCGCCCCGCAGCGGCCGTGGCCCCGAGCACCGCGGTGGGCATGAGCTGGCGCAACGGCGGGCGCGACGCCTCGAAGCTGGCGAAGAGCAGCCCCACGGCGAGAACCGCCACGAGCAGGGTGAGGCCCGCCGTCACGTCGAGGCCGGCAGCGGCCGTGGCGACCATCACCGCGGGCACGGCGACGAGGGCCGGCACCTCGAGGGCGGCCAAAATGCGTGCCGGGGCCGTCGCGCAGCGCGGGGTCGCGCAGGCGACGCCCTCGGCCTCAACCGCCTCGGCATTCATCCGCTGAACAGCGCGTTTCTCGATATTCTTACCTGCCATCGCGCCCCCTTAAGGCCGGTAGAGCCACGAGTCGGCGAAGAACTCCGCCGTGGGCTGCGTGCAGGTGAGCTGGCCGTCGAACATGAGGCTCACGCGGTCGGCAACGGCCTCGACGAAGGCCATGTCGTGCGTGGCCAGAAGCACCGTCGCCCCCTCGGCGCGGGCATGCAGGATGGCGCGGGCGACCCAGGCGCGGACGTCGTCGTCCAGGCCTTTTGTAGGCTCATCGAGCAGCAAGAGGCGCGGGCGGCAGAGCAGCAGCTTTTTTAGCGCGAGCATCTGCTGCTGCCCGCCGGAAAGGTCGTAAGGGTGGCGATCGGCGGCGTGCGCGAGTCCGAGCTCCGCCAGCGCGGTGTCGACCTCCGCCGCGCCATAGCCGGCGCCCCTCCCCCACTCGGACAGCTCGTCGCGGACCGTCTGGCACGCGAGCAGGGCCTTGGGCGACTGCGCGAGCAGCGCCTGCGACGCCGCGAGGGAGTTCTTAACGCGGCCCTTCTGCGGCTTTGTCACGCCGGCCAGAAGGGAGAGCAGCGTCGATTTGCCACAGCCGTTGCCGCCCACGAGCGCGCGCACCTCTCCACAAACGAGCCGCAGGTCAAGGCCGCGGAGCACCCAGTCGCAGTCGCGCGAGTGGCGAAACCACGCCTCGCGCGCCGCGACAGCCTCGGAAGTGGACGAAGGGACCGTCCCTTTGTCCACAACGAGGGGGCGCGGGGCGGCGAGGGAAGCGACGGCGACCTCGCGGGCGGCGCCGGCCTCAAGGCGGAAGGCGCAGGTGGCGTAGTCGCACATGGGGCGCGGGTCGTGCGTGGCCACCACAACGGTGATGTCGAGCTCTCGGTTCGCGCGGAAGAGCAGCCCCAGGAATTCCTTCTCAGCGATGGGGTCGAGCATGCTCGTGGGCTCGTCGAGCAAAAGGACGCGCGGGCGCATGGCGAGCATGGCGGCCAGGGCGAGCATCTGCCGCTGGCCGCCGGAGAGCTCGGCCGTCTGCGCACGGAACCACGGCCCCATGCCGAAGAAATTGCAGGTCTCGGCCACGCGGCGACGCATCTCGGGCTCGGGGACGCCGAGGTTCTCGAGGCCGAAGGCCATCTCGTGCCACACCGTGTCGCACACGATCTGCGCGTCGGGGCTCTGGAAGACGTAGCCGACCGAGCGCGCGGATTCGACAGGCGAGAGGCCCGCGACGTCGCGGCCCAGTACGCGAATCTGACCCGAGTGCTCCCCTGCAGGCGCGAGCTCCGGCTTGGCGAGGCGCAACAGCGTCGACTTGCCGGAACCGGTAGCACCTGTGAGCAGGGCAAACGCGCCTTCAGGCACGCAGAGACAGACGCCGTCGAGGACGCGGTCGCCGCCGTTCTCGGCATCCGCCCGGGCTGCCGCGGCCTTATCGCCGCAAGCCGCGGTCACGTCAGCCGCGCTGCCGCCGGTGGCGACGTGGACGACGCCGGCCCCCTCGCCCGCCGCGCGCGCGTACGCGAATGCCACGTTTTCGAATTCGAGCGCAGCGCCCATCACAATCCCCTCCAACGAAGCCGCTCGACCGCAGCCGCGATCGTCGGCACGAACATAAGCGCAGCGTAGGGCACGTATCCCCACCAAACGATGAGCGTGGGGCACGTGGGATAGAACCGCCACTGCGAGCACGCCGCCCAGGCAAGAAACGCGCACACCGCCAGCGCGAGCACGATGCCGCAGAGCGCCGCAGCGTCGGACTCGCGCAGCACATCCGGCCGATAGCTCGTGCGCCGCGCCCCCGACTCCCAGCCGCGCGCCCGCATCGCGTCGGCGCGCTCCAGCGAGTCCTCCAGCGCCCAGCTCATGAGCTGCCCCGACTCCCGTGTGAGCCGCTCCCGCAGCCCGGGCCTCTCCCCCGCCGCGCTGCACGCGGCAAGCGACGCCTCGACGCCGCGCCCGCGCCGCAGCATCTGCGGCATGAGCTGCGCCGCCATGGAGATCACGAGCGAGATGGACGCCGCGCGACCGCGCCCGAGGCCCAGCAACCGGTCCTGCGTGAGCACCGCCGCCGCGTCCTCGAACCACACGACCACGGCGACCATGAGCGCGCCCATCACCGCGCCGTACGCGAGGCTCTCGAGGTAGACGGCCACGGGGCCGACGCGCACCAGCAGCGTGGACCCCGACGCCGAGAAGAGCGGGTTCGCCAGGCACACGAGCGCCAGCATCGGCAACTGCCACGCAAGGCCCCGCGCCGTCGCAGCCGCACCCCTCACGAGCGCCGAGAACGTGAGCGCACCGGCAAGCGAGATCGCCACCAGCACCGGCTGCACGGCAAACATCGTGAGCAGCAGGATGCCCGCGAACAACGCCGCGGGCACGCTCGCGTGGCACGCGTCAAAAGGTATGTGAGCGATGCGCCTCAAGCCACAGCCCCGTCCGAAACGAGCCCCAGGGCAGGGTGAAGTTTATCGAGAGAAAGGAATGGCTTAAAAACAAATGAGCCAGCGTGGTTCGCTTCATCGTTTCCGAGAGAGGCGCGCTGGCTACTGTTGCTGTTCATCTTACCCTGTTTCCCCAAAATGGCAACCTGATCGCGCGAATCCGCACCGTTCATAGCCAACGCCCCCTTCCGTTTAATGTGAAGGCCATTATATGCACCGATGGGCGCCGGCTGATTGCCGACGCCCATCCAAAAATCAACGCTAGGCCATGCCCCTAGTATTCCACGTTGGCGTACCACCAGTAGATGGAGTCGCCGTCGGAGAGGGTATAGCTCGAGCAGGCGACGCCGGCGGTCACGCCGTTGACGGAGTACATCCAGCCGCTCATGCTGCCGTGGTCCTTCTCGGCGAGGCCGGCGATGGAGCTCACGTACATGCCGTAGCCGGTGGCCTTGGCGTTAAACGAGACGCCGCAGCTGGCGAGCGCGTCGTACACCGTGGCGCCGGGCTCGAGGGCGAGCGTGGCGGAGCTGCTGCCGGCGCCCGCGGACGAGCCGTCCACCGTAATGGTCACGGTGATGGTGTCCGAGTACGAGGAAGAGCCGCCGTCGTTATCGGAGGACGAGCCGCCGGCGGCGGAGGCGGAGCTGCCGGAGGACGAACCGCCGGAGCTGCCGGAGCCGGAGCCGGCGCTAGACGCCTTGCCGCTCGCCGGCTCCTCGCCCGTAGCGGTCGACGTGGCCGTCGTGGACTTTGAGACAACCTCCTCGCCGTTCTCGTTGACCACGCGATAGACGGTCTTTGACTCGGTAAGAACCTCGCCGTCCGCGGTCTTGGAGGCAACGACCGGGACCTCGGCCGCGTCGGGAAGGACGGGCACCTCGCCGCCTGCCTGGGAAAACACGACGGAGCTGCCCAGCTCGGCGTAGGCGTTGCCGCTGATGGCGTAGCCGGTCGCGTCGGCAAGAAGCGCGCTCGTGTCGCCCGTGGCGGGCGCGGCGTCACACGCGAAGCGCACGGCCATGCGCACGGCGCCGTTCGCGTCCTCGGCGATCCACGTGACGTGCTTGAAGCCGACGCCCTGCTTGTTTGCCCACGCGGCGAGCGAGGCGGCGCGGCGGGCGCAGGCCTCGACCATGGAGGCCGCGTCGTCGGTCGTGGCCTGCTCGAGCCAGATGCCGCCGTCGGAGATGACGGCGACCACCTGGTCGGAGGCGACCGAGACGTCGGTGCCGTCAAAGACAAGGGTCGCCGCTGCCGCGCACACGTCGTCGGCGGTGACGGTAGTGGTCGTCGCCGCGGCCGTGTTGGAGGTCGTCGTTATCTGCTGGGTCGCGTCTGACCCGGTCTCGGCCACGGTCTGGAGCGCCGAGCCGCCGAGAAACGCCAGTGGGTCGTTGCCCTGCGCGTACTGCCAGGCCGACCAGCCGCAGAAGGCGATGACCACGGCGGCGAGCACACCGACGACGGGGCGCCAGACGCGCGCGGCAGCAGACCGGCTCGCGGCGTCGGCGCCCGTGGCCGCGCCGGCGCCGGTCGCGGCGGCACCGGGGGCGGACACGGGCTTGGCGGCGTTGGTCTCGATATCGATGACCTGCGGCTTATTCTCAGTCGTCATTACTGCTCGTCCTCCTTCTTGCGCTTGGCCGCGAGCACGGCGATAAGGGCCGCGGCGCCCGCGCCCATGCCGATGAACGGCCAGATGGGCAGGCCGCGGGAAGCCGCGGCGGAACCGGTGCCGGCAGAGGCGGCGCCGC
>CAVDQW010000010.1:0-8239 GCA_963610995.1 bacterium | reverse complement strand
CCAGAAGTGCGGCGCCGAATTGAGCAGCGCGCCGCACTTCTGGCGTTTTTAGGGGTATATCCCCGCATTTCGGCTGATGTGCGGTGAGGCGCCCGCGAACGCACCGCACATCCGCCATTTTGAGGGGACTTGTCGCCGACGAGGCCGCCGGCCGCCACTCGATGACGCGCAAAACCTTGGCCAGGACGCCGCCGACCACGGTGCGGGTCAGCACATCGCGCGTGACCACGGCACCTGCTGCCACCACGGCCCCATCGCCAATGATCGCGCCGCGCCACCTTTGGAGGTGAACGCGGCGTTAGCGGTAGCGTATAGGGTGACAGCAGGCAGTCTAAACGAAGCAGATCTGGAGCAGCTTGGTGGCGCAGGTGGGCTCCACGGCGTGCTCCACGTCGGCGGGAACGCGAAGGACGTCGCCAGCGGCCATGGCGACCTCGCGTCCATCCTCGGCGAAGCGGATCTGTGCAGCGCCCTCTACCAGGTAATACAGGGTGTCGCCGGGGTAGCGCTCCTCGGAGACGCTCTCACCATCGGAGAAGGCCAGAAGCGTGGCGCCGATGGGGTCGCCCAGGCGCGTGAGCGCCATGCTCGAGACCTGGCCAGGCCGCGCGTCGATAAGCGAGGCCAGCGGCGCCGCGGCCTCGGTCGGCAGGTTACGGAACGGCATGCCAGCCCCCTTACGCAGGGAGAATAACGACGAGCAGCATCTTGAAGGCGGTGACGCCGCGCACGGCGTGCGGGGCGCCCGCGGGAATGACGATGGACTCGCCGGCGTGGACCTCATGCTTAACGCCGTTGATGGTGATCTCGCCCGTGCCCTCGAGCACGTTGACCATGGCGTCGCCGCCGGCCGCGTGGCTGCTCATGCCCTCGTCGGCGTCGATGGCAAACAGGGTCACCTTGGCGCCCGGCATCTGCGAGAGCGTCAGGCTGTTGACCTTGCCGGCCTCGGCGGGCACGGCACCGGCCAGGTTGAAGACGGTTTCCTTGTCGATGTTCTTGATGAGCTCCATGACGCATCCTTTCGCGGTTGGGGTGGACAAAGGGACCGTCCCTTTGTCCGCTAAACGTAGTACAGGAACGATGATAGTTTCTCTGTTATACCCACGTCGAGGGTTCCGTCGAAGTTGAGGTGCAGGACGGGAGCCTCGGCGACGTAGGCGGGCGAATCTTCCTTGAGGCGCAGCATGGTGTCGGCGTTCTCGTAGAGAGAAGCGGCGGTGACCACGCCGGCGCTGCGGCGCGACTCGCAGATCTGCTTGGCGATGCGGTAGCGGGCGTTGCCGCCGGCGAAGCGCGGGAGCAGTCCATCGGCCGCAGCGGTAAGCTCAGGGAAGTCGGCGGCAAACGGCACGGCGTCCTCCCCCACCCGCTCGGCAATGGTTCGCGCGGCCTGGCTCATCTTGGCCTTGAGGACGTCGAGAAGCGCCACGCGGCGGTCGAGTTCGGCGGCGGGGATGTCGTTGGGGTCGGGCGCGTCGGTCGCGTGGGCGTGGGCCGCGCTCTCCCACGGCATGCCCACGGCGGCGGCATGAGAGCCGAAGGTGCGGTCCTCCACCAGCTCGTCGTTCCACAGCATCCAGAACCACTCGGAGAGCGGCATGCGGACCACGCGGCAGCCGCGGCCTCGCGCCACGTCCCAGATGCCGCCCGTGAGGCCGTCGCCAAAGACGAGCGGCCACTCGCCCACGAGCGCCAGGCGCCGGGCATCGGTCGCGACGTCCTCGGCATCGGCCGCGGCCGTGGCCACATCGCCCGCCACAAGCACGTCGAACAAGGACTCGGCCGCGCCCTCGCCAAGGATGCACTCGAGCTCCCACGGCAAGGTCTCGAAGCGCGGGGCCCAGATCTTAACGTCGCCGAACCCGCGGGCGCGAAGAACGGCTCGGATGGCGCGCTCGAACTGGTTGTCGGCCTCGGCTCCGCGCGTCGCAGGAAGAACCAAGTGCAGCTCAGCGCCCTCGTCAGCAGCCTTCTGAGCCTCCAGTAGCGACATACCGAGAAGCGCCGTGAACGAGCAGTACTCCTTGGTGGAGGTGGCCACGCGGCCGACATCGAGCGCTGCGGCGTCGAGCGGTGCCGTCCGGGCATCGATCCCGCGGGCGCGCAAGGCGGCGGCCACGGCCCCGCCGTAGGCCCCCACCGAAGGCACCACGACGCGCGCGCCGTCGCCCGCCGCAGGCACCTCTCCCCCTTCGGGAATCACGGAGAGCGCCATGGAGCCGGCGCCGTGCTCGTGGCCGGCGTGCTCGTCTCCCTCGCACCCACAGCCGCAGCAACCGGCGCAGTCGTGGCCCTCATCGGGCGTCGCGGCAACGCCCACAGGCGAGCTCACGCGCACCGCGTCCTCGCGCGACAGGTGCGAAAGCGCGTTGAGGAACGCCTCCACGCGCGTGATGACGCCCACGCGGCTGAAGTGCTCGTCGCACTCGATGGCCAGGTAGGGCTTGTCGCCCATCTCCTCGGCAAAGAGCTTGTCGACCATGGTGTCCGGCCCGCAGCCGTGATTGGTGAGGTAGACGGCGAAGAGGCGCGGGTCTCGCCGCACGAGCTTGGCGCCCGAGATGATGTGCTGCCCGAACGGCCAGCAGATGCCCGGGTGGTCGGCCGAGACGTCGATGTCGTGGCCGCCGTGCAGGTGCGAGAGGTTGATGACCTTCTGGCCGTGGTCGAGCAGGATGTCCGGGATGCCCATGTTGAGGGCGCTGTCGGTAATGCCGTAGTTGCGCGTGATGATGACGAGCACGCGCTCGTCGGCGTCGAGGGAGTCCATGAGCTCGTCGCCCATGCGCTCCATCTCTTGGCCGAACTCCGTGACGGCGAAGCCGCCCGCCATCATGGCAACGGCGGTTTCTTGCGGCGTGTGGCCGAGCTGCGTGCCGAGGCCGAGCATGGCGCCCGCCATGGCCTCTTGCCCGAAGTCCATATCGAGCATAGGGTTCAGGAGCTCAATGCCGCGCTGCTCAAGGCCCAGGTCGTCGGCCACCAGGCGCGGCGCCGTCTGCATGTACACGCACGCATAGTTGTGCGCCACGTTGGACGACGCGTGACGGATGGTGTGGACGCTCGGCATAAAGATGTAATCCACCTGCTGGGCCGCGAGCCACGCCATGTGGCCGTAGATCAACTTGACGGGGTAGCAGGTCTCGCCGCGCGCGTGCTCCTGCGCCAGGGCCACGATCTCCTCGTTGGTGTCGGGACTGAGCACCACGTTGTAGCCGAGCTTGGAGAAGTATTGGTTGGCCAGCGGGAAGAGGCGGTGCAGCATGAGGCAGCGCGGGATGCCCACGGTCTTCTTCGCGGGATCGCGCTCGCCGGTGTAGTCCTTGAGGAAGAGCTCCTCGGTGCGCGCGTAGAAGGCGCGGTTGAGGGCGACCTGCTCCTGGTCGACCTCATGAGCGGCACGCTCGCTGCCGGCAAGGCCGAAGCCCTTGAAGGCCGTGCCCTCGAAGCCCGGCTTGACGGCTTCCTCGGCGGCCATGAGCGCCGCGCCCACGGCGCCCGAGACGGCGAAGTGCGGGCTCACGGTAACGGAGTCTCCCCAGAACGCGCGGAACGCCTCGACGATGGCCGGGTTGTACGCAACGCCGCCCTGCAGCACGATGTTGTTGCCGACGTGCTTGGCGCCCACAACGCGGTGCAGGTAGTTGCGCACAATGGAAAGGGCGAGGCCCGCGGCCACGTCGGCCTTGGAGGCGCCGGCGGAAAGCGCGGCGTTGATGGCCGTCTCAACGAACACGGTGCAGCGCTCGCCCAGGTCGATGGGGGCCTCGGCGCCAAGCGCCAGTGCGCCGTAGTCGCCGATGGCGATGCCCAGGCGCGCCGCCTGCTCCTCGATGAACGAGCCCGTGCCAGCGGCGCAGACCTTGTTCATCTGGAAGTCGACGACCTGGCCGTCTCGCAGCGAGATGTACTTGGAATCCTGTCCACCGATCTCGAACACAGTGTCTACCTGCGGATTTGCATGAGCGGCGCCGGCGGCCTGGCAGGTGATCTCGTCCACAGCAGCGTCCGCGCCCACGAACTTGGCCATAAGGCCGCGGCCCGATCCCGTGGTGACCACGGCGTCCACGGCCACGGCGTCGCCCAGGCGATCTCCGAGGGAAGCCAGGCCCTCGCGCACGGCGTTGCGGGCGTCGCCCGCGGTGCGCAGGTACTGGGCGTCGAGCAGGCGGCCCTGGCGGTCGAGCAGCACGAGGTTCGTGGAGGTGGAGCCAACGTCGATGCCGAGCGTGGCGTGCGTGAGGCCGTCAGCGCCGACAGCCCACTCGCCGCGCGGCAGGTCGATGAAGCCCTTGCTGGGGGCGTACCCGCTGTTGGGGAGGGGTGCCAGGCGCGGCAGCGCATCGGCAGCCGCGACGTCGTTTCTTGCCGCATCCAGCGAGGCGAGAAGATCCTCGAGGGTCGCCGTGCCCGCGACCTCGCGAGCATGCAGCGCGGCGCCCACTGCCTGCGCAAAGAGGACCTCGTCGCCGCAGATCAGCCCGTCCTCGCCCAGGCCGAAGACCTCGCGGACCGCCTGCACGACGCCCGCATTGAGCGCCACGCCGCCAGCGAGCGCCACCGGCGCCTCCACGGGCAGGCCGCGCACGATGAGGGCCTTGAAGCTCTTGACCATGGCGTAGCAAAGGCCGAGCAGGATGTCCTTGATCGCCGTGCCCTCCTGCTGACGGTGGATGATGTCCGTCTTGGCGAAGACCGAGCAGCGGCCCGAGATGCGCGGCACGCTGCCCGCGCCGGAGACCAGCTCGGAGTAGTCCTCAATCCGCAGGCCCAGGCGCGTCATCTGGTCCTCGAAGAAGGAGCCGGTGCCCGAGGCGCAGCTCTCGTTCATGGAGAACTGCGGGACCTCGCCGTCGGCGATTCCGTGGATGTAACAGGCGTTTTGTCCTCCGATGGCAATGACGGAACGGGCCCGCGGGCAGAGCGCGTGGACGCCGCCGGCAATGGCGGGGACGTCCTCGAGCGCCGTAAGGCCGGCCGCGGCGTCCGTCAGCGACTCGGCGGCAGAGCCCGTGACGCAGGCGCCCGAGCACCCGGCCGCGCCCAGCTCGGCCGCCATAGCGGCAAGAAGCCCGCGCGCGCATCCGGCCGCGTCCCCGCGATGCGGCTCGCGGCGGCTCCACAGCAGCTCGGGCGCCGTGTCTTTATCGCCAACCGCGACGGCCACGACCTTGACGGAGCTCGCGCCCGCGTCGATGCCAACGGTGTAGTTCACTTGCGTGTCCCCTCTATTGCCAATAAACGCCTAGTAGATGCTTGCTCGCATGCATGCCGCGGTCAGCGAGCCTACGCCTCGGCGCCGCCCTGCTCGGCCGCCCACGCCTCGTACTCGGCCAAGAACTCGTCCTTGTCCAGCCCCTTCAGCTTGACGACGTCGTTGAAGGTCACGAGCTTGGTGATAGGGTTGCTCACCGAGAACGGGAAGCCCTTGTACACGAGAAACTCCGCGAACTTAGGGTCGGCAGTGGCGATCTGGTTCATGGTCTGGCTTGCGTCGAACATGGCGTTTCCTCTCGCTATATATCAATCTGTTTACTTACTTTGGTTGATGCGGACGTTCTTGCCGTCCACCTCGATAACGCCCTCATCCTGCATGCGCCGCAGCTCGCGAGAGAGCGCTTTATCGTTGACGCCCAGGTAGCTGGCGAGTTCCTTGCGGTTGTACTGCAGCGTGATCTTTCCGTTGCCCCGCTCGTCCTGCGACTGCAGGTACATGAGCAGGCGATTGCGCAGGCGCGGCTCGGCAAACAACGTGAGCTTGTAGGAGAGCTCGGAGATCTTCTTGGACATCTCGGCCATGATGTTCGCGCGCACACGAAGGCAGTCGTTGTTGTCGCTCGCCTCGAGCCGCGCCGCCGGAATGTAAACCACAAACGACTCCTCCATGCAGACGATGTCCACGGGAGAAACGCGCAGCGTGGTGGGGACGGCCTCGGCAAACGAGTCGCCCGGGCCGAAGCGCCCGACGATGGTGTAGCCGTCGTCGGCCTTGGGCAGGCGCGCCTCGATCATGCCGGCGATGAGGACCGGATACTTGCGCAGGGCCTCGCCGGCGTGTGCCACGAAGTCTTGGCCCACAAAGCTGCAGGTTGAGCAGCCGAGCTCGATGATCACATCCTTGACGTGGTCCTCGGGCACGCCCTTGAACACGGGCGACCCCACAAGCACCTTGATGATTTCCTCGTCCTTGAGCTCCATGCCCTCGCCAGCTTTCTGAACCCGCAAAATCCTTTCTCTATAAGTTTGCTAAGACAAACTCTTTTGCGGGGTTGCCATGGCAACCTTGGCTAACTTATCCGCAAAAGCTCAACAACTCGCGTCCCCTGCCACGGGTGACAGTCATTGGCGGCAGGCGCCCGGCAAGCGCGGCGGCCTGCCGCCAATGACTGTCACCCGTGGCAGGATCGCAGGGCTAGGCTCCCTGGAGCTCGTCGAGGTGCAGGAGCCGCGCGCCCAGAAGCTCGACGTCCTCCTCCCCGTGGGTGGCCACGAGCAGCGTCCGTCCCTCCCGGTGGCGCAGGATGAACTCGATGACGCGCCGCTTCGTCGCCGCATCGAGGCCGGTAAATGGCTCGTCGAGCACCACGAGGTCGCTCGGGTACGCCACCGCGCGGGCCAGCGACACGCGCCGCCGCATGCCGCCGGAAAGCTCCAGCGCCGGCTGGTCCAGGCACTCGGCCGGCAAGATCTCCTCCAGCATCGTCCGCAGCTCGCCGCGCGAGGCGTCGCGCCCCAGCACCAGCGCCACGTTCTCCACCGGTGTGAGCGTGGGGCACAGGCGGTCTTCCTGGAACATCATCGAGATGCGCCCAGCCCCGACGCCCCGCACGCGCCCGGAATCGGCGGCCTCAAGGCCCAACAGCACGCGGAAGAGCGTCGTCTTGCCCGAGCCGGACGGCGCCATCAGGCACGTGACGCTCCCCTCCTCCAGCGTGAAGTCGATCCCGCGCAGCACGCGGTTCTCGCCATAGGCCTTGCTCAGCCCCTCGAATACGACGTCGGCCATCACGCCGCCTCCTTCGCGCCAAGAAACCCGCCCATCGGTCGCGCCGCGCGGCGCAGCAGCCACATAAAGACCTGCTCAAAGGCCCAGCTGCACATCATGACAACCACGGTCCAGGCCAGAAGGTCCGGCGTGTTGAGGAAGGTGCGCGCCGTGTTCATCATCTTGCCGATGGAGGGCGCCGGCGTGGCCAGAACCTCGGCCATGATGCCGCTCTTCCACGTCATGCCGAGCGAGATCTTGGACGACGAGATGAGGAACGGCATGAACGCCGGGCGGTACACGTACAGGAACATCCGCCATTTGGAGAGCCCGAACACGCGGCCCATCTCGACCATCTGCGGGTCCACCGACTCGAAGCCCGAGATCATGTTGGTGTAAATCAGCGGCAGCACAATAAAGAACGCCAAGAACACCGTGAGCGCCTGGTTTCCCACCCAAATAAGCAAAAGAATGATGAAGCTTGCCACCGGAATGGTGCGCAGCAGGCTCATGATGGGGTCCACGAACTCGCGGAACAGCCTTGAGCGGTGCGCCGCCAGCGCCAGCATGAAGCCGCCGACGAAGCTGAGCAGGAAACCCAGCGTGATGCGCCCGAAGCTCGCCCCCACGATGACCCAGAAGTCCGCGCGCACGACCTGCTCGCAAAGCGCCTGGAGCGTGCGGATGGGGCCCGCCAGGATCAGGCGGTTGTCGGCGATGCGGTCGAGCGCCTCCCACACCGCGAACCAAAACGCGAGGATAAGGCCTTTGCGCACGTAGCGGCGGCGCTTCTCGGAAGCAGTGTCCTCGCTCGCGGCGGCCTCGGCGGCGGCGCGGTCGGCCTCCAGAAGGCGGCTCGCCTCCTCCGGCTCCATGAGCCCCTCGGCCTGCATGACGCGCACGACCTGCGACATCGCCACGCCCATGCTGGCGAGCATGCCGCGGATCTCCTCGCACGTCACGCCGCGCTCCGTGGCCATGCGCATCATCGAGGCCATCTGGCCGTCTTCCATGCCGTTGTCGCGCACGACGCCCGCGATCTGCGCCACGCGCTCCTCCGGCAGCCCCAGCTTGGCGCTTATCTGCGCAAAGCTCACGCGCCCGACGGGCGCAGACTCTTTTGCCATGTTTCTCTCCAAATGGCGCTCGAGCGCCATGTCGTGTTACAAATAAACCGCAGCTCAAAGCCCGGTTTTATGGACCCGCCGCCGTTACAGGTCGACGGTAGGACCACAAAACCGGGCTTGCGCG
>CAVDQW010000009.1:0-2077 GCA_963610995.1 bacterium | reverse complement strand
GCTCGTGGTCGAGGGCGTGGCTCTCCCAGCCGCCGGCGCGGGAGTTCGGCTTGGCGCCGCGGCCGAGCCCCGCGAGGTCGTTGTGCGCCTGGGTGCCCGCCCACATGATGCTCGCGCGGGCGTCGTAGTCCTCGGGGTCCTCCAGGACGCGCGGCGCGCACTCCACGAGGCTGCGCACGAGGCCGCAGGCGATTTGATCGGTCACCGGCACGGGGCCGACCGAGCCGAAGTAGCGCTCCATGATGTGCGCGCACATGTCGGTGACGCCGCAGGCGGTCTGGTAGGCGGGGAGCGTGAAGGTGAGTTCGGGGTCCATCACCGCGAGCTTCGGGCGGTTGAGCTCCGTGGAGAGGCCGCGCTTCAGCGCCAGCTCGTCGTTTTGGATGACGCTCGACGCCGAGGCCTCCGAGCCCGCCGCGGGTATGGTGAGCACGCAGGCGACCGGCAGTTTGCCCTCAGCCACGACCTGCGCCTTCTTCATGTAGAGGTCCCAGACGTCGCCGTCGAAGGGCACGCCCAGCGCGATGGCCTTGGCCGTGTCGATGACGGACCCGCCGCCCACGGCGAGCACGACGTCGCAGCCGTCGGCGCGCGCGGCCGCGACGCCGTCGCGCACCAGGCCGACCTCGGGGTTCGGGCGCGCGCCTCCCAGCTGCGCGTGGTTCACGCCGGCCTTGTCGAGCGAGGTGAGCACGCGGCCGAGGACGCCCGTCCGCACCACGGAGCCCTTTCCGTAGACCACGAGAGCGCACGAGTAGCCGAGCTCCGCGAGCTCGAAGCCGACCTCGTCCACCACCCCTCTGCCGAACACGAACTTTGTCGGAATCTGGTAGACGAAGTCGTTCATGGGTGCTCCTCTGCGGGTCGGCGGACCGAATATCTCTCACTCCAGAGTAACCGTTTGCCTAGAGTCCGCGGCTTTGGTGCGCAAGTGATGCATACGGACCGTATAGTTGCCTTAAACTTCGAAACCAACGACCCCAGGAGGTCAAAATGAACGGCATCGTCAGCGCGATCAACAACTCCGAGGCGGGCCAGATTTACGCCGAGCTGCCCGAGAACCTGCGCGTCATCTTCCTCGGCGTCATCATCGCCATCGTCGTCGTGAGCATCTTCGCCTTCGGCGTGTCCATTTATCTGGCCGTCCGCTACATGAAGTACAACCGCCGGGACGACTCCTGCGGCCTTTCCGGCGAAGAGGTCGCGCGACGCGTCCTCGACTCCAACGGCCTCCAGAACATCAAGGTGACCAAGTCTGGCTCCCTGCTTCTGGGCAACTCCTACAGCCGTATGTTCAAGAAGGTCCGCCTGCGCCGCAACACCATCGAGAAGTCCTCGGTCGCCTCCATGGCCATGGGCGCCCAGAAGGCCGCTCTGGCGGTTCTCGACAGCGAGGGCGACCCCGACATGCGCGCCCGCACCCGCTTCAGCATCCTCGGCTTCGTCGGCCCCATCGCCTTCATCCCCCTGCTCGTGGTGGCGTCCGTCCTCGACATCATCATCTACGAGGGCCAGGGCACCCTCACGCTCGCCGCCTGCGTGGTCGGCATCCTTTTCTATGCGCTCGCGTTCTTCTTCCAGTTCAAGACGCTCGTGACCGAGCGCAAGGCGCAGGACCGCGCCTGCCGGATCCTCTCCGCCGAAGGCCTCGCGACCGACGAGGAGATCGCGCTGATGCGCAAGCTCTTCCGCCTCTACAACATCGAGTACATCAACAACATGATCCTCTCGATGCTCGAGATCCTCTACTACACGCTGCAGATCGTGGCCTCCGCGAACGGCGGGTCCAACGACTAACCTCGCGAACGCCCCTCGAACAGACGCGAACAGACGAGCGCCCGTCCCCCAATGGACGGGCGCTCGTCTGTGCCGCTATGTTCTGGCTGCGTTTTACTCGCCGTCCTCGGGGCTCGCGTAGCTATCGAAGAACACGGTCTGTCCGAGCTCCTTGCGCCTGCGGTGGAGGCGAGAGGGGCGGCTCTTCTCGCTGGGGTAGCCCATCGGCATGAGCGCGACGATTCGATAGGTTGAGGGCACGCCGAACTGCCGGCGCACCTCGGAGGGGTTCACGAGCCCG
>CAVDQW010000008.1:0-4864 GCA_963610995.1 bacterium | reverse complement strand
CATCGTCATCGTCGACACCGCCGGCCGCCTGCAGATCGACGAGGAGATGATGCAGGAGGCGGTCGCCATCAAGCAGGCGGTGCGTCCCGACCAGATCCTCATGGTCGTCGACTCCATGACCGGCCAGGACATCGTCAACGTCGTCCAGACCTTCGCCGAGCGCGTGGACTTCGACGGCGTCATCATGTCCAAACTCGACGGCGATGCCCGCGGCGGCGGCGCGCTCTCGGTCCGCGAGGTCACCGGCAAGCCGATCAAGTTCGTCTCCATGGGCGAGAAGCCCGACTCCCTCGAGGTGTTCCACCCCGACCGCATGGCCAAGCGCATCCTCGGCATGGGCGACGTGGTCGGCATCATCGAGCAGGCCCAGAAGATGGCCGACGACCAGCAGGCCGCCGATGCCGAGCGCATGCTGCGCGAGGGCTTCACCATGGGCGACCTGCTGAGCCAGATGCAGCAGATCCGCAAGATGGGCGGCCTGCAGAAGATCATCGGCATGATCCCCGGCATGGAACGCGCCATGGCGCAGAACCCCGCGGCAAACGTGGACGATTCGCAGATGGTTCGCATCGAGGCCATTATCCACTCCATGACCAAGGAGGAGCGCGCGAGGCCCAAGATCATCAACGGCCAGCGCCGCAAGCGCATCGCACAGGGCTCCGGGCGCACGGTGCAGGAGGTCAACCAGCTCATCAAGCAGTGGAGCGAGATGAACAAGATGATGTCCAAGATGCGCGGCATGACCGAGAACATGGGCGGCAAGAACGGCAAGAAGAACCGCCGCGCCATGGCCAACATGATGCGCAACATGGGGCTTAAGTAGGCTTGCGGCTCTAAGGTCGAACAAACCCGAGGCATAACGCCAGACAGGTCGATTCTGAACCGCCTCCCATTTCTCATGTCCAAGAAATGGGAGGCGGTTCATTCTACCGGGCGTTTGCTTTAAGCCTTGATGAGCTGGTGGGCTCGTTGGTGGCTGATACCCAAGATCTTGCCGATATCTCGCAGGGTCAAGCCTCGTTTTCGGAGGACGAAAACCGCGTCCTTTTGTTTGCTTCGCGCTTGTACTTCCAATTCCGCCGCACGACGTTTGAGCTCGACTGCCTCCGCAACTTCGGCCGGGAGGTCGTAGTCCACCTCGATCTCAATATTTTGATCTTGGGTCATGATCTCGATGAGATCTTTTGCCATGGGCGTGATTTCTTCGATGTTCCTGGCTTGAGTTGCCCTGTCGATAGAGGGGACTTGCAGACACCAGTAGCCGTCATCAGGGGTTGCTATGACCTTATAGCGCGTCACTTTGCCCACCAATCCTTTCCGAGCTGTTGTTCACACTGTTTGTAGATGCGCTCGGCGGTGACCTGTTTGATTTCCGAATGCCGAGGTATCGGAAAGAGGCAATCTCCTAGAAGCCAGATGTCATGTCGGGAGCCGCTTCGCAGCTTCTTGAACTGAATTCCTTGCAACTTGGCTTCTCGACGGATTCTTTTGATTAGTTCACGCTCTTTTGGCATTAGTGTACCAATCTATATGGCAATGGCAATAGACAATGCTTGTCTATTGCCATTGAATGTCGAAATTCGCTACCTCTGGGACTGATTCATCGAGCCTGCACGGGAGATGGCCCAGGCGCAGAGGGCTAGGAGGCCTCCGAGGACGACGCAGGCGAAGATGGGCAGGGCGACGTCGCCGGTGGTGGGCAGCTTTGCGCTCGACGAGGTCTTTGCCGGGGGTTCCTCTGCGGGCGGGGTCTCGGCAGGCGGCTTCTCTTGGAAGAAGAACGCTTGGGCATCGTCGTTGATGTCCGCATGCGCTGCGAGCCTGACCTCGCTCGAATAGAGCTCCTCATACGCGACAACGGTCTTGCCGGCGAGCTTTCCCGCATCGAATCTGAACATGACCAGGGCCTCGCCGTCCGCGGCGCCGGGCGTAAAGGTGGCTGTGGCCTCCACGGCTTTGCCGTCTGCGCCCGCCAGTACGCCGGAATCGGTGCCGTCCGCGCCCTTAAGGTGAAGGGTGCCCTTGAGCTGGTACTCCTTGCCGACGATGAGGTTTCTATAGCTCACGCTGTCGTAAAGGTCGATGGTCATGGGGTCGCTCGTGACCACGGTCCGCTTGGCCTCCTTCGCATCCCTGAGCGTGGTCTCGATCTGGGGCACATGAATGCTCTGGCCCTCGTCGGAGAGGTCCGCGTGAGAACCCACGCGGATGCCGCTGCGGTAGAGTTCCTCGAAGGCGACCAGCGTTCTTCCGGCAAGACCGCTCGCGTCGACCTTGAAATCGAGCTCGATGGAAGCGTCCTTCTCGCTCGGGGTAAAGGTTTGGCGGCTCTCGGCGGCCACGCCGCCGTCGTTTCCGTTCTCGTCGATGAGGCGCAGAGAACCGCGCAGCTCGTACTCCGCCCCCGGCTCGACGTTCGAGATCTTCACCTCATCGATGACCCTCTGGTCCTTCGCCGCGGCGATGTCGTGATCCTTGGTCTCGCTGCCTTGGGCGGTCGTGGCCAGCGCGGGGAAGCTGACGGTCTGGGACTCGTCGTTGATGTCCGCGTGGACCGCGTAGGCGATTCTATCCCTCGAGACCTCTTCGAAGGCGACCACGTCGCGGCCGGCCAGGGTCGCGCCGGAGAACTCGAAGGCAAGCTCGACGGTGCCGAAAGATGCCTCGGGGGTGAACTCCGCGGCGGCGCGGATCTCGGCGCCGTTGTCATCAAGGGCGGGGCCCGCATCGGTGCCGTCGGCGTTCTTCAGGTGGAGCGTGCCGGAAACCGTGTAGGCGCGGCCCGTCTCGAGGTTCTCGTAGGTGACGGTGTCGGTAAGGATGACTTTGCCGCCCGTTGCGTCCGCCTCATGGCCGGCGTCGCCGATGAGCTCCGTCGCTATTCTGGGGACCCGGACGGTCTGGGACTCGTCGGTGGCGTCCGTATGCTCGCTGAGAAGGTCGTCTCCGTCAAAGACCTGCTCGTAGGCGACCAGCTTGTGGCCTCCGAGGTTGCTCGCGTCCACGTTGAAGCGCACCTGCTGCTCTCCGGCCGCGAGCTGGGGCGAGAAAGCGACCTCGGCCTTGGACACGACGCCGGCGTCTTTGCCGTTCTCGTCGAAGTCGTGGAGCTCGCCTACCAGGCGATACTCGTGGCCGCGCTCAAGCCCCTCGTAGCGGACGGTGTCGATAAGCTCCGACTCAGCTGTGGGGCACGTTTTCTCCCCATTTGCGTAGGCGAGCGTCGTCGCGATGGCCGGCTGCGCATCGTTGAAGGTGCCGAGCGAGTATTTCTTGCCGTCGCGCGAGACGGTCACGGTCGTGCTCACCAGGCGGTGGCCCGCGTTCGCGTCGCAGCGGAGCTCTTCGAGCTCATAGGTGCCGTAGGGGAGGGCTCCCAGGGTGTCGTCGGGCGCTGCAGCGCCGAACCATACGCCGCACACCTTCAGCTTGGTGGAGTCGACGGTCTTGCCGTCCGCCGCCAGCGCCGCATCGGAGGCGTTGGTGTCCGAGGTGTGCTTCGGGTCGGCCGAGTCGAAGCAGCCGTTCTCGTCGGTGACTACCACGTGGCTCTCGCCGGTTCTTGTGGAGGTGAGCTTGAAGGCGACGTTGGCCATGCGGCGTTGCGTCTGCTCGTCGGCCTTGACAAAGGACAGGCCGCCGCGGATGGGGCGGTTGGCGATGGTCGGGGCCTTATAGGTCTTCACGTGCGCGGTGCTCCCTGAGGAGGTGATCTTTACCAGGCGGGGTGTCGAGTCGACGGCGTATCCGGCGGGCGCCTTGGTCTCGCGGACCACGACGGTGCCGAGTGGCAGCTCGCGCTCGAGCTTCGCCTCGCCGTCGTCGTCGGTGCTCACGGTATAGGTCTTGTCGGCCTTCTTCGGCAGGTCATCGAGGTCGTAGAAGCCTGCGTAATAGTCGAGACGGAACTCCGCTCCCGCCAAGGCGGCTTTGTCGCTCGATTCGTCCTCGCCGGCCTCGGAATCAACCTTGCGGACCGCGACGTCGATCTTGCAGGTCTGGGGCTCGTCGCTTACTTCGACGGCCTTCGCCTTGCCGGCCGGGACCTCCACGGCGCGCACCTCATCATCGATGGCGAAGCCGGGGGCCGCCTTATCCTCGCGCAGGTAATAGGTGCCGCAAGCGAGGCCGCTCGCCGATGCGTTGCCCGCGGCGTCGCAGCGAAGCGTGCACATGAGGTGATGGCAGGCCTCGTCGGCGTAGAGGCCGTATTCCGCTCCCTTGAGCGAGTAGCAGTCGTTGCTGCTCGTCACCTTTGGTTTCGACGAGCTCTTGTGGAGCTCGATGCCGCCGGTCTGCTGGTCCGCCCAGAAACGGGCGAGCTGCTGGCTGCCGTTCGTCTTCGAGTACAGCTTCCCGTGCCCGGTCCAGCTGGCGCGGGCGTCCTTCACGTAGGCCACGAGGTCGGGGCCGATACCCTGAAACGCCTCGGGGACGTAGCCGAGCCACGAGAGCATGCTGTCGAGGTCGCCCTGCGCGCGCTCGTAGGCCCAGGTGTAGCACTGCGCGACGACAAGGGCGTTGTCTCCGCCCTGGGTCTCGTCGGCATACCTCTGGATCAGGGCGCAATCGGTCACGTTCTGTTGCGACCAGGTCATGTAGACGAAATCGCCGTGGTACTCCGCGTCGGTGCAGCGGGTGGTGGCGCCCACGAGCTCCTCGACCCGCGCACTGCCGTCTGCGCCGTCGAAGCCCGCCTCGATGCACAGGAGCGTCTCTCCGCTCGCCTCGTCGTAATGGTGCCTGAAGCCGTTGAAGTACTTGCCCTCAGCGCTGATATCGCGGTCCGATGCGATCACGGCGTCGCTGCCGATGTCGGTGGCCAGGGCCTTCTCGGCTGCGGGCGAGCAGGCGGTAATTATGC
>CAVDQW010000007.1:0-2057 GCA_963610995.1 bacterium | reverse complement strand
CGCGCGGCGGCTCCACGACGTCAACGCCCCCATCTCCGTGGCGGTGATGGGCTGCGCCGTCAACGGGCCCGGCGAGGCCAAGGGCGCGGACATCGGCATGGCGAGCGGCAACGGCCAGGCGCTGCTCTTCGCCAACGGCGAGCCGATCCGCAAGGTCGCCGAGGAGTCCATGGTCGACGAGCTCTTCGCCGAGATCTCCCAGCGCTTCGGCGACTAATCTGCCACAGGTGACAGTCATTGGCGGCAGGCCAATTGGGACAGCCTTTGAGGTACGAGCGGCTTGTCTCATCGGCGACCAGCCTGCCACCAATGACTGTCACCCATGGCGGGTTTACGCGCCTGAAGCACAAGGCACCTCTCGATGCCGTAAACTAAAACCCACGTGTACGTTGGCCGGGCCGCGCGCCCGGCTTTCCATATAAGAAGATTGGACGCAACGTGAAGCGCTACCAGACCATGTCGAGGCTCTACGCCCCCACGCTCAAGGAAGACCCCGCCGAGGCCGAGCTCGTCAGCCACAAGCTGCTGCTCCGCGCGGGCATGATTCGCAAGACCGCCGCCGGCCTCTACAGCTACCTGCCGCTGTGCTGGCGCGTCATCCGCAAGATCGAGGACGTCATCCGCGACGAGATGGAGGGCATCGGCGCCCAGGAGATGCTCACGCCCATCGTGACGCCCGCCGAGCTCTGGGAGCAGTCCGGCCGCTACGCCGCCTACGGCCCCGAGCTCATGCGCCTGAAGGACCGCCACGACCGCGATTTCGTGCTCGGCCCCACCCACGAGGAGACCTACACCGACCTCGTCCGCAACGAGCTTCGCAGCTACAAGCAGCTCCCCGTCACCCTCTACCACATCCAGGACAAGTTCCGCGATGAGCTGCGTCCTCGCTTCGGCCTCATGCGCGGCCGCGAGTTCATCATGAAGGACGCCTATTCCTTCAGTGCCACGCAGGAGTCCCTGCAGCAGTGCTACGACGACGAGAAGGCCGCCTATGCCCGCATCGCAGAGCGCTGCGGCGTCAAGGCCCTGCCCGTCGTGGCCGACTCCGGCCAGATCGGCGGCGACACCTCCGTCGAGTTCATGGCGCTCGCGGACGCCGGCGAGGCCGAGCTCGTCTACTGCGACTGCGGCTTTGCCGCCGACACCGAGGCCGCGGCCACGAAGGTCCCGGTCGTCGACGGCCCCGGCCACGGCGAGCTTCGCCGTATCGAGACCCCGGGCACCCACTCCATCGAGGAGCTCGCCCGCCTGCTCGAGATCCCGCAGAACGCGACCGTCAAGTCCCTCTGCCTCCTGGACGCCGAGGAGAAGCCGGTGCTCGTCCTCCTCCCCGGCGACCACGAGCTCAACGACTGCAAGGCGGAGCACGTCTTCGGCACGGGCTATCGCATGATGACCGACGAGGAGCTCAAGGGCTACCGCCTGCCTAAGGGCTCGATCGGCCCCGTGAACCTCACCGAGGGCATCCGCATCGTCTGCGACGAGTCGCTCAAGGCCGCCCACAGCTGGGCCTGCGGCGCCAACGTCGACGGCTACCACTACCTGGGCATCGAGCCCGACCGCGACTTCAAGGTCGACGAGTGGGCCGACCTCATCACCGTGGCCGAGGGCGACCCCTGCCCGAAGTGCGGCTGTGCACTGCACTCCGCCCGCGGCATCGAGATCTCCCAGGTCTTCCAGCTCGGCACCAAGTACTCCGAGTCCATGGGCGCCACGTTCATGGACGAGGACGGCAAGGAGAAGCCGTTCCTCATGGGCTGCTACGGCATCGGCGTCTCCCGCATGGTCTCGGCCGTCGTGGAGCAGCACAACGACGAGCGCGGCATCTGCTGGCCCGTCTGCGTCGCTCCCTACGAGGTCGAGGTCGTGGCCATGAACGTGAACGACGACGTGGTCTGGCCCGTGGCGCAGAAGGTGACCGAGGAGCTCGCTGCGGCAGACCTCGAGGTGCTTCTCGACGACCGCAAGGAACGCCCGGGCGTCAAGTTCGCGGACGCCGACCTCATCGGCGTCCCGTACCAGGTCATTCTCGGTAAGAAGGGCGTGGCCAACGAGAC
>CAVDQW010000006.1:0-2951 GCA_963610995.1 bacterium | reverse complement strand
TCCACCACAAGGCCGGCTACGTCGAGATCTCCACGCCGATGATCATGAACAAACAGCTGTGGAAGACCTCCGGCCACTGGGACCACTACAAGGACAACATGTACTCCACGATCATCGACGACGAGGAGTACTGCGTTAAGCCTATGAACTGCCCGGGCGGCGTCCTGGTCTACGCTTCCAAGCCGCACTCCTACCGCGAGTTGCCCATCCGCGCCGGCGAGATCGGCCTGGTGCACCGCCACGAGATGCGCGGCGCCCTGCACGGCCTGTTCCGCGTCCGCTGTTTCAACCAGGACGACGCGCACCTCTTCGTGCGTCCCGACCAGCTGACCGACGAGATCGTGGGCGTCGTTAACCTCATCGACTCCGTGTACCAGAAGTTCGGGTTCAAGTACCACGTCGAGCTCTCCACCCGCCCCGAGGACTCCATGGGCTCCGACGAGGACTGGGCACGTGCCGAGGAGGGCTTGAAGACCGCTCTGACGCAGCTGGGCATGGACTACGAGCTCAACGAGGGCGACGGCGCCTTCTACGGCCCCAAGATCGACTTCCACCTGGAGGATTCGCTTGGCCGCACCTGGCAGTGCGGCACGGTGCAGCTCGACTTCCAGATGCCCATCAACTTCGACCTCGAGTACGTCGACGCCGACGGCACCAAGAAGCGCCCCATCATGCTTCACCGCGTCTGCTTCGGCTCCATCGAGCGCTTCATCGGCATCCTGATCGAGCACTTCGCCGGCAAGTTCCCGACGTGGCTCGCCCCCGTGCAGGTGGACGTGCTTCCCGTCTCCGAGAAGAGCCGCGAGTACGCCCGCGGCGTCGCCGAGAAGCTCGACGCCGCCGGCATCCGCGTCAAGCTCGACGAGCGTGACGAGAAGATCGGCTACAAGATCCGCGAGGCCCGCTCCATCGATCGCGTGCCTTACATGCTGATCCTGGGCGAGAAGGAGGTCGAGGCCGGCAACATCTCCGTGCGCGACCGCTCCAACGAGACCGTCCAGAAGGGCCTCGACGAGTTCATCGCTGAGATCTCGGCCGAGATCGCCGAGCGCCGCTAGGCTTCGGGCCTTGGAGCTTCAACAGACAAACGAGAAGAGCCCCGACCTCGGGGCTCTTCTTCGTATGCAGGAGGCGATGGAAGCGGGGGAGTGGCGCGTGCGCTCCGATTCGGCCCAGGTGGTGGCCAACTTCCTGCGGTGCCATCCAAAGGTCGCTGAGGTCCGCTACCCCGGCCTTACGAATGACCCCTGCTATCGGGAGGCGTCGAGCACGCTGCGCGGCGGCTTCGGGCCGATCGCTTGGCTTCGAATCGACGACCGGTGGTTCACTTTCGAGGCGACTCTCGAGGACGCCAGGTCTCAAGTCATCGCCTTGGAACTCCTGCTCGGTAGATAAGGCGAGGGGGGCTGGACCCTCGCCTTATCAGAGCACCTCGACGTCGGACTCCTCGCAGTTCTTGAGGAAATGCTCGGAGAGCTTGCCGTCCGATACGATGACGTCCACGTCCTCGAGCCCGCAGATCTTGAAGGTGCTCTTCTTGCCGAGCTTCTCGGAGTCCATGAGCACGACGGTCTTCTCGGCGCGGCCGATAAGAGCTCGCTTGAGAGCCGCCTCGTCGTCGGACCCGCAGGCAAAGCCCGTGGCGGACGCATAGGACGTGCCGCCGAGGAAAAGCACGTCGAAGCTGAGGCCGGAAATCTCCTCGATGGCCTTGCCGCCGTTGAGGCTCATGGAGTAGCGATTGAGCGTGCCCCCGATGACGATGGTCTTGAGCTCGGCCAGGCGAGCCAGCTCGGCCGTGCAGCTCAAGGAGTTCGTGAAGGCGATGGCGCGCGTGTCGGCCAGCGTGCGCGCGAGCTCCGTCGTCGTCGTTCCCGAATCCAGGAAGAAGGTCGTGTTCGGGCGCACCAGGGAGGCCGCCTTCTTGGCGATTACGGCCTTGGCCTCGGCGTTCCTCGACTGCCTGTTGAGCAGCAGGTCATCGGTGCCGACGACGTATTCGACCGAGCGCGCGCCACCGTGGGTGCGCACAATGCGCCGTTCTGCGTCGAGCGTCTTGAGGTCCGTACGCAGCGTCATATCCGAGACGTCGGAGAAATTCTTTTTGACTTGGGCGAACGTGACCGTGCCCATAGAATTCACCAGCTCGACGATGGCGTCTCTACGCTCGTTCATGCTTGTTGCCATGAGGACTCCCTATTTCTAGGACCGATTGATACTTTCGGTTTACTACTATTCGCTTTCATTCTAACAATGCCCCGGTCCCTTCATCGGGGCCGGGGCATTGAATGCGGGTGAGCGGCTTGTGCCGAAGCTTCCGCCGTTAGTCGATGGCGTCGAAGTTGGCGAGCAGGTAGCGCTCCGCCTCGGGGCACCACAGCCCGTTGTTACCCTCGACGATGTCGGCGAGGCCGGCATAGCGCTCGTCGTCGGCGGCCTTCTCGCGCAGGTCGGTGAGGGCGGTCAGGGGCATGGAGATGTGCGTGTAGATGAGCTTCTTGCCGCCGGGGATCTTGGGCAGGTTGAGTGTGGTCTCGGCCGCGGCGTCGAGGCCGCCCACGTGGGTGACCATGACGGCGGGATCGATGCGGCCGGCCGCCGTGAGCTCGAGCGACTCGATCTCGTCGGCGGTGTTGCCGCCGGTCGTGCCCATGACGTGCGTGGAGCCGTAGTGGACCTCGTAGAAGTTCATCGACGCGGAGAACTTCTTGTCGGTGGGGCCGGCGAAGAAGTTGAGGCAGCCGTCGCGGCCGAGGAGGTCGGCCGAGAGCGTGACGACGGGGGCGACGGGCGCGTAGCAGAGAACATCGTCGAACCCGGTGCCGCCGCTGAGCTCGCGAAGGCCCGCCACAGGGTCCTCCATCTGGCCGTTGTTGGCAAAGACGAGGTCGATTCCGCACTCGGCCTTGACCTGCTCGGGCGGGAAGAGCGACGCCGCGCGGTCGAGGCGC
>CAVDQW010000005.1:0-4511 GCA_963610995.1 bacterium | reverse complement strand
ATCATGCAGACGCCCGAGTAGCAGAAGCACAGGGCACCGTGGCCGAAGCACTCGAGCTCGACGCCCTCCTCGGCGATTCGGCGAATCTCGGGCAACGAGAGCTCGCGCGAGAGCGTCACGCGGTCGGCGCCCTTCTCGCGGCACCACGCCACGCCGCGCGCGTCATGGATGTTGGCCTGCGTGGAGACGTGCGTCTCGATCTGCGGCCATATGCGCCTGACCTCGGAGAACACGCCCCAATCCTGGATGATGAAGGCGTCGGCGCCGAGCAGCCACGCACGACGGACAAGGCGCAGCAGCCGCGGCAGCTCGTCGGTCGCCACGGCCACGTTGATGGTCACGTAGACGCGCGTGCCGGCCAGGTGCGCCGCGCGGCACGCGGCGCCGAAGCTCTCGTCGTCGAAGTTGTCCGCGCTTCGACGGGCGTTGAAACTGTTGCCGAGGCCGCAGTAGATGGCGTCGGCGCCCGCTGCCAGCGCGGCGTTGAAGGGCTCGGGTCCGCCCGCGGGCGCGAGCAGCTCAATGACGTTCTTGTGGGCCAAAACCTCTCCTTTAAGCCCGGTGAATTCGCAACCTTTATACGATACCGCGGCTCACGGGCGCCGGACCCCTGCGCGCAACAGGCCACAAAAACGCCCGGCGAGAAGCGCTTCTCGCCGGGCGTCGGGTTCAGCTATGGATGCGCGGCCTAGACCAGCTTGGCCCAGCGCTTCTTGCCGGACTGGATGATGGTGCCGGCGGCGAAGGGAGCGGGGTCCACGTTGTAGCACTTGGGAGCCACGGCCTCGCCGTTGACCTTCACGCCGCCGCCATCGACCAGGCGACGGGCCTCGCCGGCCGAAGCCGCGATCTTCACATCGACCAGAAGCTTGCCCAGGTAGACCTTGCCCTCGTCGTTGACCTCGACCACGGAGGCCGGGAACTCGGCGATGTTGTCGGGGACCTTGTTCTCCTTGAACTGCGCGTCGAAGGCGGCCATGGCCTTGGCGCCCTCGCCCTCGCCGTGGTACAGGTCCACGATGTTCACGCCGAGCTCGCGCTTGAGCTTGTAGGGGTCGGCGGTGCCGTCGGCGAAGGCGGCGTCGATGGCGTCGATCTCGTCGAGGCTCTTGGTGGAGCACAGGCGGTAGTACATCGGCACGATCTCGTCGGCGATGGACATGATCTTGCCGAACATGTCGGCCGGCTCGTCGGTGAGGCCCACGTAGTTGCCGTAGCTCTTGGACATCTTCTTCTTGCCGTCGGTGCCCACCAGCAGCGGCATGGTGAGGGCCACCTGCGGCTCCATGCCCTCGGCGCGCATAAGGTCGCGTCCGGCGAGCAGGTTGAAGATCTGGTCGTTGCCGCCCATCTCGAGGTCGGCCTTGATGACCACGGAGTCGTAGGCCTGAAGCACGGGGTAGATGAACTCGTGCAGGGCGATGGACTTGCCCTCGGTGTAACGGTTGTGGAAGTCCTCGCGCTCGAGGATGCGGGCCACGTTGAACTTGCTCATGAGGCCCAGCATCTGGCTGAGGTTCATGGGCTTGATCCAGTCGCCGTTGTAGACGACCTCGGTCTTCTCGGGGTCGAGGACCTTCATGGCCTGCGCGACGTAGGTCTTGGCGTTGGCCTCGACCTGCTCCTCGGTCAGCGGCGGGCGGGTGGAGTCGCGGCCGGACGGGTCGCCGATAAGCGCGGTGCCGGAGCCGATGATCAGCGTGACCTTGTGTCCCAGGTCCTGGAACTGGCGCATCTTGCGCAGCGGGACAGCGTGGCCGAGGTGAAGGTCGGGGCTCGTGGGGTCGACGCCCAGCTTGATGTTGAGCGGCGTGCCCTTGGCAAGCTTGGCCTTGAGCTCGTCGAGCGGAACGATCTGCATGGCGCCCGAGGTGATGACCTTGAGCTGTTCGTCAACGGGAAGCATGGTCTGCCCTCCAAAAGGAATTGTCCGAGTGGTTGCACAGCCTTATAGAATACCGCACACCTGTGGGCTGCGCACTCCACAACACCACGACACCAGCGCATTCCCAAGGGCGGATAAAGCTAGCTGACCACTATAATCGTGCCTATATGTGAATCGACTCCCCTCAAGGAGGGTACATGGGCATCCGAACCCGCAGAGCTCATAAGCACGCCAGCACGCACATCGTCGGCTTCGGCCTCGCCGGCGCCGCCGGATTCATCGCGCTGCTCGTCGTCGCGGTCTGCCTCTCGATGGGCGCCGTCATCGAAGGCTGGCTGCAGGACCTGCCCGACTACACGTCGGCGGACTCCTACGTCGTCGCCGAGCCCACGCGCGTCTATGACGCCGGCGGCAACGAGATCGCCACCTATTACCTTCAGCAGCGCCGCTCAGTCACCCTCGAGGAGATCTCGCCCTACGTGCTCAAGGGAACGGTGGACACCGAGGACAAGCGCTTCTACACGCACAACGGCGTCGACCCCCAGGGCATCCTGCGCGCCGTGGCCGGCCAGCTCACCGGCAAGAGCGAACAGGGCGGCGGCTCCTCCATCACCCAGCAGCTGGTGAGGAACACGATCCTTTCCGACGAGCAGTTCGAGATGTCGCTCAAGCGAAAGGTCCGCGAGGCCTACATCGCCATCCAGATGGAGAAGATGTACACCAAGGACCAGATCCTCAACATGTACGTGAACACCATCTACTACGGCAACTCCGCCTACGGCATCGAGGCCGCGAGCATCACGTACTTCAACAAGCACGCCAGCGAGCTCACGCTGGCCGAGGCCGCCACGCTCGTCGGCCTGCCGAACTCCCCCACCCTCTACGACCCGTTCAAGAACCCCGAGAACTGCGTCTCTCGCCGAAACCTCGTCCTCGACCGCATGCTCGAGGCGGGCGACATCACGCAGGAGGAGCACGACGCGGCGCAGGCCGAGGAGCTCGTGCTCGACCGCGGCGAGCTCACCGAGTCCACCGGCTCCTATCCCTACTTCACCGCGTACGTGCGCCAGCTGCTGCTCGAGAACTTCTCGAGCGACACGATCATGCAGGGCGGCCTCAAGGTCTACACCACCCTCGACCCCGACTACCAGGCTGCCGCCGAGGCCGCGGCCGAGAGCGTGGTGAGCGAAGCCGGCAACGACGACGTCGACGCCGCGCTCGTCTGCGTGGACAACTCCAACGGCTACATCAAGGCCATGGTCGGCGGCCAGCACTACGACACGGACCTCGAGGGCGCCCAGGTCAACCTCGCCACGAGCAAGTTCCAGGCAGGCTCCTCGTTCAAGACGTTCACGCTGCTCGCCGCCCTGAACGAGGGCATGAGCCCGACGGTCGTGCTCAACTGCAACTCTCCGATGAAGATCGGCAGCACCTGGAACGTCCAGAACATCGACAACCACCAGTACGGCTACATCACGCTCGACCGCGCGACGCAGGTCTCGTCCAACACCGGATACGCGCAGGTCATCGACACCATCGGCGTGGATAAGCTCATCTCCATGGCAAAGCTCGTGGGCATCGACTCGACCATCGACCCCTACGGCACCTCGACGCTCGGCACCTCCAGCGTCTCGCCGCTCGAGATGGCCGAGGGCTACTCGACCATCGCCAACAACGGCGTGCACCGCGACACCGTGGCCATCATCAAGATCGAGAACCGCAACGGCGGCACCGTCTACGCGCACGAGGACACCTCTGAGGAGGTAGTCGATTCCGCCGTGGCGCAGGACGCCCGCCAGGTGCTCGAGAACGTGGTGAGCTCCGGCACGGGCACGACCGTCCGCGACATGCTGACCGTCGACCAGCCCGTGGCGGGCAAGACCGGCACCACCGAGACGTACGACAACCTCTGGTTCTGCGGTTTCTCCCCGCAGGTCACCACCGTCGTGCGCTTCGGCCGCCGCGACGGCACCACCAAGACCGCGTACTACGGCAGCAGCCACGCCACGACCTCCAACACGGCGATGCCCATCTGGACGACGTTCATGAACACCATCCTCGCCGGTCAGAGCAGGCAGGAGTTCCCCGAGTCGGACCACACCGCGAGCTACAAGTCCAACAGCTCCTGGACGTTCGCCGAGACGAGCACCTCGTACAACAGCGGCTACTACAGCAGCTACAGCAACTCGTACAGCAACAGCTATAGCAACTCCTATAGCGACGATTACAGCGACTACAGCTACAGCAACAGCTACAGCAACTCCTACAACTCGTACAGCGACACGAGCTACAGCAACGATTCCTACAGCAGCAACTCCTACACGAACAACTCGTCGGGTAACAGCGGCTACAGCAACAACGGCGGCGGCACCACGGGCGGCGGGGCCGAGTCCGGCGGGACCACGGGCGGCGGCGGGACCGGCGGCGCTTCCGGCGGCGGGACCGAGACTGGCGGCGGCACGACCGGCGGCGGCACCACGGGCGGTGGCACTGGCGGCGGGACTGTCACCGAATAGCCGCCCAACATATGCGATGAGACGCGGGCCTCGACGGGGCCCGCGTTTTTTCTTGCCAGCCGGCCATGGCCAGCCGACGTCGGCACCGCGAATCGCCCGCCGCCGATGCC
>CAVDQW010000004.1:0-7777 GCA_963610995.1 bacterium | reverse complement strand
CATCAACGCCGCCCTCGGCAAGACGGACGAGGAGTACCGCCGCGCCATTGCCGGCTCCTTCATGGTGAGCTGCGACAACGCCCACGCCTGCCACCCCAACCACGCCGATAAGTACGACGAGGCCAACCGTTGCTGGCTGAACGGCGGCATCGCCATCAAGGAGGCGGCCAGCCAGCACTACTGCTCCGACGCCTTCAGCCGCGCCGCCTTCATCGCCGTGTGCAAGGGCGCCGACGTGCCGTACCAGACGTTCTCCAACCGCTCCGACATGGCCGGCGGCGGCACCCTCGGCAACCTCTCCAACACCCAGGTGAGCATGCACGGCGTCGATGTGGGCCTGCCGCAGCTCGCCATGCACTCCTGCTTCGAGACGACGGGCGCGCGCGACGTTGAGCTCGGCGTGGATGCGCTCACGGCGTACTACGCCTGCGACCTGCACATCGTCGGCGCCGAGTCCTTCGAGGTCCGCAAATAATCAAACATGACCTTCTGCTTGATTTAGGATTCGTTGTTCATCCGCACAACTATTGATTGGTCTTGGGTTGCACTTTAGTGCATAGCTATATGGGTGCTGAGCTGCCCTCTCCATAACATGTTCATAGCGTCTTTGTTTTGGAGAGGAAACAAGAAAGGACCCGTACTATGCCCATGCAACCCAAGACCAAGCTCGTTAAAGTACTTCTGACCAACATCGCGATCTCCATTTCGATTTCCGCGGTGGCGAGCTATATCGCGATCGGTTGCGCCGGCGTCCCCGGCGAAGCTTTCGTTCCGGCCGTCGTGTTCTCCACCCTCAAGAACAGCCTCATCGCCTACGCGGTCTCGTTCTTCGTGGGCATGCTCGTCCCGTGTGAGAAGTGGGGCTTCGGCTTCGCCATGAAGTGCGGCCTCAAGCCTACCGACGGCCTCAAGTTCGGCGCCGCGCTCAACGTCGTGGTCAACTCCGTCTACGTCGCGTTCAACTCCGTGATCCTCACCTACCTGAACGCCTGCGTGTTCAACGGCGCCCCTATCGTCGCCTTCCCGGCCGAGTGGGCCGCCTCCATCATCCAGTGCTGGATCGTCGGCTTCGTCGTGTCGCTCTTCTGGGCGCCCGCGAGCGAGAAGTGGGCCCGCCAGATTTGCAAGGACCCTGCTCCCTCCGCCCCCGATATGCACTAGACTTGAGGAAATAAACGCCTGCTAGACCTGCCTGCGCGAGCGTGGGCAGGTCTTTTCTCTATGGAAGGGGCCCGATTTTGGCCGAGCTGTTTGATGTGGAGCAGATGGACTGCGGCCTGTGGCGCATCGGGGACGCCCTGGGTGACTTGTGCTATCTCGTGGAAGGTGAGCGAGAGGCGGCCCTTATCGATACGATGGCGGGCCTCGGCGACCTCGCTGCCTGCGTGCGCGCGCTTATCGGCGAGAAGCCCGTGCGTGTTCTCTTGACCCATCGACATGTGGACCATGTGAGCGGGGCGTTTTGGTTCGACGAGGTGTGGATGCACGAGGCGGAGGCCGAGTGCTGGGATGCGTGCGAGAGCTACTCGGCGTTCATGTGGGATCAGGCCTTGCGCGAGGGCGCGGCCGAGCCGGAGACTCCGTTCGGCCCGCGCGATCGCAGCGCGCCACAGGTCCATATGGTGGGGGAGGGCGACGTAATCGATCTGGGTGGTCGCACGCTCGAGGTGGCTGAGCTCCCCGGCCATACGGCAGGTTCCGTGGGGTACCTCTGCCCCGAGCTCGCGACCCTCTTCTCGGGAGATGCCGTGACGCCCATCTCGTGCCTGTGCTTTCCCGAGAGCCTGTCGCTTTCCGCCTGGAAAGAGACGCTGGGCAAGATGCGGTGCCTGTCTTTCGAGCGTTTCTGGACGGGGCATCACCGCCATGACTTCACCAAAGCCGACCTCGAGGGCTTCATCGCCGCGGCGGACTTCGCCGAGACCGACCGCGGCCACGCCTGGCATCACGGCTTCATCCCCGACTGGGAAGGGGCGCTGCATCTCGTTCCCAACGGCGTCACGGACGTGGATTCCTGTGACTTCCGCGCGCTCATCACACCGGGCCTGCCTGCGCCGCGAAAGCCCCGCAAACGGTAGGGCGCGCCCTCGTCTCCTTTCGCGGCGGCTTCTTCGCACGAGAAAAGCGGCCGGCCCGAAGGCCGACCGCTTCAGTTCTCAAGCGCCTGTTTGGCTCTACGCCATGACCAGCATGGCAATGAGCGGGATCGTGAGGATGGACGCCACGATCGAGATGAACGTGCCCTGCGTCATGGGCTTGGCGTCCTTGCCGTACATGAGGCAGTAGAGGATGCCGTTGGTGGCCACGGGCATGGCCTGGCCGAGGACGACGATGCCGAGGACGAACTGGTTCGTAATAAGGCCGCGCATGAGCAGCCACAGCACCACGGGCACGCCGACGAGGCGGAACGCCACGGCCACGTAGGCCCGCCAGTTGTTGACCATCTCGCGCGCCGAGTAGTTGGCGAGCGACGAGCCCGAGATGAGCAGGGCCGCCGGCGTGGTGAACTGGCCGCAGGTCGTGAGGCCGTCGCCGAGGATGCTCAGGTCGTTGATGCCCAGCAGCACCAGCACGAGCACGACGACGCTCGCGATGAGCACGGGCGAGAGGAGCTGCTTGGCACAGGACTTCGCGACCTCGCCGGCGCCGCCCTCGGGCATGCCCGAGATGAAGATCATGCCCACGCTGAACACGAAGAGGTTCCAGGGGATGTTCGCGATGGCGGCGTAGAGCACTGCGTCGCCGCCCAGGACCGCCGAGAGCACCGGGAAGCCGATGAGGCCGACGTTGCCGTAGGCCACGATGAAGCTGTAGACGCCGCGCGCCTCCTTCTCAGCCCCGATGAGCCGCGGGACCACGACGGCGACGACCGTCGCGATCACGTACCCCAGAAGCGAGAAGAGGAGCAGCTGGGCGATGTCGCTCGCGGCGGGAAGGTCGCGCGCGCAGACCGAGGCGACGATCATGGCGGGCAAGGTCACGTTGACCACGAGGCCCGAGAGCTTCTTGTCGAAGTCGCCGCCCATGAAGCCGAGCTTGTGGGCGATGTAGCCGATGAGGATGGGGATGGCGAGCACCACCATCTGGAGCGCTGTATCGGTGAAACTCACGCCTTACGCCTCCACGTCCGCGATCGCGCCGTCCATCGTGAAGCCCTTCCAGCTGGGCTCGCCGGTGAAGGTCATCACGGTCTCCTTGCCGTCGAGGCAACGGATGGCGCCGGCGGCCAGGGCGTCCATCTCGAAGTCGCCGGCGTAGACCTTCACGGGGGCGATCCACTCGACGCGCTCGGTCACGTAGGAGACGAAGCGCGGGTCGTGGGAGACGCCGCCGGTCAGCACGATGCCGTCGACCTTGCCCTTGAGCACAGCGGCGAAACCGGCGATGTACTTGGCGACCTGGTAGGCCATGGCGTCGTAGACGACCTTGGCCCACTTGTCGCCCTCCTCGATGCGAGCGACGATCTGGCGCGCGTCGTCGGTGCCGAGCAAGCCCACGAGGCCGCCGGTCTTGCCCACAACGCCGTCCATGGTCTTCTTGTCGGAGCCCTCGGCGAAGGCCATCTTCACGACCGGCTTGGCGGGCACGTCGCCGCAGCGGTTCGGCGCGAAGGGACCGGCGCCCTCGAGGACGTCGTTGGTGTCGACCATGCGGCCGTGTTCGTGGCATGCGACGGAGAGGCCGCCGCCGACGTGGGCCACGATGAAGTTGCCCTCCTCGTAGGTGGTGCCCATCTCGGCGGCGCAGCGGATGGCGCACTCCTTCTGGTTCAGGCAGTGGACGTGGCTCTTGCGATAGACGCCGGGCCAGCCGGTGATGCGGGCGACGTCGCAGAGCTCGTCGGTGTCGGGCTGGTTGACGGCGTAGGCGGGGCGTCCGACCTCCTGCGCGAAGGCGTAGAGAAGCGGCGCGCCGAGGATGGCGGGGTGGTTCACGCCGGCGTTCATGACGTGGTCGCAGACGGTCTGGTCGATGGCGAAGGTGCCGCCGATGGTCGGGCCCATGGCGCCGCAGTAGCCCGCGAAGGCGTCGATGTCGGTGAGCTTGAGGCCCTGCTCCTCGAGCGCGGCGAGGATGGTTTCCTTGCGGTACTCGAACTGGTCGGCGGCCATGTCGAACTGCTTGAGCTCCTCGGCGGGGTGGGTCACGTTCAGGCGGAAGAGCGCCTCGGTGCCCTCGAAGACGGCGACCTTGGTGGAGGTGGAGCCGGGGGAGAGGGTGAGGATCTTGTAGGCCATGGATGGTCCTTTCTGGTGGTCGGCGCGGCGGGGCGGCGCGCGAGGGCCGAGGCGCCCGCATGCCGCCCCGACTCGTGGATTAGCGGGTGGAGAGAACGAGCATGGCGATGTCGCCGACGATCTCGTCGACGGTGGCGCCGCGGCTGGAGTCGGCGACGGGCTTGGCGAAGCCGTTCAGGGTGTGGCCGTAGGCGGCGCCCTTGGCGAAGCGCTGGATCAGCTTGACGGCGATGTTGGCGGCGTTGAGGTCCGGGAACACCAGGACGTTGCACTTGCCGGCGACCTCGGAGCCCCCGCCCACCTTCTTGGCGGCGACGGCCTCGTCGATGGCGGAGTCGAGCTGGAACTCGCCGTCGGCGGCGATGTCTGCGCGGCGCTCGTGCACGAGTTCGAGCGCCTCGTTCACCTTGTCGACGGACTCGCCGGCGCCGGAGCCCTTCGTGGAGAAGGAGAGGAAGCCCACGCGAGGCTCCCAGCCCATGATGGCCTTGACGGAGTCGGCGGCCGAGATGGCAATGGAGGCCAGCTCAGAGGCCTTGGGCTCGGGGTTCAGGCCGCAGTCGGTGAAGCAGATCACGTTGCCCTCGGGGCCCTCGAAGCCCGGGGTCTCGACGAGCGCCATGATGGAAGGGACGTCGACGCCCTCGGCCAGGCCGATGGTCATCTGGGCGCACATGAGGACGTCGCCGGTGGTGTTCACGTGACCGCAGAAGGTGCAGTCCACGTCGCCGAGCTCCTCCATGATCATGGCCCACCACATGGGGTTCTTCAGCTTGCGGCGGATGCCCTTGGCGGAGAGCATGCGGGGCTTGTCGCCGTCCATGAAGTGGCACGCGAGCTCCTCGAGCGCGTCGGCGTCGGAGGTGTCCACGATCTCCATGCCGTCGAGCGAGACGCCGGCCTCCTCGGCGGTGGCAAAGATCACGTCGGCGGGGGAGACGAGCACGGGCGTGCCGATGCCGTCGTCGAGCACACGGCGGGCGGCCTGGAGGGTCTTTGCCGCCTCGCACTCGGGCAGGGCCACACGGGCCTTCTTCTCACAGGCCTTGGCGTCCTCGGTGAGCTTCTCGATAAGCGTCATTGCATGGGTCCTTTCTATAGAAAAGGGGCCCGAAGGCGCGCTGCCATCGGGCCCCGCGGGGTTGCTACATGGACAGGGCGTCGTCCACGAACTTCGCGGCGTCGGCGAAGGTCACGCACTTGTTGAGCTGCATGTAGGGGACCTCGACCTCGTACTCGTCCTCGAGGGCGGAGGCGAACTGCACGATGTTGACGCTCTTGCAGTGCAGGTCGTCGACGAACTTGGTGTCGGGGCCGAGGGTGTCGGCGTCAACGCCGAAGAGGTCGGCGGCCTTGTCCTTGAGGATGTCGATAACCTCGAGCTGGAAGTCGTTCATGTTTCTCTCCTGTTCGCTAATGGTTTGCTGGACGCGAGCGCTGCTCGCGGCCGGGTCTACTTGTTCTCGTCGCCGTGCCAGATGTAGTCGCCGACCTGATATTTGGGCGGGACGACCGGGATCTGCAGGTAGGACTGGTGCTCACCGCCGGTGTGGATGACATGGATGCCGTCGCCGTTGTCGGTCTTGTGGTTCATGTCGTTGTCGTGGAACCACTCGGTCTTGACGAAGCGGCCTGCGACGACGACCTGGATCTTCTCGCCCTTGTGCCAGAAGCGGGAGTGCGGGTACATCTCGACGTCGACCGGGACGATCTCGCCGGGCTGCATGCGCTCCTCCTTCTCGTGGCTGTGCACGGGCTGGAAGTCGGAGGCGTACTTGGGGTCGAGGTCGCGGTGGGAGCAGCGCAGGAATCCCCAGGCGCCGCGGAAGGGCGCGCCCATGACGCGGATGGGCACGTAGTTGCCGTCCTTGTCGAGCTTGATGACCCAGGGGAAGAGGTCCATGTTGTCGTAGCCGCGGCACTCCACCTCGAGGTGCAGCTTCATGAAGCCGGTGATCTCGGTGTCCTCGGTGAACTGGTAGGTGAAGGTGGTGTTGCCGGTCTTGGGGTCGTAGCTGACCTCGGCGTCGTTCGGGTACTCCTCGAAGCCGGCCTCGCCGTTGGCGGCGTCCAGGTAGAGCTTCTTGTACTGGGTGCGCTTGAGGGGGAAGGTCTCCTCGGCGCGGCGGGAGGCGTAGTCGTAGTCATAGCCGTCCATGACGTCGAGGCGCACGCGCGGGGTCATCTCCCAACCGTTGTGGATCTCCTTGCAGTAACGGTCGAAGAACTTGCGCACGTCCTCCATGTTGGCCGGGGTGTAGGTGTCGGGCCACTCGAAGTCGCGGTGGGCGCGCATCCACTTCTTGGGGGTGCGGATGCGGCGGAAGCCCTCGAAGGCGCCGCGCAGGTGGTGGTGGACCCAGCCGGCGGTGACGTAGGTCGGGATGCGGATCTTGTTCCAGTCGACGATCTTGTCCTTGTAGTAGGCGTTCATCAGGGGATACTTGGCGACCATGGCCGGGGTGTCCTCGATGTAGTTGTTGACGGCGAGCGCCTGGATGATGTGGGTCTCGTAGTCGGGGTTGGGGATGCCGCCGCAGTAATAGGACTCGCGGTAGAGGTCGCCCTGGCCCTCCCAGGCGGCGAGGCAGGCGAGGTGGGGCGGACGGGTGGCGGCGATGCGCCAGTGGGCCATGCAGACGCCGGAGTTGCCGATCATCGTGGCGCGGCCGTTGCACCACTCCTGAGCGGTGACCCACTCGATGAAGTCATAGCCGTCCTGGGCGTCCTGGGAACCCCACAGATAGACGTCGCCCTCGGAGTTGCCGACGCCGCGCGGGTCGACGTTGGCGACGGCGTAGCCGTAGTGGCACCAGTAGCCGGGGTCGGGGGCCTCGAACTTGGCGTAGTTGGAGACGGTCTTGGGGGGAACGCCCATGAGCTGCCAGGAGTCCATGCCCTCGGAGGGGTTCTTGCCGAAGGGAGCGAAGACGCAGATGACCGGCACCTTCTCGGTGGTGTTGGCCGGGCGGTAGATGTCGGCGTAGATGGTGGTGCCGTCGCGCAGGACGCAGGCCACGTCGCGCTCGCACATGACGTTGGGGATGTCGGTCATGTAGGTGTGCGGGTTGTACTTGGCGCAGAAGCCCATGGTGGCGACCATCTCTGCGTCGCCGGCGTCGGGGTCGTCGCGAAGCTTCTGCTTGAGCTCGTCGAGCTCCTCGCGCGTCTTGCCCGGGTTGCCCTTGGCGAACGGGACATTGAACTCCTCGCCGTCCTTGCCGAAGGTCATCTTCTTGAAGATGCCGTTGTACTCTTGCTCGGCCATTCAAAACTCCTCTCGGGTTTTGCTCGTCCGCTCGGCGCTCGCGGGATTGCTCGTGCCGTCGGACCCGTCGAGGAAAAGTTTCCGGTTTCGGCGGCTCGCGGTCATTGGGCTAGGTGACAAACTTTTGCCGCGCCGCGCTCTCCCTCGCGGTACCGGTGAACACACTCATGTGCATTCGCACAAACGCGCGCGTATTATTGTTTGCGTTCGCTTGGCTCGGGCGCCTCCGTATTCGTTTCGGCGCGTATGCCGCCGCGAACCCGGGGATGTG
>CAVDQW010000003.1:0-2112 GCA_963610995.1 bacterium | reverse complement strand
CAGCCGATCAGATCCTCGTGCTCGACGGCGGCCGGCAGGTGGGTCTCGGCACCCACGAGGAGCTTCTCGACGACTGCGAGGTGTACCGCGAGATCTGCGACTCCCAGCTCTCCGGAGAGGAGGCCGACCGATGAAAACCGCAACCGCCGCAACGAATAAGGACCAGACCATCCGCCGCATGCTCGGGCTCTTCGCGGGACGACGCCGAATGCTCGCCGCGCTCGTGGCGCTCGTCGTCGTGGTCACGGTGGGCACGCTCACCCTGCCCACGCTCTCGGGCGAGGCCGTGGACTGCATCGTGGGCGCGGGGCTCGTCGACTTCGCCGCGCTCGGGCGCGTCCTGCAGTCGATGGCGCTCGTCATCTGCCTCACCGCGGCCGCCCAGTACGCCCTCGCGGTCGTGACGAACCGCCTCGCCTACGACGCCGCCTGCGACCTTCGCCGCCAGGCGTTCGACCACCTGCAGAGCATGCCGCTGTCCTACGTGGACACCCACGAGCACGGCGAGATCGCGAGCCGCATCGTCAACGACGCCGACCAGCTCACCAACGGCTTCGTCATGGGCTTCCAGCAGCTGCCCACCGGCGTCCTCACCATCGTCGTCACGCTCGTCTTCATGTTCCGCCTCAACGTGGCCATCGCCCTCGTCGTCACCTTCCTCACGCCCCTCTCGGTGTGGGCGGCCAAGTTCATCTCGAGCCACGCCAAGCGCCACTTCGCGGGCCAGACCCAGCTGCGCGGCGAGCTCACCGGCCTCGTGGAGGAGATGATCGGCGGCGTCGGAACCGTCGAGGCGTTCGGCGTGGCCGACGAGGTCTGCGAGCGCATGCGCGACGTCGACGGGCGCCTGGGGCAGGAGTCCTACAAGGCCGTGTTCTTCTCGTCGCTCGCCAACCCCACGATGCGCCTCATGAACTCGCTGGTATACGCCGCGATCGGCATCTTCGGCGCCTTCGTGGCCATCTCGGGCGGCATCACCGTGGGCGGCCTCTCCGCCTTCCTCTCGTACGCCGACCAGTACGCGAAGCCCTTCAACGACATCACCGGCGTCGTGACCGAGCTGCAGAACTCCATCGCCTGCGCGCGCCACCTCTTCGAGCTCGTCGACGAGCCCCTCGAGGAGCCGGACGCCGCCGACGCGGCGCTGGTCGGGCAGGTGGAGGGGCGCGTCGCCCTCGACGACGTCACCTTCTCCTACGTCCCCGGCCGCCCGATCCTCGAGCACGTGGACCTTGTCGCCGAGCCGGGTCAGCGCATCGCGCTCGTGGGCCACACCGGCTGCGGCAAGACGACCCTCATCAACCTGCTCATGCGCTTCTACGACGTGGACTCGGGCATCGTCAGCATCGACGGGCACGACGTGCGCGACCTCACCCGCGCGAGCCTGCGCGGCAGCTGGGGCATGGTCCTGCAGGACACGTGGGTCCGCCGCGCGACCGTCAAGGAGAACATCGCCATCGGCAACCCCGACGCGACCGACGAGGACATCGTGGCCGCCGCTCGGGCCGCCTACGCCGATGATTTTATCCGCAGGCTCCCTGAGGGCTACGACACCGTTCTCGACGGCTCAGCGAGCCTCTCCGCCGGCCAGAAGCAGCTTCTGTGCATCGCGCGCGTCATGGTCGCCAAGCCCCAGATGCTCATCCTGGACGAGGCGACGTCGAACATCGACACGCGCACCGAGCTCCTCGTGCAGCGCGCCTTCGACAACCTGATGCGCGGGCGCACGAGCTTCGTGGTGGCCCACCGCCTCTCCACCGTGCGCGACGCCGACGCCATCTGCGTGGTGGACCACGGCAGGATCGCCGAGAAGGGCACGCACGAGGAGCTGCTGGCGAAGGGCGGGCTGTACCGCGACATCTACGAGTCCCAATTCGCACCGGCGGAGTAACCACGGTGGGATTCCCTCGCCCACGGGGGCCGCTCAGGGAAGAAACGCACATACCTTCATGCTCAAACATTCTCGAAAAGGGTCCGCATCGCGGACCCTTTTCTGCGAAACTGCGCGTGAAGGTATGTGCGTTTCTCCCTGAGCGACGGGTGGGCGGTCCCTTCTGCGGGAACGGGTCCGCTCAAGGGATGGGGGCCTGCGAGGGGGTCGCGGGCCCGGGG
>CAVDQW010000002.1:0-10725 GCA_963610995.1 bacterium | reverse complement strand
TGCTCCAGGTAGCAGAAGAGTTGGTCGCCGCGGCGATACATCCCGGCGGTCAGCAGCTCACCGGCGGCGACGCGCGCGGCGGCGTCGCGGGCCGCCTGCGCGACGGCCTCGGCGAGCGCGGCCTCCGAAGTGCCCTTCTTCACAGCCGCGCGGTAAGACGCGCGTTCCAGGCGCTTGGTCATCGCTCCTCCAATGTCAGGGCCACGTCCTTGCAGTCGACCTTGGTCGCAAGCGCGTTGCCAACGTAGGCGCCCTCGCGACGGACCGTCCCCTTGACGGACACATTGCGCGCCGAGCGGACATAGACCGCGGGGACCTCATGCTCGTAGACGCCGCGGGCGCTCGGCTGCTCGTCGAAGAGCTCCGGCTGCTGCGTCCCCTGGGCGCGCTGGGTCAGGCGCAGGCCCTCGATGGACACGTCCTCGATGAGCGCGTCCTTCTCACCGGCGATGAAGACGCAGCTCTCGGACGTCATGTCCATATGGTCGAACGTGACGTTGCGGATGATTCCCGGCCGCGGGGCGGACGGGACGGCGCGCGGCGTGGCCGAGATGAAGATCGGCTCGCCCTTGCCCCACCAGCGCGGGGCGAAGTCCCGCTGCGGGCAATCGGCATAGCGCAGGGTATTGCCGCTCACGTGGTGCACGTGCACGTCCTCCACGACGCCGCCGTCGCGCACCCAGATGCCCACGCCGCGGCTGCAGTCGCGGAAAACGCAGTCAGAGAGCATGACGCCCCTGATGGCCTGGGCCGTCTCGGTCCCGATCTTCAAGGCGGAGTCGTGGGATCGGAGCGCGCAGCCCGAGATCACGATGTTCTCGCAGGCGCCGTACTTGGCCGCCATAGGGGCCGTGTTCTTGACGACCACGGCATCGTCGCCCGTCTCGACGATGCAGTTCGAGATCACCACGTCTTTGCAGGTATCCGGGTCGATGCCGTCGTTGTTGGCGCCGCGAACGTCGTTGAGCACGCGGACGCCGTCAACGACCACACGCCGGCAGCCCGCCATGTGCAGCGTCCAGAACGCGGCGTCGCGGAAGGTCACGCCCCTGACCGTCAGCTCCTCGACGTCCTCGAAGAAGGTCGTGCGCGGACGCTCCCAAGCCGGCGTGCGCACGTTCTTCGGGCACTCGTGGAAACCGCCGCCCGCGTCATCGTCGTAGAAGACCTTGTCTCCCTGGCCGTATATGGTGCCCGGGCCCTCTATGCCGACGTCGTGCGCATGCCGGGCAAAGAGGAAGCACCCACCCTCCCAGCCAGCGTTCTCGGTGTCGTCGTCGAACTCCGCGGCGAAGTCGATGCCGTCCGCCGGGTCGAGCGAGGCCACGAGCCAGGCGCCGGGGCCCAGGCGCAGCGTGACGTTGCTCTTCAGGACGAGCGAACCGGAGAGAAACGCGCCGGCGGGGACGGCGACGATGCCGCCGCCGGCCCGGGCCGCGGCGTCGATGGCCGCCTGGATCGCCTCGCGGTTGTTCGTCGGCTGCGAGGCGGTCGCAGCGTTGCCCTCCTCGGGGCCAAGCGCCCCCGGGAGCAGCGGCGCGGCGTCGGCCACCGCCCCGAAGGCTGTGATGTCGTATTCCATGGATGCGAGCCTTTCTCAAACACGCGCCGCCCAGCGGCGCGGCCGGTTTGGAAGGCGATGATACTCATTTTCCTTCGGCGCGTTTGAGTTATTGGAACGCTTCAAATATGGGTCCATAAACCGGTTTACCTGCTCAGGGACACCAAGGACCAGGGCTCGAGCGCCCCGAGGCAATCCGTATACGGGGGCAAAAGACGCGCAAACGGTCGGGCCTCCGTCGCGCGCGGCTGTCCAAGCACTGGACGTATGCTTGCCCAAGGTTATCAGGCGGGGCTACTCGGAGAAGTCGAATTAAGACGCAGAGATGTAGGCCACGCTCAGCTCACGCACGCCCATATCGCACACATCTCTGCGTCTTGTCCTAGGCCTCGATGCCGGCGAGGCGGCAGTACTGGTCGAGGTTGCTGCGGAACACGAGCTCGACGGAGCCGCGCTGGACGTTGCGCTCCGGGGAGACGCCGCGCAGCAGGTAGTCGCCGAGCATCTGGGCGCCGCGGTAGGCGATGCCCACCGGGTCCTTGTACACGATGTTCGTGAAGACGCCGCGGCGCATGGCGATGACGTTCTCGGGGAAGAGGTCGCTCGCGATCACCGTGATCTTGCCCGCGAGGCCGAGCTCCATCAGCGTGTCGGCCACGACCTCCGAGCCCACGGCGAAGACGCTGCACACGAGGCCGGGCGCGTCGGGAGCCGAGAGGAGCGAGTGGAGCTGCGCGCGCAGCTCGTCCACCTGCATGTGGGCGCCGTAGAGGTCGTACACGGCGTAGTCAAGGCCGCACTGGTCGAAGCAGGCATGGAACGCCCGGGCCACGTCGGCGTGCGAGTCGGTGTGGGGGTCGCCCGCGAGCAGCAGGACCTTCTTTGCGCCCGAGACGCCGGGGAGCAGGTTTGCCGCCTGCTCGGCCATGAGGTTGCCGGCCTCGGCGTAGGCCGCCACCGTGGCACCGAGCCGCCCGGTGTGCGGGCGGTCGCCGTCGACGAGCACGAGCGTGACGCCCTTCTCGACCAGGCGGGTCAGCATCTCGCAGGTACCGTCCTCGACCGGCGCGTAGGCGATAAGGCCATCGGGGGCCTCGCCGGCCTCACACTCGGCCAGAAGCCTCGCGAGCACCTCCTGGTAGCTGCCGATCTCGTACGGGCGCTGCTCGAAGACGATGCCGTGGTCGCGCATCTCGGCGGCGTAGCGCTCGATGCCGCGGCGCAGGTAGGCGAAGTAGAAGCTGCCCTCCTGCTCCGAGGACGGCAGGCACACAACGACGCGCAGGTCGCGGCGGCGCAGGATGGAGGCGCTCTCGTTGCGGTGATAGCCCATCTCCTCGACGCACGCCAGGATCTGCGCGCGGACGGCGTCGGACACGCCGGGCTTGTTGGAGATGACCTTGTGGACGGTGTTGACCGAGACGCCGACCTTTGCGGCGATGTCCTTCATGGTCACGCGAGAGCTGCTCATAAGGGGTACCTCGGGGTGGCTGGGCTTGAGTAAGAACGGTTTAACATCTTAGCGTTACGCGCACGTTGGGGCACCCGCGTTCAAACAACATCCGTATGGAACCCGCGGGGCGGCGACACAGGTCTTCACAGCTCGATGTTATACTCCTGTGGGAGTATTTTTTGAGTGGGAAGGGGGCCGCCTTGGTCAAGCGCATCTATCACGGTTCAATCGCGCGCATCGAGCGGCCCGCGTTCGGCGCGGGCAACCCGGCAAACGACTATGGCCTGGGGTTTTATTGCACCGAGAATCTGGATCTCGCATGCGAATGGGCCGTCGACGACGAGCGAGACGGCTTCGCAAACGCCTACGACGTCCAGATGGCCGGGCTCGACGTGCTCGACCTCAGCGCCGACGGCGCCTGCTGCGACCTGCAATGGCTCGCCGTCCTGCTCCAGAACAGGACCTTCGACACGGCGTCGGCCCTTGCGCGGGAGGCGAAGGACTTCCTTCTCGCGAATTTCCTCCCCGATTACCGCGAACGCGACGTCATCATCGGGTACCGCGCCGACGACAGCTACTTCGCCTTCGCGCAGGACTTCATCAGCGGCGGCATCTCGTATCGGCAGCTCGGGCGCGCCATGCGCTTCGGCGAGCTCGGGCTGCAGTTCGTCGTGAAGAGCCGCCGCGCGTTCAAGCGCCTCGAGTTCGTCGATGCCGTTATCGCGAGAAGCGATGAATGGGCGGCGAGAAAGCGCGCCCGCGACGCGGAGGCGCGCCACGCCTACCTCGACGCGGAGCGCCACCGCAGACAGCGCGGCGACCTGTTCATCGCGCAGATCATCGACGAGGAGATGACGCTCGATGACCCCCGCCTACGATGAGGTATACCTCGCAGGGGCCAGACGGGTGCTCGGCCGGGCGCTCGACTACGCGACCTGCGACTGCGGGATGGAGCTCGCTACGTTCTATCAGGTGTTTCTTGCCTCGCGGTATGCGGGCATGCTCGAGCGCGGCGACTTCAGGGTGACCGCCGGCATGTCGGGAATCGAGCTCGCGCGGCGGGTTATGGCGGAGGCGAGCGAAAGCACGAGCGAGGCGGCGCCTCTCCCCGACCCATCTGACCGGACCAGCCGCGGCGCCGAGTACTGGGCGGGCTGGGCACTCGCTTGGTACCAGTGGAAGACGACCGCGACCTTCGCGCAGATCGATGCCGCCGTGCCCATTGAGCGCGTCGTCGGCCTCTACTCGCCCTATCACGAGATGGACATCACCGCGTTCGGTGCCAAGATGGACGCCCTTTACCGAGAGGCCCAGCCCGAAACGGAGCTCAAGCGGCGCAGGCGCATGGTCGGCCTCACCCAACGCGAGCTCGCCGAACGCTCAGGCGTCCCGCTGCGGACCATCCAACAGTACGAGCAGCGGCAAAAAGACATCAACAAAGCAAGCTTCGACTCGGTTGTTGCGCTCGCCGTCGCACTATACTGCCCAAACCCGCTGCTGCTCATGGAGCACGTGCCCGCCAAACCGGCGGACCGCTAGCTGGTCGCAACGTGCAAACCTGTCCAGAATCGCCGCGCGTGTCCGCCATTTTTGCGCAGCCGCCGATGACTGTCACCGGCTGCCAAGCGCGCTAGCCCTTCGGCTTCCAGCGGCGGCGGGTGGCGTGGGCGCTGCCCTTGCGGGCGCCGGCCTTGAGGCGGGCCATCACGTCGTCGGCGCTCGCGCCCTCAAGGCGGGTCTTCACCTCGACGAGCTGGTCGCGGGCAGCGGCGGCGCGCTCGAAGTCCATCTCCTCGGAAGCGCGCGTCATCTCGGTCTGCAGGCCCGCCGCGAGCTCCTCGAGCTCCGAGCGCGAAAGCTCGCCTAAGTCGAGCACATGCCGCTCATCGGGCGCCCCCTGCTCGTCGGCGCCCTCCCCCGACGCCGAGTAGAACGCGCCGTGCCCCAGGCTGTCGCCGCGGCTGCGCTTGAGCTTGCCCACGTTGTCGTCCGCCTCGGCGATAAACGCGCTGATGTCCGCGATGGCCTTGTGCACCGTCTTGGGCACGATGCCGTGCTCGGCGTTGTACGCCATCTGCAGCTCGCGGCGGCGGCGCGTCTCGTCGATGGCCACGCGCATGGAGTCGGTGATCACATCGGCATACATGATGACCTGGCCCTTCGCGTTTCTTGCCGCGCGGCCCATGGTCTGGATGAGCGAGCGGCGGTTGCGCAGGAACCCCTCTTTGTCCGCATCCAGGATGGCCACGAGGCTGACCTCGGGGATGTCCAGGCCCTCGCGCAAGAGGTTGATGCCCACGAGCACGTCGATGCGCCCCTCGCGCAGGTCGCGGATGATCTCCACGCGGTCGAGCGTCGCCGTGTCGGAGTGCATGTAGTTCACGCGGATGCCCTCGTCGAGCAGGTGGTCGGTCAGGTCCTCGGCCATGCGCTTGGTGAGGGTCGTTACGAGCACGCGCTCCTTCTTGGCCACGCGCTCCTTGATCTCGCCGATGAGGTCGTCGATCTGCCCCTCGATGGGGCGCACCTCGATCTCGGGGTCGAGCAGGCCCGTCGGGCGGATGATCTGCTCCACCTGCTGCTGCGAGACGGACTCCTCGTAGTCGCCCGGCGTCGCGCTCACGTAGACGAACTGCGGCACGCGCCCCTCGAACTCGTCGAAGCGCAAGGGGCGGTTGTCCAGCGCCGACGGCAGACGGAAACCGTGCTCCACCAGCGTGACCTTGCGCGAGCGGTCGCCCTCGTGCATGCCGCGGATCTGCGGCACCGTCACATGGCTCTCGTCGATGATGCACAGCATGTCGGACGGGAAGTAGTCGATGAGCGTGTAGGGCGGCTCGCCGGGCTTGCGGCCGTCCAGGTGGCGCGAGTAGTTCTCGATGCCGTTGCAGAAGCTCATGGTCTCGAGCATCTCGAGGTCGTAGGCCGTGCGCTGAGAGAGACGCTGCGCCTCGAGCAGCTTGTCGTTCGCCTTGAGCTCGGCCACGCGGGCCTCGAGCTCCTCGGATATGGTCTTGAGCGCGCGCCCGACCTTGGGCCGCTCGGTCACGTAGTGCGACGCCGGCCAGATGGGGATGGCGTCGAACTCGCGCACGACCTCGCCCGTCACGCCGTCCACCTCGGCGATGAGCTCGACCTCGTCGCCGAAGAAGCTCACGCGCAAGGGGTTCTCGGCGTAGGGCGGAAAGACGTCCACGGTGTCGCCTCTGACACGGAACGTGCCGCGGCCCAGGTCGTAGTCATTGCGGTCGTATTGGATGTCTATGAGCGCGCGGATGAAGTCGTCGCGCTCGAGCGGCTCCTCCTTGCTCACGTTGGGCGCGAGGCCCGCGTAGTCCTGCGGGCTGCCGATGCCGTAGATACAGCTGACGGAAGCCACCACGATGACGTCGCGGCGAGAGAGCAGGCTCGAAGTGGCCTGGTGACGCAGCTTCTCGACCTCCTCGTTGATGGAGGAGTCCTTCTCGATGTACGTGTCCGTCTGCGGCACGTAGGCCTCGGGCTGGTAGTAGTCGTAGTAGCTGACGAAGTAGACGACGGCGTTGTTGGGGAAGAACTCGCGCATCTCGGAGGCGACCTGCGCGGCCAGGGTCTTGTTCGGCTCCATGATGAGGGTCGGGCGGTTGAGGGCCTCGATCATCTTGGCCATGGTGAAGGTCTTGCCGGAGCCCGTGACGCCCATGAGGGTCTGGTAGCGCAGGCCGTCCTCCACGCCCTTCGCCAGCTTGGCGATTGCCTGGGGCTGGTCGCCCGCCGGCTCGTAGGGAGAAACGACGCGCAGGGGCTCGCCCGCGGTCTCGCGCCCGAAGCGCTTGAGCTCGCCGCCGAATCGCTCGTCTGCCATGTGGGCCCCTCTCTGCTCGCCTGATACGTACAACTGTACCAGCAAAGAGGCGCCCGGACTCGCGCAGACGGCCGTTGGATAAAATAGGGGCATACACGCAAACTCAAGGGGATGTTTTGGCAGGTAACCGCAGGTATAGGGCATTCGACGCGATCCGGGGGATCATCGCCGGCCTCGCTCGGCGCTCGCGCGCGGAGAGCAGGGGCGATGGGCAGGCGGCAGGCGTTGTCTCCGACGACGTCGCGGCCGCCGGGCACGTGGCTGCGGCAGAGCCCGCGGCAACTGCTGGAGCGGCGACGACGCCTGAATCCGCGGCGGCAGCCGAAACCGCAACGACAGCTGAGCCAGCAGCGGCTGCCGGAGCAGCGACGTCCGAGCCCGCGGCGCCGTCTGACCCCAAGCCTCTCCCCGGCCCCGCGCCATCGGCAACCGAGCCGCAACCCCTGTCGGCGGCCGAGCACGAGCCCGCGGCGACGCCCGAACCAGCACCCGACCCCTGGGAAGAGGCCGAGACGCTCATCCTGCGCAGCTCGGACGTCATCGCGAGCCTCGCCGACCTTACGGCCCACGGCCACGCGCCGCACGAGCTGCAGGAAGCCGTCGAGCGCTGCGGCCTGGCCTTTTGGGCAGACGCCCCCAAGGTCGAGGCCAAGCTGCAACGCCACAACGGCGGCTGGCTCCTCTGGGGCGAGGGCGAGCTCCCGGACACCGACTACGACCGCATGACCGCCGTTGAGCTCGCGCTCAACCTTGCCGGCGACATGCGCTTCGGCATCGACGCGCAGACCAGCGGCGCCAGCTTCGAGAAGCGCGCCGAGGCGCTTTTGCGAGCCGTGACGACGCTCGAGCCGCTGGGCATCCCCAACGAGAACACGGAGTTCCTCTCGCAGGGCGCCGAGGCGGGCGGCGAGTGGGCGACGCGCCTCGCCATCGCGGACTTCGCGCAGAGCCTGCCCGCCCCGCTTCGCGTCGACATCGACCTGCAGGTCAACGTGGCCGACGGCATCGCGGTGGTGGACGTCGAGGTCCCGCGGCCGGACGTGTTTGTCAGCGTGTCCGGCAGCGCCGAGCGACGCGCCGCCCATGCCCGCAGCTACGCCATGGGCCTCTGCCTCGCCTTGGGCCGCGGCGCGTTCGGCGCGAGCCCGCGCATCGAGCGCGCGGTGGTCAACGGCCACGAGCACGGCACCCGCACGCCCGTCATCAGCGTCGACATGACCGCCGCCGGCCTCGAGCGCCTGGTCGCGGAGCTGGACGCCGCAGAGGTGGGCGAGCTCCCGCGCGGTCTCGGCATCCGCTGGTTTACCAGCGCCGACGGCCGCCTGTGCCCCATCGACCCCTTCATGGCCGTGTGGGACGAGAACGTGGCGCCCCTCTCCCGCTGGTCCGGCATCGAGAAGAACCACCTGCCGGTAAGCGAGCCCGTCGCGCGCGCCACAAAGGCATCCACCTACGCCGACCTGGGCATCAATGAGAAGTCCGTGCGCATCGACGCCTGGAACGAAGCGACCGGGTGGCTCGGGGCGACCACGCGCCGAGCGGTCGCGGCCTTCGAGGCGAGGCGGCGTCGCGCCGAGGACCTCACCGTCGCCGACGCCTGCGAGCGCGTGAGCCGCGCGCTCGTCTCCGGCGACATCGACGTGTTCGACCGCCAGTCCATGGCGCTGCTGTTCGTCGAGGGCGGCGACCTCACGCGCGCCGTGACGGACGTCGCCAACCAGCTGAACGCGCGCCCGGGCCACACCGAGAAGGAGCTCGTCAAGGCGCTCCGCCGCCTGGACGCCGCGCTCGAGCCCGCGCAGCAGACCGCCCGCTACGAGGACGACACGGAGCACGTGTATCGCTTCTTCAACTCCGTGGCCGAGCGCGTGCGGTACAACCAGACCATCGACGACCACGGCCGCGAGCTGCGGCTCGTTCCCGACGAGTACTACGCCGCGCACACCCAGGCAGCGGTTATCCTGACGGCGCTCGGTCGGCACGAGGAGGCGCTCGCCCACACCGACGAGCTGGTGCGCATCGCGCCGGTGACGCCCGACGCGACCCTCGCGCGCGTCCGCGTGCTCGAGGAGCTCTCGCGCATCTACGAGGCCGAGGCCGCGCTCAAGGAGGCCATCGGGTTCGCGAGCTGCCTGCACGAGCTGGCCGTCTGCTTCTATCGCCTGGCCTTCATGGAGTGGAAGCTGGGGCGCGGGCAGCTGAGCGTCGCGTGCTACCAGCGGGCGGCCGAGCTGCATAGCAGCGTGCGCGAGCGGGCTGCCAAGGAGCTCCGCGACGTGCTGGCGGCCGACGAGGGGGCGCGCCAACTCACCCGCGACGAGGCCCGCGAGGCGATTCTTGCCGCCGGCCTGCCCTACGGCGACGTCGACCAGATCCGCACGATGGCAAGAGACGCCGCCGTGGCCTGTGCGGATGCCGGGCTCCTCGGGGCCGCGCGCCCGCTCGTCGGCGTGCTTCTCGAGGCCGACCACGACGACGTCCTCGCCGACATCTACGGCTCGCTCGTGCCCGCGCGGCCGTAGGCGGCACGAGCCCCTATCTGCGGCTTCGCTGCCATACGACGACATGCGCCCCGATCTCGGCACTTGTGGCCATCCGTCGATGAGAAGCGCCCCGGACTTAAGAGTTGTGGCCTCCGACCGCAGCAGCCCGCCCCAAACCCGGCGCTTGTGGCCACCCTCAACGGAGATGCGCCCCGGATTGGGCGGTTGTGGCCATGCGCGGCAGCCACAACAACCCAATCCAGGGCGCGTCTTGCCAGTCAATAGCCACAACAGCCCAAAGCGGGGCACCGCAGGCCCGGGCATGGCGGCAGCTTGAAAATCCCGGGCACTGCCACAGGGCCCTTGTCGCAGGTAACGATTGCGGGGCGCTTCATGCAAAGTCTCGAGCGCCCTACGACGCCGAGACCGCCGTCAGGCCATCGGGATAGCTCTTCTGGTATCCCTCGTAGGCGGCCTTGACGCGCTCGAGGTAGTACTTGGTCTCGGAGTAGCAGACGTTCTCGGGCACCGAGCCGCCCTCCTCGAGCCAGCTCTGCACCGCGCCGAGGCCCGCGTTGTACGCGCAGACCACCTCGTCGTCGGAGCTCAGCTCGTTCTCCAAGATTCCCAGGTAGGCGCAACCGTACTCGATGTTCACGGCGGGATCGGCGAGCGAATTCGCGTCGTAGGCGTCGCCATCGACGTAGCCGCGCTCGGCGAGCTCCGAGGCGGTCGAGGGCATGACCTGCATGAGGCCCACCGCGCCGGCAGCCGACTCGGCGCCGTCGTTCCAGTTGGACTCGCACTTGGCCACGGCGGCCACGAGCAGCGGGTCCACGCCGTGACGCGCCGCCGACTCTTCGATCTGCTCGGCGTACTTGACCGGGTAGAAGGCCTGCGCCACGAGCGTCGTGGGGGACGCCGCGAGCGTGGCCGACCCGGCGAAGGCGACGGCCAGCGCGACCATCGGCACCACGCGGAACCAGCGACAGAAGCGCGTCGGTTTCTTACTCGCCATCGTTTGTCCCCTTCCATCCATCGGCCTCGCGGCCCTTCCACCAGGCGTCGATCTGCTCCGCCAGCTCCGACGGGCCGCCTGTGTTGTCGATAAGCGTGTCCGCATGCGAGCACAGGTACTCGTCGCTCGGCTGGTTGGCCGCCCGGCGGTCGAAGTCCTCGCCGTCCATCCCGCGTCCGATCGCGCGAACGCGCCGCAGGTCGACGGGGCAGTCAACGACGAGAATCTCATCGGCAAGATCGAACATGGGCTCCATGCGGTCAAGGAGAGGCACCTCCACGATGCAGACGGCGGGCGCGGTCTGCCCGCACGGCCCGCCCTCGAGCGCATGGATAAGCATCTCGCGGATGTAGGGCAGCTCGATGG
>CAVDQW010000001.1:0-2873 GCA_963610995.1 bacterium | reverse complement strand
TTCGGTTCCAATCTCACCAATCCCAACCAACTCGTACCGAACAAACAAACATGCACCGCCAAGGGCGCAGAAGGCTACATCCTCACACCGCCGGGGCCGTACCCCATGTAGCCTGAGCGGCCCATCCCCGCGGTGCACGCGGACAGGGCGGTGAAGAACACCGCCAAGACGACGCCGGAGCTGATGCCGTTGCCGATGGCCTCGGCCACGTGACGCCACCAGCGACCGGACTTGCGAACGCCCTCGCGGAAACCCAAGAACAAGCCCAGCGCCATAAAAATGACTACGAAGAAAATAACCGAGGAAAGCGTCTGCGTAATAAGGCCGCAAACGAGGAACGGCAACGCGAACCCGATGAGGTAGAACCCGCGGGTCGCGCTGGCGCTCAGGCGCTCCTCGGGCACGACGACGCGGGCGACGAAATCGCCGGAGGACTCGCCGTTGGTGCCCGCGTTGCCCATCCCCTCGCAGCGCACCTCGTCGCCGTCGTGGCTGCCCGCGGGCACCTGGATAACGACCTCGCTGGCCGAAAGCACGCGGCCCGAGCCGCCGCACGCGTCGCACGGGTCCACGACGACCTTGCCCGTGCCCTCGCACTCGGGGCATTCCATGGTCATGACGCCCACGCCGAAGATGCTGCCCAGATCGACCTCCATGCGGCCGGTGCCGGCGCAGGTGGGACAGGTCTCGGCGTGGTCCGAGCGCACGGAGCCCTGGCCGTGGCAGGCGTCGCAGGAGACGTAGCGCTGATAAGTCACGCCACGGCTGCAGCCTTCCTTAGCCTTCTCGCTTGAGATGTTGACCTCGAAGACGACGTCCTTGCCCGCCCGCGGCTTATAGGAGCGGGACTGACGGCGGCCGGCACCGGTGTTGTAGCCCGCGCCGAACGGCCCCCAGCCGAAGGGGCCCGCGCCGCCGAAGGGGTCGCCGTAGCTTCCGCCGTAGCCGTAGCCCGCAGGAGAGCCGGAGGAAGCCCCGGCGAACGGGTTGCCGGATCGCATGGCGTCGTAGCGCTTGCGCTTATCGGCGTCGGAAAGGACCGCGTAGGCCTCCGAGACCTCCTTGAAACGCTCCTCGGCGTCGGGCTCCTTGTTCACGTCGGGGTGGAGCTTGCGCGCCTTCTGCTGGAACGCCTTGCGGATCTGCTCGGTGGTCGCGTCTTTGTCGACGCCGAGGATCTCGTAGTAGTCTTTCTCGTTCATTGAGGCCATGGGAACAGGCTCCTGCTGATTCAGTGGGTCAAATAGTCAACAGATTCTAGTATATCCAGCTTTTCCCGGTCCCAAACGAGGGGCAAAAACTACCCCTCGACCTCCACGCCCACCTGGCGATACTTCACGCCGCAGCGGTCGAGGACGGTTCGCGAGATGAGCCCGTCCTCGGTGTCGTGGTACTTGTCGTCGAGGTAAACCACCTCGCCGATGCCCGCTTGCACGAGGGTCTTTGCGCACTCGTGGCACGGGAACAGCGTGACGTAGATGGTCGCGCCGGAAAGGTCTTTGTTGGAGCCGCGGTAATTGAGGATGGCGTTGGCCTCCGCGTGGATGACGTAGTTGTGCTTATCGGTGAGGGCGTCGCCGGTGGACTCCCAGGGGAACTCGTCGTCATCGATGCCCGCGGGCGTGCCGTTGTAGCCAACCGAGAGGATACGGTGGTCGTGGTCGGCAATGCAGGCGCCCACCTGGGTGCGGGGATCCTTGCTGCGGAGCTTGGCGGCGACGGCAACCCTCATGAAGAACTCGTCCCAGCTGATGACACCCTCGCGCTTGCCCGGCATATGCCCTCCTCGAATACGGTGCTTCTTTTTAGCTAAATCATGTCCCAAGCTGCGGCTTGTTGCAAGTCGCGCCCCGACCTTGCAAAAAAGTCGGGGCGCGAAGCGACGCAGAGTGCAAAGAACGAGAAGGAGCGAAACGGCCAAATAAGGCGAACGGCGCGACGTCGAGCCTTAAATAGCGTTGGCGGCGGCATACGCCGATCGGACGGCGCTTGCGACATCCGAGGTGCTGTCGCCCGAGCAATCGCCCACGAACGCCACCGGAACCTTCACACCCTCGGCGTCGAAGGGCACCGCCTTTGAGCCGACGGCCATGACGACGTAGTCGCACGGGATGTTCACCGCCTCGTCCCCGCAAACGGCCTCGACGCCGGCATCCGTTATAGCGCTCACCTTAGTGTTGACGAGCTGGTCCACGCCCTTGTCGGCGAACTCGGCCATGATCGTGGGAAGGATGGTGGCGGACTCCCCCGCCGCGATCTTGTCCGTCATCTCGACGATCGCGACTTCGCAGCCCTCGCGCAAGCAGAACTCCGCGGTCTCGGTGCCGACGAGGCCGCCGCCGATAACGGCGACCTTGCCGCCGACCTTGGCCGCGCCGGAAAGAACGTCCCACGAGGAAACGACCTTGGGGGAATCGGCGCCGGGAACCGGCAGCGTGAAGTCGCGCGCGCCCACGGCGATAATGGCGGCGTCCGCGGCGTTGGCTTCATCGGCCCCCGCTTTGTGGTTGAGCTCGATCTTTACGCCGAGGCGCGGGAGAACCTTCTCGTAATAGGAGACGGCGCGCAGGATCTCCGACTTGCGCGGAGGGGCGGCGGCGAGGTTGACCTGGCCGCCGAGCCTATCGCCCGCCTCGTACAGGACAACATCGTAGCTGCGCAGCGCGCAGACGCGCGCGGCCTCGAGTCCGGCGACGCCGCCGCCGATAACGGCCACCTTCTTGGGACCGTCGCCGGGCTTCACGCGCGTGGTTGCCTCGTCGCCGTTCTCGGCGTTGAGCACGCACGAGATGTAGCGGCGGTTCTGGATCGCGTCGACGCAGCCCTTGTTGCAGTTGAGGCACTCGCGGACCGGCTCGCCCGTCGCGGCCTTG